>JBAVZU010000130.1:0-12611 GCA_049588915.1 Candidatus Sulfotelmatobacter sp.
CTTCCAACGCGTCTCCCGTGTGCAGCGCAATGCGATCGGAAACGCCGGCTCGATCAAAGTATCGGCGAGCCCGTTCGGCATTCTTGGAATCGCCATCGGTGTAGATAACGCGTCCTTTTTCGCCCACAGCTTGCGCCCACCAGATGGTCGAATATCCAATCGCAGATCCCAATTCAAACACCGTCTTGGCGTTGATGATCAAGGCCAGTTGCTGAAGCACGCGCGCCACCGCGGGCCCTACGATGGGCACGTCATGCTTCGCAGCGTACTCTTCCATTTCCACCAGCACGTCGTCGCGCTTCGGAAGCAGCGAATACAAATAGTCGTCGACTGGCCCGGCCGTGGTGAGGTTGTAGTGCCGCCACGGCGGCCTGTTTTCTTTCTTCGATTTTTCGGCGGCGGCCACTATTTCTCCTCGTAAGCGTTGCTCTAATTGTCCATCTCAGTCGCGCAACGTCACGCCCGGCTTCATGGTCAAAACTTCCAGGCTGGGCACCAGCTTTTTCAATTCGGCCGGACTTCCCGTCAGCACCGGGAACGTGCCGAAATGCATCGGGATGACGGTGTTCGGCTTCAGCAGATTGCAGGCATAAGCCGCTTCGCGCGGTCCCATGGTGAAGTGGTCGCCGATGGGCATCATCACAATTTCAGGCGCATAGAGCTCCCGAATGATGGCCATGTCTCCGAACACATTCGTATCTCCGGCGTGATAGATCTTGACGCCGTTTTCGAACTCCACAACATACCCGCAAGCTTCGCCGCCATAGATAAGCTGGTCGCCATCCTGGATGCCACAGGAGTGGTCGGCGTGCACCATGGTCACTTTGATGTCGCCTATTTTCTGCGTACCGCCTTTGTTCATCATGGCGATTTTCTTGGCGCCCTTCTTCTCCAGCCATCCGCATAATTCAGGAATGCCGACAACCTGCGGATTGTGCTCCCTTATCACCTCCACGGCGTCGCCAATGTGATCGCCGTGACCGTGAGTGATCAGAAGCGTATCTACTTTTTTCACCTTCTTGTCCGACGGAGGGCAAGCAGGATTGTTCATGATCCAAGGGTCGATAATGACGGTTTGTCCGCCGGGCGTTTCGATGCGAAATGTCGCATGGCCCAGCCACGTAAGTTGAATGCCTTTCAATTTCATTGATCACTCGCTCCGGCCGCCGCTCTCGAAATAGATTTGCTCGACAAACGAGCCAAGGCGTGGGCTGCGGCTGAACTTTAGTTTAATATGAAACGCCATGACAGAACTCAAGGTGCTGATTTCGCGTGAGCAGATTACACAGCGTGTCGCAGAATTGGGCGCGGACATCACTCGGGATTTTGCTGGCCAGCCTATAATTCTTGTCGGCGTATTGAAAGGCTCAGCGATTTTTCTAGCCGATCTGGCCCGCCAGATAAACCTGGACGCAACCTTTGATTTTGTCGGTGTCTCCAGTTACGGCAACCGCCCCAGCCCTACTCAGGAACTCAAAAGCGGATGGGACTCCACGGGCGAGGTAAAGCTGACCAAAGATGTAGATCAATCCATGAAAGACAAAAATGTCATCGTCGTAGAAGACATTCTGGATACGGGACTCACTCTCACAGTTTTGAAGAAGCTGCTGCTGGCGCATCAGCCAAAGTCCCTAAAGATCGCTGCCCTTCTCGACAAGCCCTCGCGACGCAAGTTGCCCCTGCACGGCGACTATGTCGGCTTCACCATTCCGGACGAGTTCGTCGTAGGCTACGGCCTCGATTACGCCGAACGCTATCGAAACCTCGCGGATATTTGCATCGTGCCGCGCGAGTAAAAACCAGTACCGAGTTCCGAGCCAGTACACTCGGGTTTTCCACAACTGCATTGAAGCCTCTCTTCTCGGTAACCGCTATTCAATTCCCGGCATTCAAGACACGGCTGCTATCATAGAAAAAATATGGGGTCAGTACTAAGCGAAACTGAAAATCATCTACCGGTTGAGCCATTGCTGCTGGAGGTTGCCGACGTACTGGCAACATCGCTCGACCTGGATACTACTCTGCGCCGGGTTGCCGAGGTCGTGCGCAAAGTCATCGACTACCAGATCTTTGCAATCCTTCTCCTCAACGAGAAAACTCAGGAACTGCGCTTCCGGTTCCAGGTTGGATATCCCGAGAAATTCGCGGATCGGGCTCGAGTCAAGGTAGGCGAAGGAGTGACCGGTCAGGCGGCTCAGTTGCGGAAGGCCGTTCTTGTCGATGACGTTACGCAGGATCCAAGCTACATCGCCGCTGTGCCAAACGTGCGCTCGGAATTAGCTGTCCCGCTCATCACCAAGAATCGAGTGATCGGCGTGATCGATCTCGAAGCGCGGGATCCCGGTTACTTCACTGAAGAACACAGCCGCCTGCTAACGCTGGTAGCTTCTCGCATTGCGGGCGGAATCGAGAACGCACAACTCTACACGCGCACCACGCGGCAGGCCCGCATTTTATTGTTGCTCAACGAAATCGCGCGGGAGCTGTCCTCCATTCTAAATCTCGATGAACTTCTGAACCGGGTTGCGGAGTTGCTTCGGCGATTGATCGATTATCAGATGTTCAGCATTCTTCTCGTCGATTCTTCCGGTGAGAAACTGCAGCACCGCTTCTCTCTGCGCTTCCGCGAAAATATCCACCTCAAGCACGAGGTTCCTCTGGGCCGCGGTCTTGTCGGTGCCGCGGCTCAAAGCGGACAGGCCGTTCTGGTGCCCGACGTCAGCAAGGATCCACGTTACATCGAAGGCAATCCCGAAACGCGCTCTGAACTGGCCGTGCCTTTGATCTACAAAGACAAAGTAATCGGAGTGCTCGATCTGGAGCACACGCGCCGCGGCTTTTTTACCGACGATCACCGCCGCACTATGATGACTCTGGCCGCGCAGGTAGCCATCGCGATCGAAAACGCGCGACTCTATGAGGAGATCGCGCGGCAGGAGCGCCGCCTCGAGCGCGACTTGGCACTCGCGCGGGAATTGCAAACCCGCTTGCTGCCGCAGACTCTCCCCCAGTACGCCAACCTCGAGCTAGCGGCTAAGTTTGTGCCGGCTCGCGCCATTGGCGGAGATCTATACGACTTTATTCCCTACTCGCTTTCCCGCCTCGGAATCGTGATTGGTGATGTCAGCGGCAAAGGCGCGCCGGCCGCCATTTATGCCGCTCTGGTCAGCGGAATCCTTCGCTCCCACGCCCCCATTGAGCCCGGTCCCGCCGAGATGCTCCGCGCGGTGAATCTTTCTCTGGCCGAGCGTCGCATTGAAGCGCAATTCGTTTCGCTCATTTACGCCGTATGGGACGATGAGAACCGAACGCTCCTGGTGGCCAACTCCGGCTTGCCGCGCCCAATTCACGTGCATGGCGGAAAGAATCACGTGATTGAAGCCACCGGCCTTCCGCTGGGACTTTTTGACGATGCGAATTATGACGAGTTCCGTTTCAAAATGAAGCCGGGAGATATGTTTGTTTTCTTCAGTGACGGTATCCTCGACGCGCGGAATCGCAGCGGAGATTTATTTGGCCGGGGACGCGTAGAAAAGCTGGTGGCCGAATGCGCCGGCACATCGGCAGACTGCGTGGTCGAGACTCTCTTTAAGGCCGCGGCCGAGCACTCAGCAGGAGCCGAGACGTTCGATGATCAAACAGTTGTGGCAATCAAGGTTAAGGATGAGACTCCTTCCACCTCTGCGAAACGAAAATGAACCGGCGCAGAGAACCCGACCTCGAGCGGCCGCCGGGATTTATTTTCCAACACAGGCGTACCGGGCTTCTTCATCGCAGCTCGACGGTTGAATTGTTTTGTGAAGACCTTCCGCTGGCTAAACTCGTCGAGCGTTATGGCACACCTCTTTACGTATACTCGGCTACGGCAATTCTGCAACGGCTGGCGGCTCTTGAAAAAGCATTCCGCGACGTTCCTCACGCCATTTGTTATTCCGTTAAAGCGAATTCGAACCTGAGCATCCTCCGCTTGCTGGCCCGCGAGGGTTGCGGCTTCGATGTGGTTTCAGGGGGTGAGCTGGAGCGGGTGCTGATAGCCGATCGGCGGGCGGTCAAAAAAATAGTTTTCTCCGGCGTAGGAAAATCTCGAGAAGAAATGACCGAGGCCCTGAAGGCGGGCATCCTTCTCTTCAATATCGAGAGCGAGTCGGAGCTATGGGTCCTGGCGGAGTGTGCCACACAGTATCGGAGGCCGGCGCGCATCGCGCAGCGCGTGAATCCAGACGTCGCCGCCGACACGCATCCTTACATCTCAACAGGATTGCACAAGCACAAATTTGGAGTGCCGATTGGAAATGCTCGCGAGCTTTATGCCAAAGCCTCGGGGACAAAATATCTGAAGGTTTGCGGGGTCAGCGTTCATATCGGCTCGCAGATCACTGACGTTGCTCCTTTCGCGGAAGCGATGGAGCGAGTGGCCGATCTGGTTCGCAAATTACGAGCGGATGGACATCTCATCGACTTTGTTGACGCTGGCGGAGGGCTTGGCATTCCCTATCAAGACTCTGGTGAGGACTTTCCCAACGTTATTTCCCGTTATGCGAAAGCCGTAACCAGGCCCTTGCGCGGACTGAATGTCCGCTTGCTGCTCGAGCCCGGTAGGTCGATCGTCGGCCCTGCGGGCGCGCTGCTCACTTCGGTCTTGTACAGAAAAAATAACGACGGAAAACTTTTCCTGGTGGTGGATGCTGCCATGACGGATCTGATTCGGCCGGCCCTGTACGGGGCGTACCACGAAGTCGTTCCCCTGGTTGCCGTCCAGAACCCATCGGCCAGGAGAGAGAGGGTGGATATCGTAGGGCCGGTATGCGAATCCGGCGATTCTTTCGCTCGTGATCGGACGTTGCCTCGCGTGGAAGAGGGAGACTTGCTTGCGATTCTCGACGCTGGAGCCTACGGAATGGCGTTGGCGTCGAATTACAACTCGCGCCCCCGTCCCGCGGAAATTCTGGTTCGCGGCAAGTCCGCCAAGATCATCCGGCGCAGAGAAAAGATAAGCGAGCTGTATGCCGCGGAACTGTAAATTGTTGACTGCTGATTGAAAACTTTCACCCTTGAGCCTTTCAATCATCAATTATCAATCACAAAATCAACAATCGCTTTTACCTTTCTCCCCACTTCAGCTTCGAACGCAGCACGTGGAAGAAGTCATGATCGGTTCGAAACAGGCTCACCCGATGCTCCGACCGCCGGCAACGGACCCTATCGCCATCGCGTAAATCTAGCCCCGGCTGACCATCCAGGCTCAGGTAGGCAACTTCCTCGTCGCTGCGCAGCAGCAGTTCCACCACCGCCGAATCCGGCACGACCAGCGGCCGATGCGTCAGCGAATGCGGGGCCACCGGCGTAATCACAAACGCGGCTACAGTCGGCATCATCACGGGTCCGCCTGCGGACAGAGAATAAGCAGTCGATCCCGTGGGCGTGGCCACGATCATTCCATCGGCACGGTAGCTGGAGACGAATACTTTATCAATAAACAGTTCGTAGTTATTCAGCCGCGCCAGTGCGGTCTTATTTACGACGGCATCATTGAAAACCAGATAACTTCCGAGAACGTCTTCGCCCCGGAGCAAATCGCACTGCATCAGCGAGCGCTGCTCCACCGCGGCGCGTCCCTGTGCGATCTGATCGAGCATGGAAAAGAGAGAGGAAAGCGGCACATCCGTCAGAAATCCAAGCGAGCCCAGGTTCACTCCGAGCAGAGGCACGTCGATCGGCGCAGTGGCGCGAGCAGCGGAGAGCAAAGTGCCGTCCCCGCCGAGCACCACCACCAGATCTAACGGCCGTGACGACATTTGCGAACGCGCCACTTCCTCTTCGCCGCTGGCATATTTAGCGGTCTCCGGATCGACGATCACTTTATAACCGTGCGCATAAAGCCAGGCCAGCAATTCGGGCACGGTACGAGCTACCTCCGCTCGCGCTGGACGCGAGATGATCGCTGCAAGTTTCGTGGCTGTAGATGAGGATGAGGACATGGCAACTTGGAAAGTAAAGATTGTACAGAATTCGAGGCAAAATACCTTAATCGGCGCGCCTCTGCACCGGCCCAAGGTCCGCGGCGCAACAGTCTGCATCAGAACACTCCCCGCAGAAGAAATTCACGATTTCCTTCCGCGCCCAGAATGGGGGAATCGATCACGTGCGTGCCAGAGCAGCCCAGTTCCATCAAACTTGCTCTTACTTTTTCGACAGATGCCATCTGAGACGCCAGGTCGCGAACAATCCCTCCCTTGCCAACAAGTTCTCTTCCGACCTCAAACTGCGGTTTCACGAGGACGATCACTTGCCGCCCGCGGCGCTCATCTGCAGACGGCGGAAACGCCGCATTCACCACCGCAGGCAAAACCAGCGTAGCGGAAATGAACGCTACATCGAGCACGATATAATCCACCACGTCACCGATAATCTCTCGCGTTACGTAGCGCGCATTGGTTTTTTCCAGAAGCCGAACTTGAGGATTCTGCCGCAGCTTGAAATCCATCTGGCCATAACCGGTATCGATGGCGATCACGCGCGCCGCTCCATGCTGCAGCAGGCAATCGGTAAAGCCGCCGGTGGACACGCCAACATCGAGGCAAATCTTCTCATGGACATCTACGTTCCAATGTTCAAGAGCGCGTTCCAGTTTGAGTCCGCCGCGGCTCACGTACTTCAGATCTTCACCGAGCAGGCGCACCACCGAGTCGGAAGAGACTTGCGCGCCAGCCTTCTCGATCTTCTGATCGTCGACAAGGACTTTGCCGGCGAGAATCAGCGCTTGAGCGCGCTCTCGCGAGGCCGCGAGGGCACGCTGCACTAGAAGTTTATCGAGCCGCAGTTTCAAACTTCGCTCAGTCATCCAAACTTTCCGCCGCACTTCGGTTTGCTTTTGCACTCACGCCACGAAAGTGCCAGCACCCGCTTCAGTGCAAAATGCTGAACCATCTCCCGCTGAACCACTTACGAAGATAGAGCTGTGCTTTTCCACAGAATTATCCACGCTTGTGTTGAAAACTTTTATTGGGCAGATCACAATTTCTCGTGAGTAGCGTCACCAACAACAAAAAGAAAAGCCGCCGGAGAAGGCGGCTTCAAAAATATTTCGCAAATAATCAGCCGGCCACTTCTTCCAACAACTTCTGATCGATATCGAAGTTGGAGTGCACGTTCTGCACGTCGTCCTGCTCTTCCAGCGCTTCCATAAGCCGGATCATGGTACCCGCCGCCTGCCCTTCGAGCTTGATGTAATTCTGCGGAATCATCGCAACACTGGACGATGCGGGCTCAATCCCCGCCTTCTTTACAGCTTCAAGCACTGTTTCAAAAGCCGAAGGCTCAGTCAGGATCTCCCAATTTTCTCCATCGTCATTCAGATCTTCGCCGCCGGCTTCGAGAACGATGTTCATCAAGTCGTCCTCTTTCGCAGCGCTCTTGGGAATGACAATGTCGCCCTTCTTGTGAAACATCCAGGAAACGGCGCCCGCCTCAGCCATATTGCCGCCGTTCTTTCCAAAGACGTGACGAATTTCGCTGACCGTACGGTTGCGATTGTCGGTATTGATGTCGAGCAAGATCGCAACGCCCCCCGGGCCGTAGCCTTCGAGCGAAAATTCTTCATACGTGGCCCCCGGCAATTCTCCTGTGCCGCGCTGAATTGCCCGCTTGATGTTGTCAGCCGGCATGTTCTCGGACTTAGCGGCGAGAATGGCGCCACGCAATCGCGGGTTGGTATCAGGATCGCCGCCGCCGTTCTTCGCGGCGATGCTGATTTCCTTGATAAGACGGGTAAAGATCTTGCCGCGCTTGGCATCGAGCGCGCCCTTTTTATGCTTGATTGTGGCCCATTTTGAATGGCCAGACATGGCTAGACCTCGTATATAAAAATCAGAATTGGCGCGGGATTCGAGGGAATCACAGGCTGCCTCGATAAATCTGCAGGCGAATCGAAATTATAACAGAATTCGCTTTCCGGTTTGCCGGCCTTTTCGATAATAAACAGCTGGAGATGGCCCGAGCATGGCTAGCGTCGCAATGGAAGGCTCAGCAGCTTCATCTGCTAGCCATCGCGCCTACCATCGACTGGAAGATTTTCAGTCCATCAGTGCAACCCAGTTCAGGTTCGGCGGAACGCTCCGGATGAGGCATCATCCCCACAACATTGCCAGCTTCGTTGCAGATCCCTGCAATGTTGTCCAGTGAACCATTCGGATTGGCCGAGGCCGAGATTTCTCCCGCAGCAGTGGAATAGCGAAACACAATGCGATTGCCGCGGCGCAACTCCTCTAAAGTTTGCTCATCGCAGAAATAATTCCCCTCCATATGCCCAATCGGAATCGTTAAAACCTCGCCTTGCGAACAAGCATTGGTGAAGGGCGTCATAGCATTTTCCACCCGCACGTCCACCGGCTTGCAAACATATTTTAGGCCGGTGTTCCGCATCAGCGCTCCCGGCAAAAGCCCCGCCTCGCAGAGAATCTGGAAGCCATTGCAAATTCCCAACACCAGACCTCCGCCTACGGCAAATCGGCGCACCGATTCCATCACTGGAGAAAACTTTGCAATCGCGCCAGTCCGCAGGTAGTCCCCGAAAGCGAACCCCCCCGGAACGATAACGGCATCGCAGTTCTCCAGATCGTGCGATTCATGCCAAAGAAAACATACGGACTGTTTGGCTACGTTCTGAATCGTCCAGTAGGCGTCGTGATCGCAGTTCGAGCCGGGAAAGATGATGACTCCAAATTTCATCGCCTGTCCTTCAGGTCTGGGATTTGTGGTCAGTTTACCACGCGTGGTTTGAGCAAGTGGTTTGATTGAAAGTGGTTGATGAAGCGTGCAAGATCGACCCCGGTTTGTTCAGTTCGAAACTACCGTTCTGGTTTCGGCGAGACTGGCGGCCAACTCGCAGGCCGCCTAGCGCGAGACTTGGGATTGCCTGGTCGCCATCCCTTCAGGAGAAGCTTGCGGTGGAACGCCTTTCGCTTTCACAATCGCCCAGTGCCATTCCTGATCAGGAAACAGCGCAAAATTCAACTGCGTGCGGAACAGCGCTGTCGTGGATGGCGCTGCCGATCCCTTCACTCGCAACAGCACCGTTACATCCGGCTGCTTCTGTGAAGAATCTTGCGCCGGACGAGAAGCTCCCGCCGCCGCGGGCACAATCCGTGCACCTCCGTAGTAGGAGCTTGCATTCCCTGATTGCGCGCGCCGCAAAATGGTCAGGCCGATCACAACCTCGCGCAGCTCCCACGCTGTCCCGTTATGCACCGAAACTTGCAGCGAATCTCCGTCAATCGTCGCAGGTCCATCCAGTTTAGCCAGCTCCTCACGCGGCAATTCGTCGAAGGAGATGGGATCGGAGAGGAGCGAACTGGTCCTCGCGCTGAAACTCAGGCTGCAACTCACGTCAGGCGAAGAAACATGAAAGCTCTTCGCACCCGAGTCGAATGAGAACACCATCGTGGAACCGGCTGCGCGCCGCTTTTCGGCGTTCTCCACGACCTTGGGCAGATTGTCATTATCAATCACCGCTTCAGAGGATTCAGCCTTAGAAGGTTCGGCCTTCTTCCGATAACTGCGCGCCACGTCACCCAGCGGAGTATCGCTCCCATCGTCTTGCGCGCGAACTAACTGCGGCAACGCCATGGCAAATATTCCTACGCTTATCAGACCCATGATCAGCAGCGCCTTCTTCATTCGATTTATGGTCAATTTGCGCATTTGGGAAGCCAGAAGATCACTTGTGCATCGAGAGCATAGTGATGAGAACTGGAGGACAAATCGCTCAAATCAGCGACTCACTACCACGTGCTCCTGTTTTGATTGTATTTAGAGCAAGCGAGGAAAGAGAGATAACCGCGGCACACCGAAGTGCTAGACCTTCCGGATGTCCAGGTAAATGAACTCAGGAAAGGCAGTTGGGCGCGCGCTGACGAAGTGAAGCGCAACGGGGCGCGCGCCCAAACCCTCTATAAAAGCCCCGAAGTGCGCAAACGTACGACCGGATCAACTACCGCTTGCCGGCGAAATATCCAGCGTGCCACCGCGAACCCTACCGCCACATAACACAGATGCATGAGCCTCATATTGCACCCCAAAAACGATCGAATCGCTGTCACCGCAGGGGAGGATCAGCATCACTATCGGCAAAATAGCAGTGGAGGCGTCGCCGCACAAGGCACAACAGTGCCATTTCGTGGCACAGAAGTAATAAGGCAATCCCGGTACCGGAATTCTCTAGTGCGCTCTATCTTTTCCGCTTCGCTCTCCCGCTCCGGCAGACAAGTCTCTATTTCTTCGACAACATCAGCCGCGCAGCCTTGATTTCCTTTAGCTTCACTGCATCCACTTTCGGATAGGAAAGGCCCAACTCTTTCAGCGTCTCGACCACCGCCGCCGCTACCACCAGATGCGTGAACCACTTGTTGTCCGCCGGAACCACGTACCAAGGAGCCGCTTTGCTCGCCGTGTGCTGGATCATCTCTTCGTACGCATTCTGATAATCGTCCCAGTAATCTCGCTCGTGAATATCGGCTTCGGAAAACTTCCAATGTTTTTCGGGTTCATCCAGTCGCGCCAGGAATCTTTTTTTCTGCTCCTTCTTTGAAAGATGAAGGAAAAACTTTCGGATCACTGTCCCGTCCCGCGCCATATGCCGCTCAAAACAATTGATGTCTTCGAAGCGTTCTTTCCAGATATGCTTCGTCAGTAGAGACGGCGGAATCTTCTCGTTCTCGAGCACTTTAGGATGAACTCGTACCACCAGCACCTCTTCATAGTACGATCGGTTGAAAATCCCGATATGCCCCCGCTCCGGCAAACGCTCCGTCGTGCGCCATAAAAAATCATGCTGCAACTCCGTCTCCGACGGTGTTTTGAACGAATACACCTGGCAGCCCTCAGGATTTACCCCGGACATCACATGTTTAATGGTTCCATCTTTTCCCGCAGCGTCCATCGCCTGGAAGATCAGCAAAAGCGCCCATCGATCTTGCGCGTAAAGCTTAGCCTGTAAGTCCTCCATGCGGGAAATGTCTTTCTGCAGTTGTTCCTCGGCCTCGTTGGCGGAATGTACATGCCCGGTGTCCGCGGGATCAATATCTTTTAGCTGAAAGTGTTTGCCATCATCAATGCGGTAAGATTTCGCCAGCTTGGAAGTTTTCATCTAGGGTCGCTCCTTCGGCCTTGTAGTGTACCGCGTTCCAAGCAGAGGCTTTGCTTTATAAGCCGAATCCGGATCCCGTGAGCTAACCCGCATCTGGTGGGCTGTAGGAAAATAGATTATGACCTCCGTGCGCATCGACAAATGGCTCTGGGCGGCCAGATTCTTCAAGACTCGATCCCTCGCCGCCCGCTCCTGCGAACTTGGCCGGATTCAATCCAACCGTCAGCCTGCCAAAGCCGCGCGTGAAGTGCGCGTCGGCGATATGCTGCGCGTAACCAACGATGGCGGCGACTTTGAAGTCGAAGTCCTCGCTCTCAGCGACGTGCGCGGTCCCGCGTCCATCGCCCAAACTCTGTATCGCGAAACGGACGCCAGTCGCGAGCTCCGCCAGCAAGTTGCCGCCGAACGCAAAGCCATGCGCCAATTCGAACAGCTTCCCGCCGCGCGTCCCTCAAAACGTGATCGCCGCAGAATCATCCAATTCCGCGGCCGCTCCTAACGGGTGTATGACATCAACTTAAACGTTAGCGACATCAAGGCTCCGACTCACCCTCATCATCCCTCCCGCATCAAATTGCCCGTAAAATCTCCCTAGCCATCACAAAGGTGAAGACGATGAGAAATACTCTCCGCAGCAGTGCGGCAATTTATAAATTATTTCTGGCCGCGATTTTCTTTCTTCCCGCAGCGTTGCCCGCGCAAACCCTTACGTTGAAACGTGCCGTGGAACTCGCCCTGCAACACGCCAACGGAGCGGCAATCGCAGCCGCCGACCAACAGAACGCCGCCGCCAACATTCAGGTACTGCGCGGCAATTATCTCCCCCAAGTCACCACCGGCGCGGCGTTGGGATGGTCTTATGGATTCCCACTCAGCCTCGCCGGCTCTGCGCCTTCGATATTCAATATCAACGCGCAATCAGCATTAATTCATCCCGAACTGCGCTCCTTCATCCACGCCGCACAGAGCGAAACGTCGGCCGCCGGATTCCGCACCAAAGATCAGCGCAATCAAATCATCCAGGACACAGTGCTCAGTTACGCCGAACTCGAAAAATGGGAGCAGCGCCTCGACCGGCTACACGAGATTTATCCCGATGTTCAAAAGATGCAAACCGCCGTCGCCGAGCGCGTGAAAGAAGGCGTCGACAGCGAACTCGATGAAACCCGGGCTCACCTGTCCGAAGCTCGACTGCGACTGCGAATCGCCGAAGCGCAAGGCTCGGCCGATGTGCTGCGAGAACACCTTTCGAAACTTACAGGCTTACCAGCTGCCGGAATTAAAACCGAAACTGATTCCCTTCCCGCATTTCCGACAACGCCGTCAAATGACGACGCCTCGAAAGAGGCCGCCGACTCCAGTCCCTCCGTCAAGTCCGCCATCGAACATGCCCGCGCGCAATATCTGCGCGCTCAGGGCGAGCATCGCACTCTTCTTCCCACCGTCGATTTCGGCGCGCAATATAATC
>JBAVZU010000131.1:0-4202 GCA_049588915.1 Candidatus Sulfotelmatobacter sp.
ACGGTTGGCGAAGCGATGACCGCTTTGCTGGCGCAGCATCCGGAGTTGCGGAGGCATCTGTATACGGACGATGGCAAGCTGCGCGCGTTCGTCAACCTCTACGTGAACGACGAGGACATTCGCTACCTGCAGAAAGAAGCGACCTCGCTGAAGGAAAGTGATAACATTTCCATCGTTCCTTCGATTGCCGGAGGCGATGAGTGATTGGGATTTCGGCGAGATCAGGAATTAGAGAGTTGAAACCTTCCCTTACAATCCGCTGTTGTTGTCGTCGCCTTTCGTGTTGCTAGCGCTCCGATTCTGACGCTCCCGAAAATCTAGATTTCAATCGAGGATTTTATGGCTACTATCACCACCGAGATTCCAGGAACATTGAGCAAAGACGAAATCCTGCGCTACTCACGGCACCTGATCATGCCAGAGGTCGGCATGGAAGGGCAGCAGAAGCTGAAAGCGGCACGCGTGCTTTGCATTGGCACGGGTGGCCTCGGTTCTCCGCTGGCGTTGTACCTCGCAGCCGCGGGCGTGGGTACGCTCGGCCTGGTGGACTTCGATGTTGTGGATTATACCAATTTGCAGCGGCAGATCATTCATTCAACGGCCGATGTGGGACGGAAAAAGTTGGACTCCGCCGGCGATAAATTGACAGGCATCAATCCGTTCCTGAATCTGCGTAAGTTTGACACGCGGCTGAGCAGCGAGAACGCACTGGAGATCTTCCGCGACTTCGACATCATCGCCGACGGCACCGATAACTTCCCGACACGCTACCTGGTAAATGACGCATGCGTGCTCACTGGGAAGCCAAACGTATACGGATCAATCTTTCGTTTCGAAGGGCAGGCCAGCGTCTTCGCGACGGAAGATGGGCCGTGCTACCGCTGTTTGTATCCGGAACCCCCACCGCCAGGCCTGGTGCCTTCCTGCGCGGAAGGCGGAGTGCTTGGCATTCTGCCGGGGTTGGTGGGCGTGATGCAGGCGACCGAGGTAATCAAACTGATCTTGGGAGTGGGCGATCCTCTCATTGGGAGACTGTTACTGATCGATGCGCTCGGCATGAAATTTCGCGAGCTCAAGCTTCGAAAAAATCCCGATTGCCCGGTGTGCGGTACACATCCCACGGTGACGAAGCTGATAGACTACAACGAGTTTTGCGGGATTCGCGGGGAGGAGAAGCTGGTGGAGGCTGGGGTTCCAGAAATTCAGGTCGAAGAGCTGAAGCGGCGCCTGGACGCGAAAGAAGATTTGTTTGTGCTCGATGTGCGTGAACCGCATGAATATCAGATCTGCAACATCGGCGGACATCTGATTCCGCTGAATGATCTGCCGAAACGGGTGAATGAACTGGATTCCAGCCGGGAAATCGTCGTCCATTGCAAGATGGGCGGACGCAGCGCAAAAGCGGTTGCATTCCTGCAGCAGTCCGGATTTAGAAAAGTCCACAACTTGGCGGGCGGGATCAACGCCTGGGCCGAGCGAGTGGATCCGAAGGTCCCGAAGTACTGAGCTGAGCGTCGCTAAGCGAAACGGGAGCACGAGCGTGCTCCCGTTTCGTTGTTAGACATTCCTGTTAGACATTAATTTATTTGCTGGATCCGTTGCCCTGCATGCTGTCACCGCTGTCCCCCAGATCCAACTCAAATTTCTGGCCATGGAAAAGAACGCCAGCCAGCGTGTTTGGTCCGCTGCTGTTCTGGCGGGTTATGGCCGCATCGTTGGAGGCAGGCTTCTGCAGTTCCACCACATGTGCCGGAACCTTCGCCATGACCTTCTTGCCTTGTATGATGCTTAGCTCGACGTTGGGGCCGCTGCCTTCCCACTCGACTTTATAGTCGCCTGGCTTCAGCGTAGTTCCATTCACGGTTGCGGGGTTGATCAGTTGCAAACTGCCTTTAGTTGCGGCAAAGGCACCTGACGCCAACAACAACGCCAGGCCCAATACAACGCCTTTCGAAACTGTCGCGAAGTTCATGACTGCTCCTTTTTCTTCCCCGAATCTGGTCGGAGGACGGTTAAGGCGGCCCGGCTCACGACTTGCGCGAGAAAACGTTGGTGTTTCGCCGCGAATCGCCTACAATGCATGCGCTGGGGTTTCAGCAGACAAGCCGCAAGGCTTGTCTGGCTGTGCAGGGGAATTCTTTCACCTGGGCCGCCAAACCGAGAGTGAGAGAATTCCCTAAACCCCGCTAGAATCTTGAGAAACTTCCACCCACGCGGAAGTTTATTACGGACTGCTCGTTCTTCTTCCCTACACTACGTAACCGCAATTCCGAAAGTTCCATTCTTCCTTTTGTTCCGTGATTGCGGTCATACTTGCTTTGACGAAGGGTGTGGGCGGGAGTTAGCAGAAGTTAACCTTTTGTTCCGCGGACACGGGTTGACTGTTTTGTATGGGATGGGACTAAACAGACTGGCACTGGTCAGACGCAGGAGCGAGAATAAATATAGGAACGCAAGTTCTCACGCAGCAGTGAATCGACTCATCTGCAAGAAGGTGCCGGAAACTCAGTCGGCATGCTGACGGTCGACGGACCAGATGCTCGCTTGATCCTTTTCGAATGGGTACAGGTGAACCATCCAATTGAAGATCACGGGATGGAAAGTTCCACCAGCGGCATCGCAGGCTTCCTGCGTGGTGATCGACCCCTTCAAACCGAATTGCGGATGCGGCGCCAGCACTTCACCCTTGCGTCCTGCCGGGGCGGAGCAGAAGTTCACGTGCTCATGCCACTGCGCGACGCTCAGAGGAATGCGTTCATCGAGCTGTTCCTCAGTGAAGCGTTTGGGTGCCGTATACATCACGCCGATTAGCTTGTAGTCGTCGCCGTGCTTTTCATAGAGCAACGAGGTTGGGTGCTCGGGATTGAAGCGGAAGGCGGCTTCCATGGCATATCCGTAGTTGGTGAAGTGGTACATCTTCTGGGGAACGTTGGGTAGAAAAATCTTGAAGCCGTCGGCCAGCGCGACATGATAGTCAATGTATTTTTCCGAAGCCTTGCGCGCGGATTCCGCCACTTGCCGGGCGCGTTCGGCGTCTCCGGGCTTGGGCTGGCGCAGGGCCGTCATCTTCATGTGCGGGCCCATGTCCATGTGCCCTTCCATGGAATGCATGGCGTGCATGCTGGCATCACTGTCTTTGTCTGCGCCCGTGGGCATATCTTTCATATTCATGTTCGACATGTCATGCCCCGACATATCCATGCTGGGCGTGCTTTGCGCTGGCTGCTGCTGACCCCACGTCCCGCAGGCCAACAGTAAAAAGGAAATGAGAATCGCGATCCGGTCGCGCATGGCAAATCCCCCCTATTCTGAGTTGCTATAACCCTGTCGTAACCGGGTAGTTTCTGCAAGTAATCCAGAATTTTCGGGATTACACAAGTAATTATCGATTACTTAAGGCCTGTGCCCGCCTAAATGGCCTGGTTTCAGGAAGCCGTCCGCTTTCGATTCAAACGCCAAATTCCGGCGTTCAAGTATGTGGCGTAGCTGACCCACGCTAGGTACGGAATCAGCACCTCACCGGCGAACGGCATTATGCGCCAGAACGAAATTACGGTCGCAAGAATGACGATCCAAAGCAAAACCATTTCAGCCAAAGCCAGGGAGGGCGAGCGCATGCCGAAGAAAATTGCCGGCCATGCGGCGTTCAGCGCGAGTTGCACCAGAAAAAGAGTAATCGCTGTCGTGGCTCCCGACCAGCCGTTTCCCATCTTCCACACATTCCACGCAGCGACGATCATGACCATATAAAGGACGGCCCAGACGGGTGCGAAGAGCCAAGCCGGTGGATTACCGAGCGGCTTCCGCAGCCCAGGGTACCAGCTGCGAACCGAAAGTGCGGTGAACGCGGACGCGACGCCAGCGGCAGAAAATGTCAGCGCCACGAAGGCGGCCAGGGCGACAAATAAGTTTTTTGACAAGCGACAGTCCTACTGCAGAGGCGCGGAGACATGTTCGTGAACGATCAGCCACTTGCCATCCTGATTTTCCCAAACCACGGTCCAGCGGAAATTGCCCATCTCAACTTTGCCCGCCTTGGTGGTCATCTCTTCACTGATGGTCGCGGTACCCCAGACCAGGTCGCCGTGGGGATGATTGGCAGCGTCGTCGTTCACAGTAAACTTTGCGCTCTGGTAGCCGGCCAGCACGCCTTTCACGCCCTTTTCGTATTCATCCCAGCTGTTGTATTTCAAAGGTGCGAT
>JBAVZU010000132.1:0-1755 GCA_049588915.1 Candidatus Sulfotelmatobacter sp.
GCCCGCAAAGAACGCGGGCCTCAGGATGACAAACTTGAGACAGACTGTTCAGTGCTCCCCGCCGTACTTCCATTCCCGCCGTACTCCACCGGTTGCTTACGAAATTTTTCAATAATCCTCAAAAAAATCTTGCATCTGTGGAAATTTCCCGTAATCTCACACTTGCGAACTAACTTCGCCGAAATGCCCGGGAATCGCAGTGACCCGGGAGCCGCGAGCAGCACGTCTTTTCACGAAGATGTCTTCAGAAAAGACACAAGGGAGACGCGGTGGTGAGAGTGAGTCGCTTGAGGAGGAAGACATAGAAATTGGCAACAGCTAGCGCTCCGCGTCACCAAACCGAAAATCCCCAGCCTCTCGCCGCCGCACCCAACCGGAACAAGCTCGGTCCAAAGAAATTCGTCCGCCTCACGCTGTGGCCACTGGTCGCCGCCACCTTCTTTATGGTGTCGGGCGGCACTTATGGTACCGAGGACATCGTGCATGGCGCCGGTTACGGGCGCGCGATTCTGATTCTGCTCATCACGCCGCTGCTCTGGAGCCTGCCCACAGCCTTCATGATCGGCGAGCTTTCGAGCGCGCTGCCCTACGAAGGCGGCTATTACGCCTGGGTGCGCCGCGCCATGGGCAACTTCTGGGGATTTCAGGAAGCCTGGCTCTCGCTGGTTGCGTCCATCTTCGACATGGCGATTTATCCCACTCTGTTCGTGGCCTACCTGACCCGCATGTTCCCTTGGTTTCAACAAAACAGTCGCGGATGGTGGGTCGCGCTCGCGGTTGTGATCGCGTGTGCGCTGCTGAATATCGCCGGAGTGAAAGTAGTTTCCCTCACTTCGCTCTGGCTATTCGTCGCCCTTTCGGCTCCGTTCGCAGTCATCGTGGTGATGGCTCCGTTCAAGATCGGCGCCTTGGCCAATGCCGTGACCAAGCCCACCACTTCCACGGTGGACATTCTGGGCGGCCTGCTCATCTGCATGTGGAACTACATGGGATGGGACAACGCTTCAACCATCGCCACCGAAGTCGAGCGTCCGCAGCGCACGTACCCCCGTGCAATGCTGGTTGCGGTCTGCATCGTGGCCGTCAGCTACATCCTGCCTTTCGCGGCGATGTGGATGACTGGCCTAAAGCCGACTGCTTGGGAAACCGGTTCATGGGCGGACATCGCGGGCTTAATAGGTGGACCGCTCCTCCGCTTTGGAGTTGTCCTCGGAGGCCTGATCAGTGCCTTTGGCATGTTCAACGCGCTCGTGATGAGCTACTCGCGCCTGCCTCTGGCGATGGCGCAAGATGGCATGCTGCCCGCAGTCTTCGGCAAGCTGCAACAGAAATCGCGCGCCCCGTGGGTCGCCATCATCGCGCTCGCCATCGGTTGGGCCATGTGCCTCGGACTTGGCTTCGCCCGCCTCGTCACGCTCGACATCCTTCTCTACGGTGCCAGCCTGTTCCTGGAATTCATGGCGCTGGCCGTGCTCCGCTTCCGCGAACCGAACCTGCCGCGCCCATTCAAGGTGCCCGGCGGACTCTTCGGCGCGATCGCCATCGGCATTCCTCCGATGCTCCTCCTCGGCTTCTCCGTAGTCCGCAGCGAGCACGAGCAAATTCTCAACATGAGCTCGTTCGCCTTCGGAATGATCCTCATCGCAGCTGGCTTCGTGGCCTACCTCGTCAATCATGCCCTGAAGCCTGAAGGCTGGTCCGTTCCGCAGGCCAAAAAGCCGCAACCCGCCTCATAAAAAATAAGGCTACGGATTT
>JBAVZU010000133.1:0-2918 GCA_049588915.1 Candidatus Sulfotelmatobacter sp.
TTCTTGCTGGGCATTGTGCCAGAACGTCGATCAATCCCTTCCTGATGCGCCTTCGATGCAGGCTGCAACTCAGGCACAGAAATTTAATTTGGTCGTCGAAGAAGCGCGTTCGTTTTTCGAATTTGGCGCGGGCGGCAACGCGAGGGTGATGCGTCAAGGCGGATTCGCTGTTTCGGAGAAGACGGTGTCCAATCAAGAAGAGTCCGACACCATTTTTGAGAAGTACCTGAAACCGTCAGTGCTGAAGCAGCAATCGAGTTATCACTCGTCGAGCAGTGGCAGCTTGATGGGTAGGGCCACGTCCGCTGCTTCGCGCATTTTTGTAACGCGAGATGAATCTGGAAAGGGCAGGCTGAACACTGCATATCTGCTCCGGGCGCTGACTTCGGTGGCGGCAGACGCTGCTTCGCGTCCCTATTGGAGGCGGTCTGTTACGGAGCCTTTCAGCGATTTTGGTTCAACCGTTGGCAATGACGCGGGGATGAATCTCTGGCGCGAGTTTGGACCTAGTATTCGGCAGCTGGTGGAAGGCCACACGCCGAAATTCGTCTCCAAGATCGAAGAGCGCATCAGCCACAAGTAGCTGGTGACCAGAAGCCCGGTAGACCTTGCCGCAAGGATTCACGCGGCAGAATGTCCGCATGGTATTGACAACTACCGTGAAAGTAGGATGCCGCTGTAAGAGTTCTTCGAGACGGGTTTCGTATTCCAGAAGTTTGGAAAAATGGGATGGGGCCGTTAATCCGCTCACGCATTCGCAATACCAAAGGTCCAATAAAGGTGAAATAGTCACTGGCGGACTCGAATGATAATTCCCAAGGAGTTCGTCGTATCGAGTTTGTGAGGACGTTTACACTTGTTAAGTTCTTGTCGATTCACAGTTTTTCTCTTTGCTCTCCTCGGCGCGGTCGCGCTCGCACAGACTTCTGGCTTTACGTCTACTTTACCGACCGGCGTTCGCCTCGATGCGGTGGGCGATGCAGTCGAACTGGGCAGCATGCCGCTCAACGTAGTGCCTGCCCTCAGTGGTGACAAGGCCGTTGTGGTGCTGGGCGGCTGGCGCGAGCAAGGTATTCAAGTCATTGATCTGAAGACCCGACGGCTCACGCAATCGCTATTGCAGGACGGCGCGTTCTACGGTGCCGCCTTCTCACCAGACGGCAACACGCTATATGTCTCCGGCGGCAACAGCGATACGCTATTTGTTTACTCGTGGCAAGATGGCAACGCGACGCTCAGGAATAAATTGGAACTAGCTAAGGCGAAAACGGCTGATGGTACGGGCACGAGCTATCCGGCGGGCGTCGCAGTTGCACCGAATGGCCACTTCGTTTACGTCGCGGAGAATGTCGGCAATCGCCTTGCAGTTTTAGACGCAGTGACGGGAGAGATCGTGCAGCGCTTTCCCACCGACAAGTATCCTTACAGTGTCATTCTCGCCTCCGAGAACCGTGCCTTCGTATCTGCGTGGGGCGGCAGCACCATCTCCGACTTTCGTGTTCTCGCTGACGGCAAGCTTGCCTATCTCGGGCGCATTGAAGTTGGTCGGCATCCCTCGGCATTGCAGGTCAGCGGCCCACGACTTTATGTCGCGCTTGCTGGTAGCGACCGGGTAGCAATCGTCGACGTCCGGTCTCGTAAAGTGACCGGTTATTTTCGCGACTCCGCACCCGGCGCCCCGCCGGAAGGCAGCACCCCGAACGCACTTGCGATCGCCGGCGATCGCAAGCGGCTCTTCATCGCCGAAGCCGATAATAATGCCGTCGCCGTGTTTGATCTTGCAAATGGCAAGCTGCTCGGACGCATCCCGACCGATTGGTATCCAACCGGGATTGCGGAAGTAGGTTCACAGATTCTGATCCTCTCGGGCAAAGGCCATGGCACGCACGCTAATCCCGACGGGCCCGTGCCCCTCACGAACTGGCCAAACGGGAAAGCATTGGCGTACACGCTTGGACAGTTAAATGGCAGCCTTCGGCTGCTGCGGTCAAGCATGACACCGGCCAAACTGATCGCGTTCACCCAGCGCGTCACGGCCGCAAACAACTGGCACCAGAACCGCCCAACGCGACGCTATCCTCCCTTTAGGCACGTCATCTACATCATCAAAGAGAATCGCACCTACGATCAGATACTCGGTGACTTGAAAGAGGGCGACGGAGAAGCTAGCCTCGTCTTCTTCCCTGACATCATTATCACTCCGAATCATCACGCGCTAGCGCGGCGCTTCGGACTGTTCGACCACTTCTTCGTCAATGCCGAGGTCAGCTCTCAGGGGCACATCTGGTCCACTGCCGCATACGTTACCGACTATGGCGAGATAACCGTTCCTTCGGCCTACGCGAGTAAACGCGGCGACATCGACGGTGAAGACAGCGATGAACCGGAGAGGGGCTTCCTATGGACGCTCGCGAAGCAATCTGGAATCAGCTTCCGTGACTACGGAGAAATGGTCAAAGGGAATCCAGGCTGGCCGGTTACACAACCCGACCTCGGGGCGGATGTGAATCTGGATTACGTCCCCTTCGACCTGATTACCCAAGATCAGAAGCGCGCCGATGTATGGATCGCTGAGCTCCAGCGCTTTGTGCGCGACGGAAACATGCCGCAGCTCGAGCTCATGTGGTTGCCGATGGATCACCTGACTGCGGCGCGTCCGGGTAAATGCACGCCCTACGCGTGCATGGCCGACAACGATCTCGCTCTCAGACGCATTGTGCAGGCACTCTCGCGCAGTTCGTACTGGAAGGATACGGTGATCTTCGTGGTCGAAGATGATGCACAGGCTGGACCCGATCACGTCGATTCCCACCGTGCACCGTTTTATGCGATCTCGGCCTATAGTCGGCCCGGTACGGTGCATCGCTTCATTAACACGACCGATGTCGTAGCCGCGATCGAAGACATCCTCGGAATGG
>JBAVZU010000134.1:0-2087 GCA_049588915.1 Candidatus Sulfotelmatobacter sp.
CCTACAGCACCCTGCGACAATTTCAGTATAGGTCACTCAAATCTGGAGTCAAGTTACTTTTGTAGGGAAGCTATCCCTGCTTCGCTCTCCACAGAACCTGCGCTTCGAAAAACCGAAGCGTGGACCCGACGGGATTCGAACCCGCATCTGCCACCGTCGCAGGGTGCTGTGTTGCCGTTACACTACGGGCCCTGCCAAGAGCTTATTCGCCATAAGGAGAGATCATTCCGGCCCGATGGAGTATTTGTGGTTATGATGTTCCGAAAGCGGAAAGCGAAGGAAACGAAGCAAAAACTCCCAATCCTGTAAAATTGAATCATCAGCCTCGGAGCCACTCCCGCATTGTCTTTTCTGGATCAACTCAACCCGCAGCAGCGCGAAGCCGTCGAGACAACCGAAGGCCCAGTGCTCATCCTCGCCGGCGCTGGAAGCGGCAAAACGCGCGTCATCACTTACCGCATCGCCTACCTGATCGAGCACATGGGAGTGATGCCGGAATCTATTCTGGCGATGACTTTTACCAACAAGGCCGCCGCTGAAATGGGCGAGCGCGTCGAGAAGCTTGTCGGCGGACTGAGCATTGCCAAGCCTGTCATCTCGACGTTCCATTCTTTTTGCGTGCGCGTTCTGCGCCGCGACATTGAAGCTTTGCAAATTCCTTCGGCCACGCCCGGTCAGCCGCCCATCGGCCAGACGAAGAAGTTTGTCATCTACGACGAGAGCGACATGCAATCCGTGGTGAAGGGAATCATGAAGCGCCTTGGAGTCGACGACAAACAACTCACGCCGCGCATCGTGCTCTCGCGCATTTCGTGGGCAAAGAATCATATGCTCGATCCGCAGGAGCTTTATCTGCAGTCGGCTGATCCTAAAAATGAAAAGATTGCGCATCTGTTCGAGGAGTATCGCAAGGAGCTGCGCAAAGCGAATGCCCTCGATTTTGACGATCTGCTCCTCGAAGCCACGCGCCTGCTGAAAACCGCCGTACCCGTGCGGGAGTATTACAACCGCCGCTTTCATTATCTCCTCATCGACGAATATCAGGATACCAACCGCCCGCAATACGAACTGATGCGCATGTTGGCGGGTGAGCGCCATAACGTCTGCGCCGTGGGTGATGAAGACCAGTCGATTTATTCCTGGCGTGGCGCCGACATTCGCAACATTCTGGAGTTCGAACAGGATTTTCCGGAAGCCAAGATTATCCGCCTGGAACAGAACTACCGCTCCACGCAGAACATTTTGCAGGCGGCGTCGTCGGTGGTTGCGAATAACCTTCGCCGCAAAGGCAAGAATCTTTGGACCTCGCGCCAGGGCGGCACCAAAATCGGCTACTACGAAGCGCCGGACGGTGAAAACGAAGCGCTCTTTGCCGCTGATCACGTCGCAAAATATCTGCGCGCGGCCGGTCGCGCTGAAAACTCAGGCGGTGAAACGCCGCGAGCCGCCGTGCTCTATCGCACCAACTCTCAGTCACGCCTGTTTGAAGAAGCCATGCGCCGCTACGGCCTGAAATACAAAGTAGTCGGCGGATTTTCTTTCTACGAGCGCGCCGAGATTAAGGACATGATTTCGTACCTTAAAGTCATCCAAAACCCAGATGATTCGATCTCGCTGCTGCGTGTGATCAACACGCCGACCCGCGGCATTGGTAAAAGCACAATCGATACCATCGAAGGGCTAGCGCTGGAAACCGGTCTGTCTTTATGGGGAGCGCTAGGAGAAGGGATCCGGCGTCAACTGCTTCCTCAGCGCGCACTCGCGGCGCTGAAAAGCTTTCAGCAGCTTATCGTTGATGCGCAGGCGATTCTGTCTGGAAAGTTCGTCGAGCAACTGGAAGAGAGTGCGGAGCCTGTGTGGGGACATCCGCCCTCGGCTGTCCAGCAGGACGAAGCCCTGCTCGCTTCTGCTGAATCAGACGCCGCCTTTGATCCAAACGAATTCGAAAATACCGCCTTCAATTTCGGCGGCGCTTACGTTGGTGGCGAAGCTGACGATAGTGCCCGCGTGCCGCTGTCTGCGGCCGGAGATGAATCGGCCACGCTCGGCTTTGAGGCTGCTGCCCCGATGGCCGATTCGTTCCCCGT
>JBAVZU010000135.1:0-4267 GCA_049588915.1 Candidatus Sulfotelmatobacter sp.
TGTAAGAGAGCATGCCCTCCATGCTCTCCTACCCTCGCCGCCTGCAAAGCGGACAGATCACTTGCTATCTCAACCGGACATATCATGTGCTAACGACACAGCGAACTTTTCGCTTGACATGCCCATCGCGTGACTGTAAGGTTACGAATTATGCGGAACCGTACGGTTACATATTCTTCGGAGGTGACCTTCCAGGCTCTTGCCGACCCCACCCGCCGGGCTGTGCTCGATTTGTTACGCCGCGGCAGCCAGCCTGCAGGAGAAATCGCCGGAGCTTTCCCCGTCTCTCGTCCCGCCATCTCCAAACATTTGCGCCTGCTGCGCCGCGCACACTTGGTGCGCGAGCACCGCGAAGGCCGTCACCGCGTCTACAACCTGAATCCCGAGCCGCTGCGCACCGTTGACTCTTGGCTCGATCAATACCGCGCCTTCTGGAAGATGAACCTGACCAACTTGAAGACATTTGTCGAAACCGAATACGCCAAAGAAACTAACCAGGGCCATGCACCGAAATCGAAAACAAAAAGCTCAAAAGGAGATCTCTAACATGAAATCGCTTCGTATCACGCTCGCAGCCTTATTGCTCATCACCGCAACCGGCGCGCTGGCTCAAAGCGCCACCCAGAAATCTTTCGATCAACTCAAGACTCTTACCGGTTCATGGGAAGGGAAGAATTCCCAGGGCAAGCCTTTGCAAATCGTCTTTCGCGATACCGCAGGCGGCTCCGCCCTGATGAGCGAAATCATCGGCGAGGGACACGAGGACATGATTTCCATGATCCATCTCGACGGTCCCAACCGCCTGGTGCTGACTCACTACTGCGGCTCCGGCAATCAGCCTCGCATGGCCGCCACCATTTCCCCCGACGGAAAAACCTTCACCTTCAATTTCTTCGATGCCACCAATCTCGCCACTCCCGATGCCGGCCACATGCAGCGCGTCGTTTTCACCATCATCGACGCCAATCACCACACCGAAGAATGGACCTTCAATGCCGGCCCAGGCAAAGACAAAGAGATGAAAGAACTCTTCGACCTGAAGCGAAACGAAGTCGCCCAAAAATAGTAGGAAAGAAATAGGGGAAGAAAAAATAGGCGAATAGCAGAATGGGGTGCCCCACTTCTCGCCGCTTTTGCGAGAGGTGGGACTCCCCGAATGCCAGAAGTAAGAGTCCCCGATCCTGGCAGGTGCACCGGAAGCGAAAGGCGACCGACTATGATGAGTTCCCGAACCAAATCCGTAATCACTCCTGACAATGATGCCATCGTCACCGAGATCCAAATCTCCGCGCCGCCCGCCCGCATCACGTGTGGAACGGACACTCTTGTCCGTTGCCTTTGATTGTGATTTTGATTTCTGATTTTGATTCTGATTCTGATTTTGATTTTTGAATTTTGATTTTTGCTTTTGTCTCTTGATCTCGCTTCTAGTTCAAGATTTCGCCAAGGAGAGCCTACATGGCAACCGTCGCAATCACCCCCGATCAAGATGTCGTCACCGCCGAAATCTTCATTGCCGCGCCGCCCGCCCGCGTCTTTCAAGCCATCACCGACCCTCGCCAGCTCCCGCAGTGGTGGGGACAAAAAGAAATGTATCGCGTCACCGACTTCGAGTCCGACCTGCGGGTCAACGGCAAATGGAAAAGCACAGGCGTCGGGGCCAACGGTGACAGCTTTCAGGTCAGCGGCGAGTACCTCGAAGTCGATCCGCCACGTCTCCTGGTCCAGACCTGGACCTCCAGTTACGGCGGCGATCTCAAACCACCGTGCGCTGGGAACTTGAACCGCAAAGCGTGCATGGCCTGCACCCGGGCGGTCCGCAACGCGCCGGTACCGGCACGCTCGTGAAGATTCGCCACAGCGGATTCGCCGGCAACTCCGAGCAAGCCCAGAGCCACGGCCAGGGTTGGGGACGCGTTCTCTCCTGGGCACAGACCTTTATCGAGAAAGGGCAGACGATCGACACCCGCCATTGACGCTTGTTTCAACTCGTTTTTGTCATAGCCCACCACGTTGTCATCCCGAGGCAGCGGAGTTCCTCGCCCAAGCGAGGAACTCCCAACGAAGACCTATGCAACTCTCTCCACGGGATCCGGTGCATTTTCTTGTCAAGCCCCAAACCTTAAGGAATTCACTTCAACCCAGTGATTCGCTGCCAGATATAATTCCCCAAAAATGTCCCAATCCCCCTCTTCCACCTGCTATTCTGGATATATAGAGTAAAAGCAACGGCGCAGCCCGCATTGGGACTGCGCCGTTCGTGTTTTTGGCCCTCCCTCACGTGAGTTTCCCAAGGCGCAGGCCCCGGCTGCGCCATTCTTGTTATGCAGAAAATCATTGACGATCCAAATCATACCGAATCTCCGCTTCTCGTTCGTTCGCGTCGTGGGGCTGCGACTCCGAGCCAATCCGCCCAAAACTTGGAACAGGAGCGGCCGCTTAACATTCACGCCGAAGGCCGCTGTCCGCGCCAGCGATGCGGGGAAGCCGCGGAGGCCGCATTCGTTGCCCGGGCCAAGTTTCTGGGGTTCAGTGTGTTGATTCCGTGGGGAAACAGCGATCGCTATGATTCCGCTGTGGACTCCGGCCACGGGTTGCTGCGCATTCAGGTTAAATCGGCCAGCTCCGTTCGTGATAGTGGCTACCGCGTGAAGACGACGGGAAGCGACGGCCACGTGTATACGATTGTGGATATCGATTTCTTAGCCGGCTACGTTGTTCCGGAGAACATTTGGTACATCATTCCTGTCGAGGCGCTCGGCAAACGCGAATGCATTTACTTTTATCCCCACACGCGTCGAGGTTTGAAGCCGGCGTTCGAAAAGTACCGCGAGGCGTGGTGCCTGCTTGACTGCTCGCCCAAAGCGCGGGGCTGGAAGGATATTCCGGTGGTGTGCCGCAGCAAAGAGGTCGGAGTGCGGTGCGCGGTCTGCCCGTCGCGCAAGTAGTTCACTTGTCACAGACACACCAGAAGCCACATGCAATCCTCATTGAATTGGCACTGTCCATGTGGAACGGAAACACTTGTCCGTTGCGTTCAAACGTTGTTTTTGCCTGCAATGCCTAAACGCACGCTCGACCGAAAATACGAATATCGCCGCAACCTTCCCCACTACCAGAGAGCTGGCCGGGCAATCTTCATCACCTTCTGCAAAGCCAACCGAATTCCTTTCTTCCCGGAAGCTCGGAACGCCATCCTCCACCACTGCCTGCACGATCATGGCAAACGCTACGACCTCCACGCCGCCGTAGTAATGCCAGATCACGTCCATCTGCTACTCACTCCACTGCGAGATGAAAAGGGCTGGCCGTACTCTCTACCGACAATCCTCAAGCTGCTGAAGGGAGCCTCAGCCCGAAGCGTTAATAAACTCTTGAACTCCGCCGGCCCAGTCTGGCAAGAAGAATCGTTCGACCATGTCCTCGGCTCGCAGGAAAGTTTCGGAGGTAAACTGGAGTACATCCGCCAAAATCCAGTACGGCGGGGTCTGACCAGCACGCCAGAAGAATATAAATGGCTCTGGGTCGAGCAAACCACTGGAAAGTAAAGCAACTCGTGTGGGACGGATACTCTGTCTGACGCCTTTGACCTTGGTGTTGCAGTTGGTGTCGGGGTTGAAGTTGCTTTTTAGGTGGGTCGGACACTCCTGTCCGACGCTTTTTACGTTGGGGGTGATGTTAGGGTGCCGTTTCTGTTGAGCCGGGTTGCTCGTCCAGAAAAGCTTGACGCCCTTCGTATTCTCGCTTCTAATGCGTCCAATCCTTTGGTTTTTGCGCCGTAAGGAGGTTTATGGCGAATGTCACCTTGAGGTTGTCGATCGGTTCCTTCTCGGCTGAGGTATCTGGCCCAGCAAAATATGCGGAAAAAAAACTCGAAGAGCTGATTGCACAATATCTGAGCAGTTCCGTAAAGTCAGCTACGTCCGATTCGAGCTCTTCTTCCGCGTCTTTGCTTCAGCCCTCCTCGGGAAAAAAGAAGCGTTCCCCATCTGAAATCTTGAAGCGAGCTGGTAACCAAACCGACCGCGCGCTGCTGCTTGGATACTACATGGAAAAAGTGGATGCCCAGCCCAGCTTTACGACCAGCGAACTGAGAGATCTAGGCAAGCAGGCAAAATACTCCTTCACAAATATAAGCGACAGCGTCGCGGGTTTAGTTGGCAGAGGCCTGATGATGAGTGCCGGCGAACGGGAAGGTCACCGCGCATATACCCTGACCGCAACGGGCGAGGAGTACGCCGAGTCATTGATCTCCAACCCATAAGTG
>JBAVZU010000136.1:0-14514 GCA_049588915.1 Candidatus Sulfotelmatobacter sp.
ACCATCACCTATCCGGTGAACTGTCCCGCAGTGGCGAACCCTGAACCAACCGATGCTTTCGTTGCCAAGCTGAATCCCACGAGTGGCAGCCAGTTAATTTTCTCCACCTACCTTGGCGGATCGAATAACGACTCATCGACTGCACTCACTATCGATACCGGAGCAGCGGCGATCTACATTACGGGAGTGACCAACTCTTCCGACTTCAACATTCCAACGGGGGTCGGAGAGTTCCAGCCTTGCCTGAACGCACCTCTGCTGACGACGTGCCCGAGCCCGGCGAACACGGCGAACACCGATGCTTACGTGGCAAAGTTTAGCAATCCGACGACGACTACCACCAGCACTGCGACGAGCGTCAGCCTCAGTTATTTTTCCTACATTGGCGGATCTCTAAATGATAGCGGGCTGGCAATTGCGGTGGATACTGCAGGAGGCGCACTCCTTACCGGCACGACCGATTCAACCGATTTCCCAGTTGTTACGGCGACCGGAACGGTTCCGATTCAAAGCCACCTGGCCGGAACGCAGAATGCTTTCTTTGCGCATATCAATACGACCACGACCAGCGGCACGAGCACGGTTGGGTCTTACGCGACTTATTTTGGCGGCAACGGCGTGGATCGCGGCACCAGCATCACTCTCGATCCTGCGCTGAATATATATTTCGCCGGCGACACAACTTCGACGAACTTTCCGGTACGAGGACCGCTGCAGGCTACGCTCAATGGCACCGGCAGTGGGCCGAACAGTGACGCCTTTGCGGTTCAACTGCAAACCGCGACCGATTTGTGCATCCGGTGCGTGGCACCCATACTCTCGCCTGCTTCGGGAGCAGTGAGCGCCGGCAGCGAGATCACAATGACTTTTACTATCACGAATGAGGGGCCTGACCTGGCCACCAACATCACGGTGAGCGGCCAACTTTCCTCTAACACCTCGGCTACTTTTAATAGCGCCACCGCGCAGGCGGGGACATGCAGCGCGCCGAACGGCAACAACCTGGTGTGCACGATCCCGACCTTGCAATCGGGTTCTACTTCCACCGTGGCCTTTGTGGCAACGCCGACAAAGGCGGGCGGCGGTTCGATGATCGCCACCGTCAGCAACAGTAACAACACAAATCTCAGCAACACGAACACGGCTTCGTTTACGGCCACCTCTTACAATGTGAGCATTAGTCCCTCCAGCCAGACCGTGGTTGCCGGAAATGCGGCGACTTATTACGTATTGGTCAATCCGACAGGGAGCTTTGGAGCGAATGTTGCACTCACTTGCGGCTCTCTACCGGTGGGGGCTAGTTGCGGGTTTGCTCCCGCCACTCTTACTTTCAACGGCGCCGGGTCTCAATCGAGCACTCTGAACCTGACAACGACGGTTCGTCCGCCTACTACGATCAGTTCCGTGAAATCGCGGGTACCGCTTTATGCCGTGTGGTTGATCGCGCCGGGGATGGCGTTATTGGGGCTTGGCGGCAGCAGGCGTAGAAGAAACCGGCTGCTCGGCTTCCTGGCGCTCTCTACGGTTTTCGCGATGATCGTCCTGATACCGGCTTGCAGCAAAACCAAGCAGCAGCCAACCGTGACGGGAACACCTGCGGGCTCGTATCCTCTCCAAGTGACTGCAACGTCGGGGTCGTTTACACAGAGTGCGGGCTTCAGTCTGACGGTGCAATAAGGGCTGGAAGGTTATCGTTCGAGAATTACTTCAGTTTTCACTTTTGCTTTTGCTTTTATTTTTGCGCCCTTGGTGGCGGTCAGGCACCGGCTGAGAGCTTGTGGTGACTGTTGGCTTCGGCGATTCCATATTGCCGAATCTTGTAAAGAAGGGCTTTGTAGCTGATCTGCAAAAGTCCGGCGGCCTGTTTGCGATTCCAGTTGGTTTGTTCGAGTGCTTGTCGAATCGCTTCTCCTTCGGCCTCATCTTTGGCGCTGCGGGCCAGTGACTTCAGTCCGCCACCTGCTTCTCCGGCTTTCGCACCGGAGTCGGGGCTAGCTCCGCCTCCCGCGGTGCCGTCAAGGCGCGGCTGCAGTTCGGCGGCGGCGAGATTCTCGTCCCCAAGGATCAAGTAACGCTTTAGGAAATTGTTCAGCTCACGCAGGTTGCCCGGCCAGGAGTGCCTCTGGCATGCTTCAAGAAGGGCTGGCGACAAAGGAAGCTGGGGGCGCGCGTATTGTTCTGCCATGCGGGTCATGGAATGCTTTAAGAGAATGGGAATCTCTTCCTTGCGTTCCCGCAGCGGCGGCAACTGCAGAGTGAATGCGTTCAGGCGGTAATAGAGATCTTCTCGCAAACGCTTGGTAGCCAGCGCCTGCGGGATATCAATATTCGTGGCTGCGAGAATGCGCACGTCCACTTTGATGATGGAACGGCTGCCCAGCCGGGAGAATTGCTGGTCTTGCAACACGTGCAGCAGCTTGGCCTGCAGGGACGGCGGCATCTCGCCAATTTCATCGAGCAGGATTGTGCCTTTGTTGCAAAGTTCAAATTTGCCTGGCTTGGCATGTGTCGCGCCGGTGAAGGCTCCCGGTTCATAACCGAACAGTTCGCTTTCCAGAAGGTCCGCGGGAACGGCCGCACAATTTACCTTTAAGAAGGTTCGGTGCGCCCGGGGGGAAAGCTTGTGAATCAGACGGGCGAGCACTTCCTTGCCAGTTCCGCTCTCACCGAGCAGCAACACGGGGATATCAACGTGGGCGACGAGCGCGGCTTGTGAGCGAATTTTTCGCATCGCCGGACTGGCGGCGATGAAGAACACGTCGTCGGCAATTTCCTCGACTTCCCCTCCGACCGGACCTTTACCCTGGCCCAGACACTGGTGAATCACCGCATCCAGTTCTGCCTTCTGAAAAGGTTTGGTGAGGTAGTCATGGGCGCCCAGCCGCATGGCCTGCACAACCTTGCGCGTGTCGGCTACGCAAGAGAGCATCACGATCTTCGCGGTTGGCCGCTTCTGGCGAAGTTGTTCCAGCGTCTGCAGACCGTCGATGCCGGGCATGAGTACGTCGAGGAGTACGAGATCGGGCTCCATTCCACTTTCTACGCGCTGCAACGCCTCTTCGCCAGTAGACGCGGTCTCGACTTTGTAATCGTCAACTTCGAGCAACGTACGGATATACCGGAGCATGGCGGGTTCGTCATCCACCAGAAGAATTTTGGCGGTATCGCTCATTGCTTCTTTCCTTTGCCGTTAGGAATCGCCGAGGGCTTGAAGGGAATCAGAAATGAGAATTTGCAGCCCGCGCCGGAATCGCTTTCTATCCAGACTTTACCGCCCATTCCTTGAACCAGGCGTCGCACAATTGCAAGCCCCAGGCCCATGCCCTCCTGATTTTCATTGCTCGGAAGACGAAAGAAATCATCAAAAACTTCCTGATGAAATTCAGCGGGAATTCCCGGACCAGTGTCAGAGACGCTGACCTTCACGGAGTTGGGTTGAGAATTCGGGTGACGGCGCCTCTCTCCCGCTGATGCAGGCTGGGCCGCAGCACGCCGCTCCCACATGTAAGGCTCGGCATGTAACCAAACCGTACCGCCTTGTGGAACAAACTTAAAGGAATTCTCCAGCAAATTTGAGATCACGCGCTCCAACTTGGGAAAATCAAATGCAAATTCGGGAAGCTTGTCATTGGCTAGGAAATACAGAGCCAGTCCTCTCTCTTGAAATCGTGTTGACCACAAACGGCACACGTCGGACAAGCACTCGTTAATATCTCCGACAGCGAACTGCATCTTCAGGCCGCCGGTCTCCAGCGCGCTATAGGTCAGGAAGTCTTGAATGAACTGCTGAAGGCGTTTGCCGCTGGCCTGCATGTCGCGGAGCACTTCGCGCTGACGCTCGCTGATCGGGCCCAGTTTTTCGCTCTGCAGCAACTCCACGTAGCCATTCAGGATGGACAACGGGGTTTTCAAATCATGCGCCGCTGATCCAAGCGCGTTAGTAGTGCGCTGGAATCTCTGCTGCAACTCGGAGTATGCCTGCGGAAGGTCGGCGGGGCTTGGCATCCCCGCTACTGAAGGAACTGAAGGAGTGGACGGAGAAACAGGCGCAGACGATTCCGCCCTTCCTGGGGCAGCCTCGGGAAGACAAATGTTCTTTTGGACGGTGGCCATAGGGAATACTTGTGATCAGCACAGAGGGGGGGTGCATTCAACCATTTTCCGGAAGAATGCTGTAATAAAAGCGTATGCCAGGTTACTTTTCATTGTCAACGAAAAATGCAATCTGATTACCCAAGTGTAGCAAAAGCTTGCACTTTACCAGCAGTCGGATTATGCTGTCTGCCTTGGCCGTGAAAGAGAGCTTGGCCCCCTGGGGATGATGGGAAGACGATACTTGGAAGTCTCTTCGCGTTCGGAGAAGGTGCGAAGACAGTGCGTCGTTAGCTTTCATAGGCTTCACTCTGCGGATCTTACCGCTCGCTTCGGGTTTGGCCCCAAAGGTGCTTGAAATGTTGCGGAATTCATCGAAGGAAGGGTGTGCGTGAACGCAAAGACCCCCATGGCGGAGCGCCGAAAATGGCCGCGCCTGCCCTTGGCAATCCCCGTCTTTGTCAGGACCCGGCTCGATCAGGATCGAGAATTCCTGGAGTTTGCCACAGCCCTCAACGTTTCCGCGGGAGGAATGCTGGTAGCGCTTCGCCGCTCTCTTCCGCCTACAGCTGAGGTTTCTCTGGAGATCCCGAGCGCGCCTTTAGCGGCTTTAGCTGCTCTTCCGAAAGTCTCACGCACTCTTCGCGCGAAGATCCTTCGCACCGAGCATTCCGAAGCATACAACTTGATAGGGCTGAAGTTTTTCCGGCCGCTGTTGAATGGCCGGGCAAGAATCAAATCATCGCGACGGAAACAGACTTCTTTCGTGTGAAAAGTTTTTCTCATCGTCGAGGACCGAACTCCCCTGTTTCCAGTGTTCCCCCCGCTGGCAACTGATTTCCACAGGAAATCTTTAGTAAGTTGCTTTTGATCAAGAAGATAGACTAGCCTTGTGCAGAATCGACTTCTCCCCTGTTTTGGTGATCGGGATGCACGCGCTTAGCCGTCCGCCAGATCGATAAGCCCCTATGAGCATTCCAAATCCAGTTAGTTCCTTGGTGCAACCTCTAGGAGAGATGCCTCCGGAGTCTGTTGTTTTCGGGGAAACTGACGCCATGAAGGCTCTGCGCGAACGGCTCGCGAAAATAGCCGGAGCGAATGTGCCCGTACTGATCCATGGCGAAAGTGGGACTGGTAAAGACATTATTGCGCGCATGATTCATGCGTCATCGCCTTGGAGGAGCGGACCGTGGGTGAAGGTGAATTGTCCTGCAATTCCAGGAACGCTGCTTGAAAGCGAACTTTTCGGCTATGAGAAAGGCGCCTTTACGGGCGCCTTCGGCACCAAACCTGGCCGGGTCGAAATGGCGCATCGGGGCACGTTGTTTCTCGATGAAATTTCCGAACTCGACATGAGTTTGCAGTCGAAGCTGCTGCAACTGCTGCAGGACGGGCAGTTCTGCCGCATCGGCGCGCAGGAGGACAAGAAGGTGGAAGTGCGCGTAGTGTGCGCCACCAATCGGAAACTGGAGGAGGAGATTGCGAACGGAACTTTTCGCGCTGATCTTTTTTACCGCATCAATGTGGTCAACCTTCATATGCCGCCGTTGCGCGAGCGCACTTCCGATCTACCGCAATTGATCACTTACTTCCTCGACGCTTATAACCGGAAATTCAACTCTCGAGCCAAACCGCTCTCCACCGAATTGATGAGCGCTTTGAAGAAATATTCCTGGCCGGGGAATGTGCGCGAGTTGGAAAACCTGATCAAACGCTACGTGATTCTGGGAACCGAGGATGCAATTGCCGGCGACCTGCGCCCGCGGGAGTTTGATTTCTTCAGCACTGACGTTGCTGTCGATGGACCCATCTCGCTGAAAAAAATAACTCGGCAGGCCGTCCATGAGTTCGAACGAAAGATCATTCTGAAAGTGCTGCAACATCATCACTGGAATCGCAAACAGGCCGCTCGAGCGCTTAACATCAGCTATCGGGCGTTGCTCTACAAGATTCGCGACGCCGGCTTGCCTTCGAACCGCGCCCCCCGCCGTCCTCAGGCTGTGGTGCCAAGAAATCACGATACCGCGGCAAGCTGACTTCATAGGCCTTCAGCGAAGAGCGCCAGAGTTCAAATCGGGCTCTCGCAACCGAAAATCATTTCCGCCTCCGTAAGTCCTGAATTCCCCGCAACCATCCGATTCAATAAAAATGAGAGGCACGGGATTTACACGGACTGCGAGCATATGCGATAACAAACGCAGCGTGGGGTCCCCTCGAGTCGCGATTGGTCCAAATGTGGCCGGTCCAAAATGAGATGAGTCGGCACCACGTGATTTGGTGCAAACCGATCAGTTTTGGAGGTAGAAGAATAGCGACCATTAAGGAGAGTTTTTATGCCCACAATTACGACAAAAGACGGAACGGAGATTTACTACAAGGACTGGGGCAAAGGTCAGCCCATCGTGTTCAGCCATGGCTGGCCGCTATCGGCCGATGATTGGGACGCCCAGATGATGTTCTTCCTCAACCACGGCTATCGAGTCATAGCCCACGACCGGCGCGGACATGGCCGTTCCTCGCAGACCGGCGACGGCCACGACATGGATCACTACGCCGACGACCTGGCGGCGCTGACTGAACATCTCGACCTCAAGGAAGCGATACATGTCGGTCACTCGACAGGTGGCGGCGAGGTAGTGCACTACCTGGCTCGGCACGGCGAAAGCCGCGTGGCCCAAGCGGCGATCATTAGCGCGGTGCCGCCGTTGATGGTGAAGACGCCGGCCAATCCGCTCGGGCAGCCCAAAAAAGTGTTCGATGATTTTCAGACGCAACTGGCCGCCAACCGTTCCCAGTTTTATTACGATGTGGCGTCTGGACCCTTCTATGGCTACAACCGGCCGGGTGCGAAACCGGTTCAGGCAGTGATCTTGAACTGGTGGCGCCAGGGCATGATGGGAGGCGCCAAGGCGCACTATGACGGCATCGTCGCCTTCTCCCAGACCGACTTCACCGAAGATCTGAAGAAGATCACCGTGCCCGTGCTCGTGTTGCACAGCGAAGACGATCAGATCGTTCCTTACGTTGCCTCCGGACCGTTATCGGCAAAGTTGCTGAGGAATAGCACCTTTAAAACTTACAAGGGCTTTCCGCACGGCATGCCAACGACTGAGGCCGACACGATTAACGCCGACCTATTGTCATTCCTCACGAAAAGTAAGCAAGTGGCCGCATAGGGGTTAATCCGGCCTTCACTCTGATGTGAAGGCCGGACCAACATCTTCGGTAGCTCAATCTCTGAAAATTTCGACGCGCCGACGACTCGGAGTCGGTACCGATGTTTACCCCGTTCAGCCTGGGAATGGACGGAAATGTGCGTTAGGCTGTGCGCACCACTTCGATTCGAAACCTTTTCAGGGCCATAATCGTAAGCGCGACGAAGATGGCAAGGACGATAAGTTGTGCGATCAGGAATGGCGGCTCCTTCTGCGTAGGCGCCAACGCGTTGAGTCCAGGAATTTTCAGAAAGGCCTGCACCACTCCCACGAACACATTGAAATAAAGGGCAGCAGCCGCGCCTGCGACGTAGATCCAACGCCATGCTCCCGCAAGGTGAAACACGTAGCGTGCCGGAATTGCCACGGCCAAGACCAACAGCGAAATGATCCCGAGAATGTGAGATGGCAACAGATGCTCGAATGGAAACGCAAAGCCAGTTACGCTCGTCGCCACAGTGCTTACGATAAAGATCGCTGTCCACCCATCGAGCCGCTTTCCTGCGAGCAACCCGTACATCACCACAAAGCCGGTACCAATTCCCACCAAACTCAACAACACGTGGACGAAAGTGAACGTTGATGTAGTCATCCCCAGAATCATGAGACAACTCCTTTCTTGGGCAAGGATTATATGCCTTGTTCGCAAAAGAGATGGGTTTGCCGCGAATCGAAAAGGATTAACACACGTATGCGGCTAACTGGCACACCATTCGAAAGTTCACGTTAAGCGACCTGCTGGTGTTTAAGTGCCGAGACGTCTAGCCTCGCAGCTCCGACAACGCTTTTCGCGCATCGGTGTGATTGGGATTGATCTTCAATGCTCGCTCCAGTTGCTGCCGAGCCTGGACCGGCTGGTTCGCTTTTTCATAAGCAAGTCCGAGGTGATAGTGAACCGTCGGGCTATCTGCCCCGCCGCGCTTCTCGTTGAGCCGCAGCGATTCCTGGAACAAGTCGATAGCGGACCGGTACACGCCCTTCTGATAATAAGCCCAGCCTAACGTGTCGGCGGCATTCGAGGAATCAGGCATGCCACGCCGCGCCGTCTGGGCCATCGACAAGGCCACATCCACGTTGCCGCCCTGTTCCAGCATTACATACGCCAGGTTATTTGAAGCCAGCGGATTATCAGGCTGAATTTCAAGCGCCTTCTGATACATCGCCTTCGCCTGATCCCAGTTGCTTTGCGATTCATACATCTCTCCCGCCAGGATGTAAAAGCCAATTTCCCGAGGGTGATCCTTGATGGATTGTTGATACGTGGCCAAAGCCTGGCTCACGGAACCTTGCGCGGCCTGCACCTGTCCCAACTTCAAGAGAGCGTCAGAATTATTCTTGTCGAGCTCGACCGCTTTGCGGAAAGCGGCATCGGCCCCACTTAGATCCTTCTTCTGAAACAGTGCAGTGCCCAGCAGGTCGTAGAAGCCGCTGGTATTTGGCGACTTGATAATCTGCGCGCGAGCCGCGGCAATGCCCAGGTCCAGCTGTTTTTGCGCCAGGTAGACGTTCATGATTCCCTGCAGCGCATCGGTGGATGCCGGGTCTTTGTCGAGTGCCTGCTGATAAAACTTGTTGGCTTCCGCGAACTGTTTCTGCAAGTGATAAAGATTTCCCATCTTCACGTAGGGAATGGGGCTGCTCGGCATAAGGCCCATCACCCTGGTGAGATCCAGTTGCGCGTCGGAATATTTCTGGCGAGCCGTCTCCGCCAGTGCGCGATAGAGGTAGCCGTCAGGGGCGTTGGGCGCATTGGTAATGATACGCTGCGCGGTTTGGCTGAGAGCATCGACGTCTCCGCGGCCTCTTTCCAGTTCAGCCAAGGCGCGCTGAGCATCCGTCATATCGGGGCGCAAACGCACTGCCTCTCGTAATTCCGCCTCGGCGCGTGCGTCGTCGTGCTGCATGTCAAAAGCCAGCCCGAGCTGATAGTGTGCGACAGCGTTGTTGGAGTCGGCTTGGAGAGCTTGCTGTAGAGAATCCACGGCGCCCGGTGCATCATTTCGGCGGAGCTGTATCTGGCCGCGCGCGACCAACGGGTCTACGCCATGCGGATTGGTCTTCAGCATTTCATTGTTCAGTTTGCTGGCTTCGTCCAAGCGATTCTTCAAAATCAACAGTTGCACGTAGTTTTTCTTGATCAGAAGATCCCTGGGATGTTTGTCATAGAGAGAGGAGTATTCCGCAGTGGCCTTATCGAGATCACCAGTGGCGAAATAAAAATCGCCAAGCAAACGATAGGCTTCGGAGTTATCCGGAAGCTCGTTCTTGGCTTGCCGCAACATGGTTTCAGCTTCCGTCTTCTTGCCCTCCGACAGGTAGAGGCGCACCAGCGCCTCGCGGGGTGAAAGCTCCTTCGGAGCAAGCTCGATGGCACGTTTAAATTGCTGCTCGGCCTCCGGCATGCGGTTATGCATCTGGTAGAAACCTCCCAGAAGCACATGCGCGTTCGTTCCTTTGGGATCAACGTCGGCAGCTTTCTTGAAGCTGGCCTCAGCCTGATCGAGCAGATTTGAGCGCGACTGAAGGAGCGCAAGTTCGAGATAAGATTCCGCGCGATTGGGGTTGGCAGCAATTCCTTTCTGCATCTCCAGCAGGGCCGCGCCCAGATTGTTGGAAGCGGCATAGTAGTCTGCCCACGCCTGGAAGACCTCCGGATCCTGGGGTTCTTTCTCTCGGAGCACGTCGAGCTGTTCACGTGCTTGCTTCAGATATTCCTCGTTCGACCCATCTGGATTTTGTGCACTAATAAGTAGATTGGCCAGGTCGAGGCGGGCGCGATAATTATCTGGAGCGAGTTCGACGGCGCGGGACAGCTCACGACCACCATCGTTAAGGTCTCCGAGTCTTAGGTATGCTTCTCCTAGTTTGTAATGAGCTTGGGCGAACCGGGAATCAACCTGCAGGGCATTCGCATATTGGATGGCCGCCTCGCGGTATTTGCCTTTGTCATAATAGCGGTCGCCGCTCTCGAAGAATTTCTGTTTGCGCACGCTGGGATCGCGCGAACATCCGGTAAGGATAGCGGGGAAGAAAACCCCTACTAGGAATAGACGAAAGACTAAAGAGCGGCTCATGTCTTCTCCAGAAAAGGTGCGAATGCGCAGACGATTGCATTACTGCCCAACACCACACCCCCAAGGTACTGCAATATGGAGTGCAAATAAAAGTGACTACCGGCCATCCCGGGCCATACAACATAGCCTCAAAAGCAAGCCGGGAATTAGCTTGGCTTCTAATAGCATAACGCAAACTAGGCGAGCCGAGCTTGTTCAGAACGCAAGAATGGCGCGGCTTTCGCAATGCCGCGCCATCCATGTAATTTGAGTTGCTACGTGCCGGTCTTCATGGTCTTTGCTGATTGACCGCCTAGAGCCGAGCCAACGGCGCCTCCAATTGGCGATCCCAACCCCGTGCACGCGTCCCACCCCGGCCCTGCTTTATAGGCGCCGTTATTGCCGGATGTGATGTCATCGAAATCATTTGCAGTCGTCGCGCTTTGATAAAGCAACGCGTTGGCGAATCCAACCGGCGTTCCGATCTGCTCATTGATGAGAGCGATCAATGCGGCCCATAGCGGAGCTACGGCGCTGGTACCACCGATCACGTCCGCCTGCCCATCGACTCGAGTCACATAGCCGGTGCTGGGGTCGGCGTCTCCGGCAACATCCGGAACCCCGCGCCCAACATGGCCACCCGGATTGGCCGAAGGCGGAACTCCCGCCGCATCCTGATAAGTGGAAAGCGGAAAAACGTCGCTGATGCCGCCTCCAGTGGCACCTTCATTGTTGGCGAGTTCGTTCCAAACTGTTTCGCTGATGGTATTTCCCGAGCCCACCAATGTTGTGCCTCCACAGGCCAGCACATTCGGACTCGATGCTGGAAAATCCACGTGATTCAAGCCATCGTTTACGCCGTCGGTCGAGCCGTCATCGCCTGCCGCCACGCAAACGGTTACACCCAGTGCCGCTGCGGACTGAAAGGCTTCATCCATTGACGTCATCGCCTGTTGCGTCCATGAGGATTCTGGCCCGCCCCAACTGATCGAGACCACAGATGGGTTGTTTGTGCTGTCATGCACTGCGGTGGTGATGGCGTTGAGAAATCCGGCATCCGTGTTCTCGGCAAAGTAGGCGACGATTTTGGCGCCAGGTGCGATCGACCCGGCTACTTCAATATCCAACATCACTTCGCCATCTGGGCCGTTCGGATCGCCGGTCGGACTGTTGCTTCCGTTTCCCACCGAAACTGCGGAAACACTCGGCTGCTTGGATAGGTTCAGTTGACTCCAGTACGCGCTGAGATCGGTTGGGTTGTAACCTCCGCCCAACTCGATAAGCGCGATGCATTCTCCGGATCCGTCGACGTCGGTCGGATAGTCGTAAAAGGTGGCGACTTGGATTGGTGTGTAGGACGAGCTTACGGTCGCGGCACGAGCTCCGGCGCGCTCATGCCGCCTACGAAAATGCGGCTTGGCTTGAGGACGATTATCCAATCCAAATACGCCTTCAATCACATCCTGCAAGTCGGGGGGAATAAGAACTTGCCCTGTGCGGCCACGATATCTGCCACCCGGATGCTCGTACTCTTTCAGTTCGACTCCGAACGCCTCGTTCATGGCCGCGACAGTTCCAGACAGAACGACCGTTCGGCGGGCCGCGCTCCTTTCCTTCACCATGAGTTTGTGCTCGCGGGCAAAAGACTCGACACGAGCGATATCTTTGGCATCGGCCCCGTGGCTCTGCTCGAATTCCTTGCGCGAAATTATGGTGCGCTGCGCAACCGGTTTTGTAAATTCATGGGGATCGATTGGTGGCTTCTTTCCTGTGCGGGAACGCAAACGAAGGGTGACGTCAACCCTTTCATTGGGATCGGACGGACCTACTTCTCGCGCTCCTGCAAGTGGAGTCCGCTCACTACCGGCTAGTGGAAGAAAATTTTTTGGAGTGGACATAGATCTCCTTTCAATCGGGAGCCGTGTCGAGAAGCAGAGAGTCGAGGCACTGCAATGTAATCGCGAAACCCACCCAGGAAGGGAGCTCAGCCCTCAGCAATCCCGAATCAGTGCTGGCCCGATAGATTTGTGGAACCTAGCAGAACATTGACCACAATGCAACTCTATCTTGTTTCTTGTTACGAAAAACGAACACCAGGGCTTCGTATAGCCCGTGCCCGATGTGAACAAATCGGATAACTCTAGAGCAGAATTGTTACGTGATGTCCGAATAAGAGGATGAAAAGAAATCCGGACGCTCCCAAAACTTCGCATAACACTCTGTGCAAACCCAGTCGCGGCCGTTAGTATAGCCGGTCGCGTGGTCGGCGTCATCCAGCGATTCGAACAATTCCCACAGGCAGATTGCGCAGTGATCTTTCTTCCAGCCGCCTTTGATGAGTTCAAAATTTTCGGTGTCCGCAGCGAGGCGCAGGTCGAAGGAAACCTTGCCAGTCTTTCTTGCGACCACGACGTCAACGTTGGTCCATGCGCGCTTCTCCCAGTTCCAGTTGTACATGCGGCAGCGCTGGACGGCGTCTCGGACCCGTTCGGCGTTGCGAGGGGTACAATGGATTACGATGGGATCTCCGGAAAAGGAGCTCTGGCTGCGTATCGATCGATGAATTCGTGGCATCGAGTTCAGCTCGGGCGTGTCGACAAGTTGTGTCCGGATGCTGTCGGCATCCGCTCCTCCTTCACGCAGAAGCCTGGCAGCAAGACCCCCTTCCTCGTCGAGCAGGCCGAGGAACAAATGCTCGGTTCCGATGTGCCTGTGGGATAGGCCATCGGCTTCGTCCCTGGCGTATTTTAGGACGCGCTTCGCGGCATCACTGAGCGCCAAGTCGATATTAGTCGGGATAGACGCCTGTCTCGGCGAATGTTCTTCGTCAATCCGGCTTCGGATGGATTCGCGCGTGGTTTTCGGCAGCCAGCGATTTAACAACTTGTTTTCGCGTAAAAGGCCGAGAAGGAGATGCTCGGTGTCAATCTCCGGCGAGCCGTATTGGCTGGCTTCGTAGCGCGCGAAGAAGATGACTCGTCGCGCTTTCTCCGTGTATCGCTCAAACATCTACCACTCCACTACTTCAGGGGCGAAAGGCCCCGGTTTTTATGGGCGCTTGGCGGCACGGCTGAAGCCATGCCCTTTCGCAACCCGCTTCCCTTCACCGCTCAATTTTCATAACCTGCCGCATCCTTGCGGCTGCTGCGTTTCCAATAAACATATCCGGGCACACCGATCAGGACGATCGCGGAACTCCAGAATGCTTCCATGGGACGGTTGACGATCGTGTTCAGGATCCAGGCGGCGCCGATGAGAACGTAGATCGCGGGGAGCCAGGGGTATCCCGCGCAGCTGTAGGGACGCGGAATCTCAGGACGTCGCCAGCGCAACAGAAACATTCCAATCACGGTCAGCGTGTAAGAGAGCACCATCCCGAAGATGACATAAGTGTAAAGCTGATCGTAACGGCCGCTGACGGTAAGAAGCGCGGCCCAAATGCCTTGTCCGATAAGGCTGAAAGCGGGTGTGCGCCATTTGGGATGGATCACGGCCATGCGTTTGAAGAAAACGCCATCCTGCGCCATTGCGAGATAGACGCGCGCTCCTGAGAGCGTGCAGGTGGCGGCGGCGCTGAAGCATGACACTGCGATCAGAAGCGAAAGCCAGCTGGCTGCGCGAGGAGAAAACAGCGCGGCCGCCGCGGCGTGCGCAATGGTTTCATGCTGTGCAATCTCGCGAAGGGGCAGCGCGTAAAGGTACGTCATGTTCATCGCCATGTAGATTGCTCCGACGACGAGCACACCCAGGACCATTGCGAGCGGGACGTTGCGGCGCGGCTCTTTGACTTCACCCGCGACCCACGTGATGTAAACCCAGCCGTCGTATGCCCAGTAGACCGCGATTAATCCGACGCCGAAAGCGGAAAGAAATTGTGCGGGATGAAGTCCTAGAGTGAGGCCAACGCCGTGGGAGTGGAAGTGCGACCAGTCGCCTTTGCCGATGGCGAATCCCAGGAGAACGAAAGCGGCCATGGCGGCGAATTTCGTCCAGGTGGAAAGATTTTGCAGGAGCGCACCCCAGCGCAGTCCCACGACATTTACGTAAGTGAGAATGACGATGAGTAGAAGACCGAACAGGTGCGCGCGCGTGATCGTGATTCCTGCGATATGGAGCATGACATGTTCTTGCGAGACGATCGGGAAGACTTGTCC
>JBAVZU010000137.1:0-6309 GCA_049588915.1 Candidatus Sulfotelmatobacter sp.
ACGCCGAGAAGCAGGATCTTTGAACCTTTCACACTTTTCTCGTGGTCGTTGAGTGCGGTGACGAGGGCTTCGACCACGTTGTAGGGCATGGCGGTATTGATTTCGCCGGCTAGTTCGATGAAGCGAGTGGCGAAATCGTATTCGCGTGCTTTCCACGAGAGATAGTAAGGATCCACAGGGATGCAATGTCCGCCGAGGCCAGGGCCGGGATAGAAAGGTTGAAAGCCGAATGGCTTGGTCGAGGCGGCCTCGATGACTTCCCAAATATCCAATCCCATGCGCAATGACAACAGCTTCAATTCATTGACCAGGGCGATGTTCACGCAACGGTAAATGTTTTCCAGCAGCTTAGTCATCTCGGCGACTGCGGGCGAGGATACTGGAACGACTCGGTTGAAGATTGCCCCGTACAGCGCCGCGGCCAGCTCTGAGGCCTGGGAATTCAGGCCTCCCACGACTTTCGGGATATCCCGACGCGCGATGCTGTCATTGCCTGGGTCCTCTCGTTCCGGGGAAAAGGCGACAAACAACTCATCCTCTCGGTTAGCCGTTGCGTCGCGGGCGGCCTTCAAACCGCAGCCATTGCCTTCCTCCAAGATTGGAACAAGCACTTCGTCGGTGGTGCCGGGATAGGTCGTGCTCTCAAGGACCACCAATTGACCGGCACGCAAATGGGGTGCTATGGCCTTAGCGGTATTGGTGATAAAACTGAGATCAGGCTCTCGATATTCGTCCAGAGGCGTGGGCACACAGATGATGATGGCATCCATTTCGGTCAGGCTCGAAAAGTCTGCGGTCGCACAGAAACCCTGCGAGTGCGCCGCCTGGATTTCTGTAGGTGGAATTCGACAGATGTAGGATCCACCGGAGGCGAGAGTTGCGACCTTACGCTGGTCGATGTCAAAACCGGTTACCCGAAATTTCGCTTCGGTGTAGAGCAAAGCAAGTGGCAAGCCCACATAACCGAGACCTATCACGCCGATCCGCGCTTGGCGAGTTTCAATTCTAGTTTTGAGCTCTGAAAGTAGACTGGCGGCGCTGTTGCAAGTAATCATGCGGTTATCTCCTATATCAAAAAGCGATGCTCCTAGCCAATGAGAATAGTGAAAAGCTGCTGTCGCTAGCTTGGCTGCACCTCAAAGTCCAACACAAAGATCGAGTAAGAGCGCGGGAGCAAGCGGCAAAGTCACCGATTCGTGAGGCGAGCCATTGTCGCTGCGCAAAGCGGCTATCACCCGACCTCGCAACCCCGTCCCATCCGGCGTGGCTTATGTGTGCCACCCTCCACCGAGATTCCTGTATATGTCGACGAGTCCTAAGAGCTCATTCATTTGGGCCTGAGCCAATCCCAGTTCTGCGTTAAAGGAATTGGTTTCATTTGTGAGCACCTCCAGGTAGCTGGTAGCGCCGCCCCTGTAGCGCATTTCCGAAAGTTGCGCTGCATCCTGGGCGGCGAGCACAAGCTCCTGTTGCCGTTCCCGGAACTCGCGGTCTTTTTGATACTCCACCAGTGAGTCCGAAACACCGCGAAATGCTTGCTGGATGGTGCGTTGATACGTGAGCAACATTTCCTCTTTACGAGCCTCGCTCAGCTTGACGCCGGAACGAATCCTTCCTCCAGCGAAAATGGGCTGCGTTAGTGATCCTCCGAAATTCCAGAACCCCGCTGGCCCGGTGAACAGGCTCGTTAGCGCCGAACTCAGGAAACCGCTGTTGGCTGTCAACGAGATTTGTGGGAAGTACGCAGCTCGAGCTACTCCGATCTGCGCGTTGGCCGCCATTAACTCTGCTTCGGCCGCACGGACGTCGGGACGACGCTCCAGTAAGCTCGAAGGAAGTCCCGCCGGCACCTTGGGCGCATGGGGCTGTTCTGTGAGTTTCATTCCCCGTGCGATGGGCCCCGGGTTCCTACCCAGCAAAGAACTGAGGAAATTCTCCTCTTGTTGAATTTGCCGCTCCAGACTGGGTATGCTCTCGGCCGCGGTAGCAACCAACTGTTCTGCCTGGCGCACATCGAGCATAGTGGCTGCTCCGCCATCCGACAATGTCTGAGTAAGTTGCAGCGACTCCTGCCGTGAAGCTAAAGTGCGGCGCGAGATTTCAAGCTGAAGGTCATATGCACGAAGCTGAAAGTAGGCAGCCGCAACGTCACTCACTAAGCCGTTAGTTACCGCGCGGCGCGCCCATTCCGTTGCCAGGAGATTTGCCCGTGCTGCTTCGGTGGCGCGGCGGTACTTGCCCCAGAAATCGAGTTCCCATGCCATGGAAGCGCCGACTGCATTGAAGTTCGTTTCGGTTTCAGGAGTGAGCTTCGTCTGCGGAAAGCGATCGTTTACGCCGGCGCCCCCAGCACTGACCGTGGGCAACTGGTCAGCCCGCGTGATGCCTAATTGCGCGCGCGCTTCCATGATTCTCGTTGCCGCAATACGAACGTCGTAATTCTGCTTTAAGGCCGTGCGTATCAGTTCCTGGAGCTGCGGATCCTGAAATACCTCCCACCATTTTTGGTCTCCCAGAGATTGCTCAGCATGCGTCGACGCCTGCTGCGCCGGATTGCCGGAAGGCTGCGAGCCTTGCTGCCCAGGCTGAGGCTGCGCCGCGTCCTGTAGCGGTGCCCCGCGGTACTCGCCCGGCACGTCAACCTTAGGCCGCTTGTAATTGGGCCCAACCGCGCACGCGGTCGTGAAGAGTATCAGGAATAAGAAGGGAATCAACTTTCTCACGTTAGTCTGCCTCCATCGGATGCGGCTCCGGAACAGTGAGCGGTTGCGATTTACGACTCCAGCGCTGGCTTAGCGTCTCGACCAGCACATATAAGGCGGGAATGATGAAGATAGCAATCGACGTGGCGGCCGCCATGCCACCGATGACCGCGGTTCCCATGATCTGACGGGCCACAGCACCGGCGCCGCTGGCGGTCCACAGGGGCACGCAACCGAGGATGAATGCAAAAGAAGTCATCAAAATGGGCCTCAGCCTCAGTTTGGCGCCCTCCAAGGCCGCATCAGCCAGCGGCTTACCATTGACTTCATGCTCCTCTTTGGCAAATTCCACGATCAAAATCGCGTTTTTGGCAGCCAGACCGATCAGCATGATCAAACCGATTTGGGCGTAAACGTCGTTCTCGATCTGCACCATGAAGGGCGGAAAAATAAGGCCGAGCACCGCGCGTCGCAGCCATAGGACGGCGAAGGCCCCAAAGACAGCAATGGGCGTGCTCAGCAACACGCTGAAGGGCAGCGACCAGCTTTCATACAGCGCTGCCAGGATCAGGAAGACGAACAGGAAAGACATCCCAAAGATGACCCACGTTGGCACGCCTTCGCGCGCCTTCTGTTCCTGGAACGACATGCCCATGTAGTCGAAACCCATTTCCGGTGGCATCGTCTGGTGGAAGACATCTTCCAGCGCTGCCGTGACTTGATCGGAGCTGTAACCGGGCGCGGCTATGGCGTTGATCTGCGCGGATCTGTACTCGTTGTACCGCATTGTGAATTCGGGTCCGACACGCGATTCAAAGTTGGTCAGCGCGGAAAGAGGCACCATGTCACCATTCTTATTGCGCACATAGAACTGGCCGATATCTTTTACAGTGGCGCGATAGGGCGCCTCCGCTTCCACATAGACCTGCCAGGTGCGTCCAAATTGATTGAAGTAGTTCACAAACAGGCCACCCATGTAGGCCTGGACAGTTTGATAGACATCGCTGATAGGCACACCCTGCTTCAGTACTTTCTCTTTATCAACCGTCAAGTATTGCTGCGGAACTCTGGGCACAAAAGTCGTGCTTACCATCCCCAGTTCGGGACGTTTCCGTGCCACGGCCAAGAACTTGTCCACGTTGTTGGAGAGGAATTCAATGTCTTTTCCGGAGCGGTCTTCCAGGACGAACTGGGCTCCGCCGGAAGTGCCGACTCCGGGGATAGGAGGCGGTGAAAATGCAAACATTGTGCCCTGCGGCATCGTCATGAGCTTCTGATTCAATCGCGCCCAAATGACCTTGTACAACTCCTCGGTCGTTTTGCGTTCTTCCCAGGGCTTCAACTGGACGAAATAGAAAGCGGTATAGCTGCTGCGGGTAAAACTGAGCAGACTGAAACCAATGACGCTGGTGTAATGATCGATGCCCGGCGTGGAGCCCAGGATCTTTTCGACCTCGGTGGAAGCTGCTTGTGTCCGCTCCAGAGAAGCGCCTTCCGGCAGTTGCATGTTCATGTACATGTAGCCCTGATCTTCATCGGGGAGGAAGCTGGAAGGGAGCTTGCGACCGAAAAACATTGCGCCCAGCACAAACAGCACCAGCACGACCAAGGCGAAGGCTCCTTTCCGGACCGCCATGCTCGATGCACGAACGTAGCCTCTCGTCGCGGCATCGAATTTCTGGTTGAACCAGCCGAAGAACCTGGCGAGCGGGCCATGGCTCTCTTTCTTGGGCCGGAGCAGAAGTCCGGCTAAGGCTGGACTTAGCGTGAGAGCGTTGAACGCCGACAGGATCACCGAAATCGCGATCGTGATAGCAAATTGCTTGTAGAGTTGTCCCGTAATGCCTGGAATGAAGACGGTGGGAACGAATACCGCCGAAAGCACGAGGGCAATGCCAATGACCGGGCTGGTCAGTTCCTCCATCGCCTTTCGCGCCGCTTCTTTCGGTGACAGGCCCTCTTCGATGTGCCTCTGTACGCCTTCAACCACGACGATGGCATCGTCTACTACCAAGCCGATAGCCAGCACAAGTCCGAACATCGAAAGCGTGTTGATGGAAAAGCCAAAAACCGGAAACAGCATGAAGGTTCCAACCAGTGAAACTGGCACGGCAAGCAGGGGAATGAGGGTGGCTCGCCAGTCTTGCAGGAAGATATACACCACCAGGATGACCAACGCGATGGCGATCACCAAAGTCAGGATGATCTCCTTCATGCCTTCCCTGACCGCTGCCGTCTGGTCGAGCGACACGACATAATCCACGTCGTCTGGGAATCTCTGCTTCATTTGCGTCATCAGCTTGCGGAGCCCGTCAACGGATTGCACCGCGTTGGAGCCAGGCAACTGGTAAACCGAAACCGTAGCGGCCGGCTTGCCATTCAGCCGGCTCACCATGCTGTAATCCTGAGCGCCGAGTTCGGCATGCGCCACATCGCTCACACGGACAATGCCGCCATCGGGATTTTCCCGCACCACGATGTTTTCGAAGTCCTGTGGCGACTGCAGACGCCCCTGTGCCAGCACTGACATGGTCAATTGCTGGCCGGGCACGGCCGGCTCGCCGCCAACCTGGCCGACGGGGTTCACTTTGTTCTGCGCTTGGATCGCGTTAACCACTTCGGTGACGGTAATTCCCAATTTCGCCAACTTGTCGGGCTTGATCCATAGGCGCATGGCGTACTGTCCCGCGCCGAAGACGTCGCTCTGGCCAACACCGTACGACCGTTGAATGGGGTCCTTCAGGTTAATGTAGGCGTAATTGGCCAGGAATTTCGCGTCACGTGTGCCGTGCGGCGAATATAAGGAGATCAGCATGAGGGGCGAGGTCATCGATTTCTTGATGTCGATTCCATAATTGATGACCTCTTGGGGAATCTGGCCGTTCGCCAACTGCTGGCGAGACTGGGTGAGAATCTGATCCATGTTGGGATCGGTGTCGAGTTGGAAATCCACGAACAACTGAGTATTCGAGTTATTTGTGGCGTTCGTCGAGTACATGTAATCCATCTTGTCGACACCGTTCACCTGCTGCTCGATCGGAGTGGCTACAGCCTCCTCAAGCGTCTTCGCGTCGGCGCCTACATATACCGCGCTGAGGCGGATCTCCGGTGGCGCGATGTTCGGAAATTGGGCGACCGGCAAACCTACAATTGTGACGACACCCACGATGACCATCAGGACGGCGATCACCAGTGCGACAATCGGACGATTGATGAAGAACTTTGACATGATCAGTGCCCTTCCTGCGCTGGATTTGCCGGTTGCACGGCGACGAGACTTAGATTTGCGGGTTTCACAGCGACGAGACTTCCTTCACGGACTTTGTCTTGGCCTTGCACAACAACTTGCTCGCCAGGTTTAAGTCCCTCTTCGATCACCCACATTTGTCCAATCTTTTCGCCGGCTTTGACGGCGCGAATACTAATCTTGTTATCGCTGCCCACGAGTGCGATCTGGTAGCCTCCCTGCAACTGTGTCACCGCGGCCTGCGGAACCAGCAGAGCGTCTTTCTTGATGCTGGTCTGGATCTGCACACGCCCGTACTGTCCCGGACGCAGAATATTGCCGGGGTTCGGGAAAGCCGCGATTAAACGAATCGTGCCTGTG
>JBAVZU010000138.1:0-23319 GCA_049588915.1 Candidatus Sulfotelmatobacter sp.
AGGGGATACATGAGCAACGCAGTGGAAACGACACTGCCGAGATTGCCGCACGAGATCACGACCGATGACATTGAAAAGGAGTTAAAAACGACCCCAGGATTCGTGCAGGGTACCAAAAACATAAACATCTCCATCAATGATGCCCTCGCCATTTTGGAGAAGAAGGGAGCTGTTCAGCGCACGAAGAAACGGAAAGGGTTTAGGAAAGTGTTGCGAAACATGCGATCACAACAAAATTCTGCAACTGAAAGCAGAACAGCCTAGAGCGCTCATCTTTGCGGAAGATGCTCTAGGCTGAGCCTCAACGAAAGGAGGACTATGTCCCTCTTCGTTAAACTCGAAGTTGAAAAGCGAAACGGGAAGCGGCGATTTCACGTTCGATTGTGGAAGCTCGCCGTAACAATCGAGTTCCCGTCTCCGGCGAAAGCCGGATAAAAACCAACCTAGCGGGGGCTTACGAGTCATCCTCAGCCCCCGCATGTTCAAAAGTATCGCACGGGTGCTAGCACGTGTAAAGACACAATCTTGATGCACGTGGAAATCCATGCCGTGAAATTCGCGTCGCGAAAACGCGCTTTTTACTTGACTTTTCTCTCGCTCAAGCATATAGTTCAGTTTATGAATCGGCTAACAAAAGAACAGCAAATCCGGGTTGTTTCGGCGCTGGTAGAGGGAAACAGCATCCGAGCTACAGTCCGCATGACGGGCGCGGCGAAGAACACCGTCATCAAGCTGCTGCTCGATTTGGCCGATGCGTGCGCAGCGCACCATGATCGTTGCGTGCGTAAATTAAAAGTGCCTCGTTTACAGTGTGATGAGATTTGGAATTTTGTCGGAGCGAAAGCGAAGAATGCCAGCCCTGAAAAGAAAGCCGAGGGCTGGGGCGATACTTGGACGTGGACGGCACTAGATGCTGATACCAAGCTTTGTGTTAGCTACCTTGTTGGCGGTCGCGATCTCGGATGGGCAAAAGAGTTCATGGCAGATTGCGCCAGCCGAATTAGCAACCGCGTGCAGATCACGACGGACGGCCATCGGGCCTACCTTGAAGCAGTGGAGGATGCGTTTGGCGCTGATATCGATTACGCGCAATTGCAGAAAATTTACGGCGCACCAACCGAAAACGAAACGCGCTATTCTCCCGCTCGCTGCATCGGTTGCGACATGAAGGTCGTGAGTGGCAACCCCGATCCAAAGCATGTGAGCACGTCGTACGTGGAGCGGCAAAATCTTTCCATGCGAATGAGTATTCGCCGCTTCACTCGGCTGACAAACGCTTTCTCGAAAAAAGTCGAGCACCACGCGGCAGCGGTGGCGCTGTGGTTCGCATACTACAACTTCTGCCGAGTTCATCAAACGCTGAGAGTAACCCCTGCGATGGAAGCGGGCTTAAGCGACCATGTTTGGAGTATCGAAGAACTGTTGGAGATGGGTGATAGCTATATGCCGAAACCAGCGAAGCGCGGCGCGTACAAAAAGCGTTAGAACTGAGATCTCAGTAAACCATCCAGCATCTCCGCGCCTAAGTCTTCAATCTTTACTGGCTCGTGGTCGGCAGTCTTAAAGACTCCGCTCTCTCCTTTTTCGTCCAGCTCCAACTTGAACTCTTTTCGCCCTACTCCTCCGCATTCATAGGAAAGGAAGTGGGAGACGGAACAATATTCGATAATCAACGCCCTGTGATTCGGTATGTTGACTCGGAGTTGGTCATTGGCAGAACCACTCAATCCGGGAACGACGGTTTTGTTAACCGTGAACTCTTCTTTCTTTCGTATCGCATTAAACTTCTTTGTTTGGGTTGAAATCCAGTCATAAAGTTCGGCGAAAAGCTTTCCACCGATCGTAGTTTTTAACTGGGCATCGCGGGAATTTTTCTCAAGATTGAGTTCCCTGAGCCGATCTTGATTAGCAGCTTCGATTGCCGCTTTTTCCGCCCAATCATTCATAGACTCTCCCTTGCACAAAAGCCTACTATGTTCGCAGGGAAACTCCAAGACGAACCGAAAGCAGCTGGATTCAGCGGATAATTTCAAACTGACCCACTACCTACTGTTCCATTGGCTTGACTCTGCTCGCCCCAATGGCGCCGAACTTTACGGTCTGTTCGCTCAGAAGGTCTTGAGTCCTCAAGACGCTGTAATTACCCTTAACTACGACGTTTCACTCGACCGCGAACTTCAGCGTTCCGGGAAATGGCAGGCGCTAGACGGTTACGGGTTTGCCGTGGGGCAAGGTGTTCCTGGGACCAGTTCGTGCAGACTGCTCAAGCTTCATGGCAGCGCAAATTGGATCTGGCAAGTCTTCGGTGGTGTCCGGGGCTCATCGGCGGCTGATTGGGGATCTTCGCTTGGGTGGAGGCCTGCTGTCCCGACTCGGGAACTCGAATATCTAGGATCGCCATTGGTGGACACAATTTTCCGCTTAGGCACGATGTTCGTGCCTTGCCTTGTTATGCCGACCGCCAACAAGAGGTTTTACGCGGAGACGTCATTCGGTCGTGAATGCGAGGGCTTCTGGGACTCGCTGTGGCTTCAGGCGAAGCGTGCTGTCCGGTCGTCCGATGAGGTTGTATTGGTTGGCTACAGCTTGCCCGAGTTCGACCAGCGGGCAAGAGGTCTCTTGCTGAAGTCTGTGCGTCACGAGACTGAAGTTTCCGTCTGCTGTCGTTCCGATACAAAAAGACTTGTTGATCTCTTCCACAGTTCGGGATTCGCGCGTGCTCACGCGGCCGCGGATGGGACCTTCGAGGGATGGGTGCATGCCGCAACTCGCAATGACGCTGCTTAAGCGGGCCTCGTCGCGCTCCCATCTAACCCCAACTCGCCGGCAATTCCTTGCAGCGCCGCGACACAGGACGCGATGTGCTCGTCCAAATCCACGCCCAGCGCTGCGGCGCCGTTCACAATGTCGTCGCGATTCACTTTCCGCGCGAAGGCTTTGTCCTTCATGCGTTTTCTAACCGACTTCGCATCCACTTCGGCCAGCGATTTCCCAGGCTTGATCAAAGCCACAGCAGTAATAAATCCGGCGAGTTCGTCGCAGGCGAAAAGAGCTTTTTCCATTGTGGAGTCACGCGTCACGCCGGTGTATTCGGCGTGCGACATGACTGCGCGGCGGATTATCTCGGGCCATCCGCGCTCCTTCAGAATCTCATTCCCTTTGTAGGGATGATCTTCGAGGCTCGGCCAGCGCTCATAATCGAAATCGTGAATGAGTCCGACGATGCCCCACAAATCTTCATTCGATAGCCCGAGTTCGCGCGCTTCCGGCATCGACCCATCCGCAAACTTCCTGGCACAAGCGCGCATGCACGCTTCGACTGCCAGTGCGTGCTTGCGCAAACTTTCCGATTGGGTGAACTCAGTTAGTAACCCCCACGCGGATGCACGATCCATCATTGTTTTCGCTCTTTTTCTGCGGGATTTCGCCGCTTCGTTTCGGTTTTCACCGGCAAGATTTATGACGGCACATATTTTAACCTTGACATCCACAGGCCTTCTACCGCAGATTGTCTCTGCAGTAGGAGCCTCTTCCCCCATTTGAGGTTCCTGTTGTTGCAGTAAGGAGTAGCCCGCTCTGGCACTCCCACAACCCGATGGCCACGACTCTTGCCCCAGTAGACTCCAGGGAGGTCGTCCGTTGCGATCACTGCTTGTTAGTTCAGTTCCGTACGGTCAATAATAATTGCCGACGCTGCCACTCGTCTCTGGACGAGGAACCCGAGCCCGAGCCGGTGGTGATGACACCGCCGGTGATGATGCCCATGCCCGGGATGGGGCGTGGACACCTGAACCTGGCGACCTCCATCCGCTCACTGCGCCTGCGCAGCGGCTTGAGCCAGCGCCAGCTGGCGGGACGCATGTCCGTGCCGCGGACCTACGTTTCAAAAATCGAAAACGAGAAAGCCACGCCTACGCTGTCTTCCCTGGAGCGGCTGGCGCGAGCCCTGGAGGTCACCGTGCCGGAACTGCTGAGTGGTGGAGAGAAAAACCGTCAGGACGAAGTCAGCGAACTGATCAAAGACCAGTTCATTGCGGAAATCCTGCCGTTCGTTTCCCAACTGAATGGCATGCAGATGTCGAGCATCCTGACGCAAGTGCGTGACTTGACGGTGCGGCCGAGAAGAACTGCATAAGCGGCGCGATCCGGGGTCCTTCGCCGCAAAAGTGCGTGGCTCAGGATTTCGGCACGCGGCTCCCGCTTCGCTCACGCCGCGTGAGCGCCTCAATTTTGTCCGGGCAACCAGCCAACTCACTTCCGGGACCGGTCTCTTGGTCCCGGTTTTTTTTGCTTTCCTACCCGACTGAATCCCGAATAGATCGATTGACATCTATCCATCATGAATCTGGAAGAGTCTGGAAACGTCTTCTCCCCGTTCTCTGCTTTAAATCATTCTGAAGGAAACGCCTGGGAGAGCGCTGCCTCGCAGGTTGCTCCTCAGGGAAATGAGGGCGTTGACGATGGCTTGCTTGATGCCTATTCCCGCGCGGTCACGGGCGCTGTAGAACGCGTCAGCCCTTCGGTTGTGAATATTGAAGTTCATCAATCCGCAGGCCGTTCCCGGTCTGGCGAGCCGCGCGAACGCCGTGGCGGAGGCTCGGGTTTTGTTTTCACTCCCGATGGCCTGATTCTCACCAACAGCCACGTCGTGCATGACGCACGCCGGATCGAGGTCACTGTGGCTGATGGCCACCGCATGCCGGCAACCGCCATCGGCGACGACCCGGCGAGCGACCTTGCGGTGGTTCGTGTGGACGAGGCTGGCCTCGCGGCCGCCGCGCTTGGTGATTCGCAGCAACTTCGTGTTGGACAAGTCGTTCTGGCGATCGGCAACCCCTACGGATTCCAGTCCACGGTAACAGCGGGAGTAGTAAGCGCCCTGGGCCGGTCGCTGCGATCTTACTCCGGGCGTTTGATCGACGACGTCATTCAGACCGACGCCCCGCTGTATCCTGGCAACTCCGGCGGACCGCTGGTCGATTCAGCCGGCCGCGTGGTTGGCGTAAACACGGCCACGATTCTGCCCGCGCAGGGAATATGTTTCGCCATCGGCATCAACACCGCGAAATTCGTGGCCAGCCGCCTGCTCCGCGATGGCCGCATCCGCCGCAGCTACATCGGAGTCTCCGGCCAGACGGTTCCGATTCACCGTCGCGTGGTGCGCTTTTATGATCTCCCCAAGGAGTCTGGGGCTTTAGTTCTGTCAGTCGAAGAGAACAGTCCGGCCAAGCGCGCTGCCGTGCGCGAAGGCGATGTGATCGTTGCCTTGGAAGGCCATCCCGTAGCCGGTGTGGACGATCTACATCGTGTCCTCACGGAAGTTCGCGTGGGCGTAAGCTGCTCACTGACGGTGCTGCGCCACACGGAAAAGCTGGAGTTGAAGATTGTGCCGGAGGAGGCGAAGTAGCTGTGTGGCACAAACCGTGTGGCGCGGGCACTCCTGCCCGCGAACGCCGATACCCAAGTTAATCCTAAGGGAGTATGCCTTTAGGAATCGATCCGGTGCACTCTTGCGGGCTAGAGTAGACTGGTTCTCAGTTGGTCGTGCTGAAACCCGCACGCAAGCCGAAGTCCGCGATGGATACTCTAGCTAATTCCTTTAGCGATTTGGTCGCGGCTGGGAAGAAACGCATGTCTCCCGAAGAGTTCCGCCACGCGGAAAAGAAGTTCGACAAGATTGAAGATAAAGCTAGAGCCCGCGCTTCTCGCGCCGGGCGTTGCGAATCCGTATAGTCCTCCTCGTCATTGCAAGCCCCTTCCCCCCTGTGTTAGCGTCAAGATTCGGAGAGGGATTGGCCTTGCAGGCAAAAATTCCCGCCGGTCTGGATCGCAAGGAAATCGAAGTTTACCGGCACCTTGATCCAGCGCGGCTCCCAAGACACATCGCGATCATCATGGACGGCAACGGGCGCTGGGCGAAGCGTCGCCACCTGCCGCGCGTCGCTGGACATCGCGCCGGGGTCGAAGCCGTGCGTTCGACGGTCGAAACGGCGGCCCGCATCGGGATTCATGCCCTCACCCTCTACGCCTTCTCTGAAGAAAACTGGAAAAAGCGGCCCAAGAGTGAAGTCGATTTTCTGATGCGTCTGCTGAGCCGCTATCTCAAGGCGGAAGCTGCGACGCTCAACAAGAATAATATCCGCCTGGAATACATCGGACGCCAGCATGAACTCCCTGAAGATGTGCAGGAGCGCATGGCCTGGGCGCGAGCGAGTACGTCACGCAACACCGGCACCGTGCTCACGCTGGCGCTGAATTACAGCGCGCGCAGCGAACTGGTGGACGCCTTTCATTCCATCATTAATGTGGCCGCGCAAAACGGCGGCCTGGAGCACCTGCGCATTGACGAAGACACGGTGAGAAATCATCTTTACACGCGAAACCTGCCTGATCCAGACCTGGTGGTGCGCACCTCCGGCGAGATGCGGCTGAGCAACTTCTTGCTTTGGCAGTTGGCCTATGCGGAGATTTATGTGACCTCCACCTTGTGGCCGGATTTCCGTGGCGTACATCTGCTCGAAGGCATCGTCGAATATCAAAAGCGCGAGCGGCGTTACGGCGGACTGAACCATCACGACTCGAACCATCACGACTCGAACCATTACGACCTGAACCACCACGATTCCTCCGCTCACGATTCGCCGCATCCCCGGCCACCGCATCATGATTCGTCCCATCACGATCCACCCCAGGGCGATTCGCACCATCACCTTGAACCGGCGAAGGTTACGAAGTAACCTCCCAGCATGTTGAAACGCATCGCGACGGCGCTGGTCCTGATTCCGATTGTGATGCTGCTGGTGCTGCGCGCACCGGTCCCGGTGGTTGCCGTGGTAGCGGCCGCAATTGCGCTGGTAACGGTGCAGGAGTTTCTCAAACTCACCGAATCTTATGGCGTTACCGCCCTGCGCCTGCCGACCTACGTTTTTGTCGGGCTGTTTTTTCTACTGGTGGCTGCCAGTACTGCAGGAGAAACTCCCCAACTTTCCGCCATGCAATTCGTCCTGGGGATGGGTTTTTTCTCCGCGATTTCTCCATTTTTTTTTCTGACCATCGCCATGCGGCGCGCCAGTCTTGGTGCGGCGTATCCCGCGGCAGCGGCCTCCGCCTTCGCTTTCGCCTACATCGCCCTGCCCATGGGAATGATCGTTCAACTGCGCCAGCAGTGGGCGGGCGCGTTCTGGCTCCTCTATCTGCTTCTGATCGTCTGGGCGGGAGACATTTTCGCTTTTTTCGTCGGTAGGTCGTTGGGCCGCCATCTGATGGCGCCTCGCATCAGCCCGAAAAAAACCTGGGAAGGCGCCGCTGCCTCACTGGCGGCAAGTTTGGTCGTTGGGATTCTGCTGTTCAACCACGCACTGCAGATTAGTTCGTTCCTGCTGGGCGCCGGATTGATCCAGCGGCGCGACGGAATTTTCGGCTTGGAGAAGCCGGAGATTGGCCCGATTCTCTTGCTGACGGTCGCGTTGAATATCGCGGCGCAGTTGGGCGACCTGGTCGAGTCGCTGATCAAGCGGGGCGCCGGAGTAAAGGATTCCGGCACCATTCTTCCCGGCCACGGCGGCATGCTCGACCGGATCGATGCGCTGCTCTTCGCCGCTCCCGTGCTGTGGTACTATGCCGCTTGGCGCGTCATGCAGTGACCACTCCTCCCGCCTCCCCGGCGGAGCCGCTTAACGCGTAAAATAGGATTCCGCCTCCGATTTTCATGATATGAGACGCATCGCCATCCTGGGTTCGACCGGCTCCATCGGCCGCAGCACACTGAGTGTTGCCGAATCCTACCCGCAGCGCTTCCAGATTGTTGCGCTGGCTGCGGGCGCCAATCTGGAAGCCGCATTCGAACAGGCCCGACTCTGGCGGCCCAAAATAGTTTCCATCGCGGCAGAGCCAGATGCTGATGTGCTGCGCGCACGCCTGCAGCAAGCCGGCCTTGGCGAAGTCGAAGTGGTGCATGGCGCAAGAGGCACGGTGAAGGTCGCGACTCACGCTGATGTCGATTTCGTAGTCAGCGCAATCGTCGGAGTGGCTGGACTCGATGCTACTTACGAAGCAGTAAAGGCAGGAAAGATTGTCGGCTTGGCCAACAAAGAATGTCTGGTTGCCGCCGGCGAATTGATCACGGCAGAAGCTCGCAAACAGGGCAAGCCACTGCTGCCAATCGATAGCGAGCACAATGCAGTCCATCAATGCCTGCGCGGCGGAAGAATGGAAGAAGTTGAGCGAATCTGGCTCACCGCCTCCGGCGGGCCATTTCTCAATACGCCGCGCTCCGAGTTCGGTTCCATCACCGTGGATCAAGCTCTGAATCATCCGACATGGAAGATGGGCAAGCGCATCACCATCGACTCGGCAACCCTCATGAACAAAGGCTTTGAAGTAATCGAGGCGTGCAGATTGTTTCACATCTCCCCAAATAAAGTGGAAGTGATTGTCCACCCTCAATCTACAATTCATTCCATGGTGGAATTCGTGGATGGCAGCATACTTGCCCAGTTCTCGGTGACCGATATGCGCCTGCCGATTTTGTATGCCCTAACCTATCCCGAACGGATAGAATCAGATATGCGCTTCCCGGTCAAGAACTTGCGTCATCTGGACTTCACCCCGCCAGACATGAGTAAATTTAGCTGTCTCCGGTTGGCGTACGAGGCGGCGGAGGCGGGTGGGGCAAAAACGGTGGCTTTGAATGCGGCGGACGAAGTTGCCGTGGCTGCGTTTCTCCAAGGCAACATCGCCTTCGATGAAATCCCCAGGGTCATCGAAGACGTGGTGGTAGCAACAAGTTCTGGGAAACTGGGTTCGATCCAGGAAGTGCTTCAAGCCGATGCAGAATCTCGCCGATATGCTGACGAGCGCGTGAGCAAGCTCAGCGGGGTCGGGATTCACCGGTAAGGCGGCAACTTTTCCATCTAAACGGCAGCTTTTGGAATCTAAGGGAGCTGCGGAGCACGTATTTCAATCATGCCTGACTTTCTAATTTCCCTGATCGCCGTCGTCGTCATTCTTGGCTTCATGATCCTGATCCATGAGTTTGGCCACTATGCCGTGGCCAAGTGGCTGGGCGTCAGGGTCGAAGTTTTCTCCATCGGGTTTGGCAAGCGGCTTTTCGGCTTCCGCAAGGGAGACACGGATTACCGCATCAGCGCCATCCCTTTGGGGGGATATGTCAAGATGAGCGGGGAAAATCCCATGGACGAGCGCTCTGGCGATCCGGCGGAATTTCTCTCGCACCCGCGCTGGCACCGTTTCCTGATCGCGATCGCTGGCCCTGCCATGAATATCATGCTCGCCATATTTCTGCTGGTCGGCGTTTTCATGGTGCACTACGAATATCCCGCCATTTATGACGGCCCCACCGTGATCGGTTGGGTCATGCAAGATACTCCCGCAGCCAAAGCTGGCTTCCAGCCTGGCGACCGTATTACAAACATTAATGGAATACAAAATCCAACCTGGGAGCAGGTTGATACCCGCGAGGCGCTCAGCCCCGGCCAGCCTTTGGACATTACCCTTGAACGAAACGGCCAGTTCCTCACCAAAACGGTTTCACCGGAGCCCTACGGCGTCGATCAGATTGGATTCGCCGGCTGGGCCGCCAAAGAGCCCTGCGTCTGCGTAACCGATATTACCCCCGGCATGCCTGCGGCCAAGGCTGGACTGCATGACGGCGACGACATCATCGCGGTCAACGGCAAGCCTGTTCCCGCTCTGGCGGCCATGGTGGAAATGCTCGAGACCACGAAAGATAAGCCGATCACAATCACCGTCCGCCGCGGATCGGAAATTAAGGATTTCACGGTGCAACCGGTGCTCGTTGAAAAACGATACCGCATCGGCATCGGCAGCATGCCCATGAAGGTGACTAGCCTTTCCTTTCCGGCCGCGCTGCATCTATCGATCCAGGAGAATAAGAAGGCTTCCCTGCTGATTCTTGAGCTGGTACAGAAAATGCTTCAGGGAAAAATCTCCGTGCGCTCGATCGAAGGCCCCATCCGCATCGGGCAGGCTGCTGGAGAAGCGGCGAAACGCAAAGGCTGGACGCCTCTTCTGCTTCTTACCTCGGCCATCAGCTTGAACCTTGGCGTTTTCAACCTGCTTCCCATCCCGATTCTCGATGGAGGCGTCATCTTCTTCCTGCTCATCGAAGGCCTGATGAGGCGAGATGTCAGCCTGCGCATTAAGGAACGTGTGTATCAGGCCGCCTTCGTTTTCCTGGTGCTTTTCGCCGTGATGGTCATCTACAACGACCTGCTGAAAACCATTCCAGGACTGGCGGATCGGTTGCAGTAGGCAATCAGGAACACTACAGCTCCTGTGGGGACAGCCGCCCTCGGCTGTCTGGCGGCCTATAGGTTTATAGGCCGCAGTTTGCCTGGAAGCGTACGGACATTAACTATTTTCCACATGTTAAAATAGAGCTTCCCATGTCTACGATCCCACGACGCAAAACCCTAACCGTCCTTGTTGGAGGCGTGCGCGTCGGCTCGGATGCACCAATTGCGGTGCAATCGATGACCAATACCGACACCGCAGACATCGCTTCCACCGTCCAGCAGTGCGCAGCGCTGGCGCGCGCCGGGTCGGAACTGGTGCGGGTCACCGTCAACAACGAAGAAGCTGCAGCGGCCGTGCCTCACATCGTCGAGCAGCTCGATAAACAGGGCATCCGGGTGCCCATCATTGGCGACTTCCACTACAACGGCCACGTCCTGCTCACCAAGTATCCCGAATGCGCCCGCGATCTGGCCAAGTACCGCATCAACCCCGGCAATGCCAGCATTGGACGCACTGGCGACTCAAATTTCCGAACCATGATTGAAGTCGCCGTCAAATATCAGAAGCCGGTGCGCATCGGCGTGAATTGGGGCTCGCTCGATCAAGCACTGCTGACCCGCATGATGGACGAAAACTCCGCGCTTCCCGAGCCCAAAGACGCTCGCGAAGTCACCATGGAAGCTATGGTCGTCAGCGCCCTGAATTCCGCCGAATTGGCGGAGAAGTTCGGCCTCCGTTCCGATCAAATTATCCTGAGCGCCAAAGTCAGCGGCGTGCAGGATCTGATCGATGTCTACCGTGCGCTCGCGGCTCGTTGTAACTATCCGTTGCACCTTGGCCTGACAGAAGCGGGCATGGGAGCGAAAGGCGTGGTCGCCTCGAGCGCCGCTATGGGCGTCCTGCTGCAGGAAGGCATTGGCGATACGATCCGCGTTTCGCTTACTCCGGCTCCAGGGGGCGACCGCAACGAAGAAGTCCGCGTGGCGCAGCAAATCCTCCAATCCATGGGTATTCGCAGCTTCACCCCGCAGGTCACCGCCTGCCCCGGTTGCGGACGCACCACCAGCACTTTCTTCCAGGAGATGGCCGAGCAGATTCAGACTTACCTGCGTGAGCAGATGCCGACGTGGAAAGGCCGCTACATCGGCGTGGAAGAGATGAAGCTGGCCGTGATGGGTTGCGTGGTCAACGGCCCCGGCGAGTCGAAGCATGCCAACATCGGCATCTCGCTGCCGGGTACGTTCGAGGAGCCCAAGGCTCCGGTGTATGTGGACGGACGGCTGTTCACCACGCTCAAAGGCGAGCGCATCGTAGCGGAGTTTATCCACATCCTGGATGAATACGTGGATTCCCACTATGCGGCGAGAGAGACCCAACCGGAAGAAGTCGCGACGAGAGCCTAGTCGCTAACCGCGGTTCGAATCGCGGCTTATTGCCCCATCAATAGAAAAATCGGGCTCTGCGGAAATGGCTCTGCGGTGTTCGGTTGCGCATGCCCGGCGCTGTAGGGCGCGAGCAGGTCGCTGACCAGCGTGTCCGCCGGCCTGGCCCCCTCAGGATTGTTGGCGTTGCTGTCCGTTGTATTGATCGCAGCGACCGCGCCCGCATCGCACATACTCTCATACACCCGGCTGCTATCTTCTGACGCCACGGTGAACACGCGGAACCGCGTGGTGGTTGGCGAATAGGTAGCGGCGGACGCGCAAGCAGTCAGGGGCGCCAGCGCGTACTGATTCGTGGCAAACGGCCAGTTCGTCACGGGACAGGATGTGGTCGAAGAGGGCGTACATGGCGTCGGCCAAGTCAGCAATGTCATCGTGGACGCGTTCCCATACATCGGCGCCAGCGTATTGGCGTTAAAAACTGTCAGGGTTGGGATTACGCATGCGGAAGCGGCGCCGATAACCGGGTCCGGGCAAGATGTCGCTGTCTGGTAGCTGGCCACGTAAAAGCGGGTGCCGTCCAGCAACGCCGTCACCGAGGTGGGAGACGCGAGGCCGCAGTTCGAACACGCCGGCGTCGTACTAGTTGTCAAGCCGGAAATCGTCAGCTGCGCCAACAGGCTCGGCGTATCACTCGAAGCGCTGGTATCGGAAAACACATAAACCGTTCCCGTTGTCGGATTCGTCACATAAAGCCGGTTCAGGTTCGGATCGTAGAAAAGAAAGTTCGCCCCAGCGCCCACGGGAAGGCTGCTCGTGACCGTATCTGTGGCAACGTCAATCGTCACCAGTTGTCCATCGCCCTGCGTGAGCACGTAAACTTTTTGGCTGTCCCCCCGCGCCACCACCCACACGGGAGTAACTCCAGTGAATCCTGTAACCGTGTTTGGAGAAAGATCAACCGTGTTCAAACTGCTGACCGTATTGCTCCCCTGGTTGGCTACATATATCTTCAGAGCGTTTGGCGTTTCCGCCATGCTGACGGGATTCGTCCCCACGGTCGCGTTATTGGTGACAATATTCGACGTTGTATCGATAGCGCTTACTGAATTTGAACCGAAGTTCGCCACGTAGACCGTATTCGTCTGAGTTGTGTTCACGAAATCCGGCAGCGAACCAACAGGCAAAGCGACCGTGCTCACCAGGCCAAAACCTGCCGCGATCGTCGATTGAAATACTGGACTAAACGACGAAACCGAATCCATCCCTCCAAACACGCTCCCTGCGGACGCGACGAATACCCTTACATCGCTCGGCAAAATAGCGGCATGCGTTGGATTCAACCCGCTGTTCGGCGCATTTGCCGTGGAAATGGAGGTCTCTCCCACCACAGAATCCCCCGAGACGTCGATCTGCATGGCTCCGCCGGAGTAGCCCGGTATGTTGGTACTGATGCCAAGCACAGCGTGTGAATTACTCGGCTTCGGATTGCTTTCCACCGGGCACCCGGGAACTCCTCCGGTCGAACACGGAATCACCACGGGTCGATACACCTGGCCGCAAGCCGCCCAAAACACGATCGGAAGCACCATGGCCGCCAGGCGGCCCGCACCCCGCGCAGTCGTCAAACATGTGCGCCAAACCGGAAAAATTCTGAGCATAGGTGAGAAGAATTCAACATTCTAACGGCTGTACCCGGCTTCGCGCCAGTGCCCGCGGCTGAAAATTGCAGATTTTGTGATTGTTGGTTCTGCGTGAAACCGGCCCGAACCTTTAATCAGCAATCAACAGTCGGCAACCAACAATCAACAATATTTGTTGTGGGATGCGCACCCTGAGGACCAAGTTGGATGGTCGCGAAAATACATGGATGCCATTCGAAATTCGGGTCTTTCAGCGACGACGGCGCGGCTTGCCACCAGCAGCGGCCGCCACCGGTTCCTCCGACTTGGCGGTAGCCGCAGGCTTTTTCCTGCCCTCCATTTGGGCCAGGCTTTGCTTGAGCGCGGCCATCAAATCCACTACCGGAGCCAGCTTCTTTGGCTTTTCCACCGCTGCAACTTCTCCGCCCTCTAGCTTGGCTTCAATCAGCTTCTTCAAATTTTCCTGAAACGTGTCTTTATACTTTTCCGGATCCCACTCGTCCGCCAGCGCTTCAATCAACTGGTGCGCCACCTTCACTTCCGCTTCTTTCAACTCAACCTCGGGCGCTCCGAATCCTTCGACTTTGCGCACTTCATCCGCGTAATACATCGTGTGCAGCATCAATCCGCCTTCTGAAGGGCGCAGAAAACACGTGTACTCGCGGTTGTGCATGGTAATCTTGGCGATCGCAACGTACTCGCTTTCTTCCAGAGCCTTGGTTAACAACGCATAAGGCCGACGCCCGGCTTCTTCCGGCATCATGTAATACGACGACTCGAAATAAACCGGATCCACGTCGCTCGTCTTCACGAACTCCAGAATTTCCATGGTCTTCGCGGTCTGCGGCTCGATCTTCTTGATCTCTTCCGGCTCGATCACAATGTACTCGTCCTTGCGAAATTCGTACCCCTTCACAATCTCGCTGCGATCGACCACCACATTTTCCGCGGGACAAATATACTGCTGCTTTACTCGCACCTTATCGGGCCGGTGCAGCATGTTGAAAGAGATTCCACTGCTGCGCGCGCCCGAAAACAAGCGCACCGGCATGGAGATGAGCCCAAAAGTTAAGTGTCCCGACCAGACCGACGATGCCATAGTTCCTCTCGCTCGTCAGGGATGAAACTATCCTCTATCCCTGCAAATTGACACACCATCCGCCTAAACTGCCCAGATGTGGGAGTTTAGCCTACAAACCATTCTTGGATGCACAAATCTCGCAGCATGGGGAATCGAAATTCGAAGCCCGAGATGTGGTAGTAGAGAACGTAGAAACCCTAGTAGTTGTAGTGAGTGAACCAGTGACAGCCCATGACTTTCAGATTTTCTGCAGCCTCTGCACCTCGTGCACGCCGGGAATTTTGCGCAGGCCGGCCATGATTTGTTCGAGGTGTTTGAGGTCGGAAATATCGAGGACGATTTCAACACTGGCCTGACTATTCGAGGTATGCGCGCCGATATTGCGGATGTTGCTTTGCGCGTCACCTATCACGCTGGTGATGTTTTTCAACATTCCGAAACGATCATCGCAGTAAACGGTGAGCTTGACCGGGTATGCAGTGGGCGTGCTCTCGTCGCGGGCCCATTCCACGTCGATGCGCCGTTCCGGTTCGTACATCAAGTTGGTAACGTTCGGGCAGCTCGCCGCGTGCACTGCAACTCCCTTGCCTCGGGTGATGTAGCCGACGATGGTTTCGCCGCGGATGGGGTTACAACAGCGGGCGCGGTAAACCAGCATATCGCCTTGACCCTTGACCATGATGGCGTTGTGATCGCCAAAGACTCGGCGCACGACGCTCGCGATGGCGCCCGGCGTGTTCGAAAGACCTTCGGCTTCGATATCGCCAGCCATCGAAGGGGTTGCGCCAGAAGGCAGAAGCCGCGCTAGCACCTGCCGGGCCGAATATTTACCGTAGCCGATTCCGGACATGAGATCATCGACCTTGCCCAATCCATAGCCAGACGCGACTCTCTGCAGCTCTTCGTCCTTGATTTCTTTGAGCGCAATGCGGTACTTGCGCGCTTCCTTTTCGATCACCTTGCGCCCGATTTCGATGGAGCGCTCGCGTTGGTGCACGTTGAGCCAGTGTTTGATTTTGTTTCGCGAGCGTGAAGACTTGACCAGGCCCAACCAGTCGCGGCTGGGCTTGTGGCCCGCCTGCGTAAGAATTTCAACGATGTCGCCCGAGTGCAGTTTGTGACGCAGCGGCACCATGCGGCCATTCACTTTAGCGCCCACGCAAGTGTGTCCGACTTCGGTGTGAATCGTATAGGCGAAGTCGATCGGGGTTGCATCGCGAGGAAGCACCACGACTTTGCCCTTCGGGGTGAAGGTGTAGACCTCTTCCGGATAGAGATCGACTTTCAGCGCGGTAAGAAATTCGTTGGGATCGCTTACATCGCGCTGCCACTCGACTACTTGACGCAACCAAGCCAGGCGCTGCTCGTCCTGCGCGGAGACCGGGCCATCTTTATATTTCCAGTGAGCAGCGATCCCTTCCTCGGCCATTTTATGCATCTCCTCGGTACGAATCTGGATTTCGAAGGGAGTGCCATCTTCCGTGATGACCGAGGTATGCAGCGACTGATAAAAATTCGGCCGAGGCATGGCGATGAAATCCTTGATTCGCCCCGGCACCGGACGCCAGATGTTGTGAATGATGCCGAGCACAGCGTAGCAATCTTGCAGGGAACGCGTAATCACGCGCATGGCAAAAAGATCGTAGACCTGATCGACCGAGATGCGCTGCCGCTGCAGCTTTTTGTGAATGCTGAACAGGCGTTTGATGCGGCTATCCACCTTCGCCTGGATGCCGGCCTCTTTCAGCTTGTCGGTAATAATGCCTTGCATTTTCGCAAGGAAGACCTCGCCCTGCTTACGGCGGGCGTTGACCGCCTTTTCCACCTGCTCATAGCCGGCGGGATCGAGGAATCGGAAGCCGAGATCTTCGAGCTCGCCGCGAATTTTCCCCATCCCCAAACGGTGTGCGATGGGCGCATAGATCTCAAGCGTTTCCTCGGCGATTTTGCGCTGGCGGTCGGGCTGCAGGTGCTCGAGCGTGCGCATATTGTGCAAGCGGTCGGCGAGCTTGATGAGCACCACGCGAATGTCATCGACCATCGCAAGCATCATCTTGCGCAGGTTTTCCGCCTGGGCTTCCTCGCGGGTGGCGAAATCAATTTTGCTGATCTTGGTCACGCCTTCGACAATGTGCGCGACCTGCTCGCCGAATTCCTTACGAATATCGACGATGGTAACCGAGGTGTCCTCAACCGAGTCGTGGAGCAGCCCGCCGGCGATGGCGACGGGATCCATCTTCATCTCGGCGAGCACCAGCGCGACTTCCAGAGGATGCACCAAATAAGGTTCGCCCGAGGCGCGGGTCTGACCTTCATGGTGTTTCAGCGAATAGTCGTAGGCTTTCTTGACAATGGAGAGATCATCGAGGGGACGGTTTTCCTGGATCCGCTTCATTAGCTCGCGGAACTTGGTGAGGGTAAGAGCGGTGGTCGCGATCTGTTGGCGCAAGCTCGCCATGTAGGATTATAGCCCGTGCAGAGAGGCCCACTCAGAGGGAAGACAACGGGACGCTCGCTTGATTATACGTTTCGGTGGGAAGCGCTGGCGCTTGCTGCCGGGGTACCCTGAGCGCAACAAGTCGTTCTAAACCAAGATCACTCCAAGGCCGATTTCTCCGTCATCTCGCTGACCTTGACCGTCGTGAACGCATCGAATGATCCGGAGCACGGCGTGAATGAAGACGAATGCCCAGACCGATAAGAAAGTAGATGCCGCAACCAGCTTTAAAATCTTCGAGTAAGGTCAATTCCCGCTACCGACGCCGCTTTGGGCGATAATATGGCATAACCCATGCTCAAAATCATGCTAACATGCTTCGTTTTCGTTTTTTGGAACGATCTATTTAAACAGCTACTTTAGCCGATATTTCGAGGTAGAATGAGGGCGCGATCCGCTGGGGGCCCAGCATTTGGCCATGGAGAAAACGGAGCCCATTCTTAGTTACGAGACTCAAGGGTTCGTTCACCTTCCAGGAGTTCTCGAACCGGCGTTCCTGGCAAGGTTCAAGGCATCGTTCGACCGCACCATTGCGAAGCACAACGAGAAATGGCTCGCGGCCGGGGAGGCCGCAACGCCCTCGTTCGATATCCCCCGCATCCTCGATGAAGACGACATCTTTGTCGACCTCGTCGACTTGCCGACGGTATTCCCCTTGTTGGTTGAAATCCTCGGATACGATATCCAACTCATTATCGCTCAGGCCCGAATATTTCGTCCGGCCTTGACATTCGTCCCGCCGTGGCACTCCGATCTTGACGGAGTCCGAGGAATCGATCCAGGAGTGAACCCCCGTTTCATGGCCAAAATCCACTTTTATCCGGAGGACTTGACTCCCGAACAGGGTTGCCTCGCGTTCATTCCGGGCAGTCATCGCTATTCGATTGGCACGCCGAGACCCAGGATCAGCTACAGCCAGGATTCTCCGCTATTCAAGAAGATTGTGCCCAAGGCGGGAGATGCGGTGCTTTTCAATCCTCACATTTTTCATATGTGCCTGGACAACTCGAGCGCCTATGTGCGCAAGTCACTGATCTACACCTACGGTCATTTCTGGATGAAGAACTATCCGAGCGCCGTCCCGACCAATCTGGAGCGGGTGGCCACTACGCATCAGAGGAAACAACTCTTTGGTCTTCGCACCGCCTCGCGCGGAGACCACTTCGATCAATCCCTCCTCAACCAGAGCATGACGAAAGAAGTCGACGGTCTGCTGGAAAGCGGGCGAAAGTTGATCTCCAGGGCAAAGCAACTCTATTTCGTCAGACCCTCCGATAAATAAAATTCGAAGCCCGTTTAAACTTTCATATGCAAAGACGGCCTTAGGCGCCGCCGTTGACTTGCTCCCATTACGAGCCTACGATTTGTTGTAGGGGGAAGGAGCATTCTCCCATGAGTAACCCACCGCCGCATAAGATTCGCTCGTCCGCCCGGCAACTTGCAATCAAACTGAAAACCTTGCTCACCGTCGTGATGAGTCTTCTGAGCATTTTTGCATTTTGCCTGGGAGCCATGCAGAAAAATGTGCTCTGGTTGTGGATAGGATTTGTCTGTTCCGTGGTGTCGGGAGTCTTCATCCAACCATTCATCGACCGCATAAAGAATGACGTTGCCTCCGGCCGCAGGTAAGAAAGCCCTCTCAGGAAAAGCTGGTAGCCGGCCTACGGTGAAATTAGGCTTCCGAAGCCCAACTGCGCCGAAACCCGGGGCATCTGATTTCTTGCGATTTGGTTCCGCTCCCTGGCTGTTCAACTTCCAGTATTCCAATCGCAGTAAAGGAGTGAAAGAAGCGGATATGCAGCAGTCGGTAAAATCACTAGCATTGTTTGTCGCTACCATGTGCGGCGTAGGGATCACTCAGGACGCGTCCACGCAAGCGTCCGAGCCGCCACCCACTTCTCCCGTGGCCTACGTCTACGTTTCAAACGGAACCAGCAGCAGCAGCTACAAAATTAACGGATACAGCGCGGCTTCGAACGGCGCTCTCACCGCCGTGCCGGGCTCGCCGATTTCCACCAACAACATTTCGTACATGGCGTTGAATGGCAAGTGGCTTTTTGGCGACAACGGAACCGATATCTATTCGTTCTCCATCGCGTCAAGCGGCGCGTTAAAACAAGTCTCCTCGATCGACGCCGAGAAATACAATTCTGGCAACACCGGCGGCCCCGCTTACCTGTTCCTCGACCACTCCGGCGCGACGTTGTACGATTTCGACATTTACGGTGACGGGACAGGAAACAATGAATATCAATCATTCGATATCGATCAAGATACCGGCGTTCTCAGCTATACAGGCACCACACCGCCCAGCGCATATTTTGAGACTCCACTGAGCTTCATTGGAAATAATGTGGATGCGTATGGAGCTTCCTGCTATCACGGATTCCAGTCGATTTACGGATTTACCCGAGGTGGCAGCGGAACACTGACAAAGTTGAACATCAATCCGCCGATTCCAGCTGCGCCGAAAGGTTCGGTCTATTGTCCATACCTCGCGGCCGCGGACCCAACCAACCACGTAGCTGTAACCCTAACCCCTACGAATGATGGCCTAAGCGTCACCGGTCCCACGCAGCTTGCCGTTTACACCGCCAGCGGTACAGGCAACCTAACAACAAGCAGCGGATGCGAACATGCCACAAACCAAGGTGGGCAATGTCAACGACATCTCGATGTCGCCCGCCGGCAACCTGCTGGCTGTAGGTGGCGCGAAGGGACTGCAGGTGTTCCACTTCAACGGGGCGAAGCCGATTACCACGTACACAGGACTGCTCACCACCGACGATGTGACTCAGATGTTCTGGGATAACGACAATCACCTGTATGCGGTCAGTCCGGCGGCGGGCAAGCTGTTTGTGTTTACAGTTACGCCGACCAGCTACAGTCAGGCTCCGGCATCGCCCCACTCAATCACCGGAGCGCAGAACCTAATCGTCCTGCCGAAATAGGGCGGATCCGTTCAGGAATGAGGCTGCTTATCACCTTACGCGGGGATGAGTAGCCTCATTTTTTTGAACAGTGAGTTCACTCGTACCACATAAGCGCCCAGCAGGGAACACGGCTTCAGCCGCTGAGATACACACTTAAAATAAAATTCAGACGGTTGCGGCATGGAGGTGAAGATTGATCAATCAATGAAATCGCCCGCTTGCAACGGGTATACGATACGAAGTTGCCGGCGAAAAAAGTGCCATTCCACTAGCCCCGCGGTTAATTCAATTTGGCCAGCGCGGCTCGCAGGTCTTCCGACTTAAAACCGAACGGCCCCGGTTTCGACTTGTAGGCGACACGGCCTTTGTCATCGATCACGTAAAGACGATCCGGCCAACCGGTGTAGGCTTGCTCGGTCGAGTTGCCGAATGCGTCGATCAACGCGGGAATCTGTATGCCAAGTTTTCGCACACACGCCCCCGCCACCAGCGCACGCTCTTCTTCATCTTTTGGGCTGGCAAAAACAACCTTGTCCTTGAGATTACTTTCCATCTGCCACACGTCACTCGGATGCGCTTCCGTGATGTACACCACCAGGAACGCAACTTTGTTCCCGTACTGCTGGTACAGCTTGTTGAGAGCGGGAACCTCCCGCCGGAATGGTGGTCAGGTGTAGCTGCCAAAGATCAGAACTACGGGTTGCCCGGCCGCCGTCAGGCTGGATAGACGCACTGATGCCCTCTTATCGAGTTTCATCAGCCAGAAGTCCGGTGCAGGATCGCCAACACGCAAGCCGCCCGCCCGCGCATGCATCCACAAGGTTTCAAACGGAAGCACGAGAAATGCGACCGGACCCGGTATCCTTGCCATTACACGGGCAAATGTCTCTGGCGGTTGCCGCATGATATGGTATAGCGCGCCGCAGGCAAGCAGCCACGCCAGGGCGATCACACCCAGCCCTCCGACCAATGTTCTTCTCCACGATGCGCGCTTTGTTGTCGCGTGAAACTCCCTTGGACATCGATTTTAGAAATCGATCTACTCTCGGACACGTAAATTACAACAGACTGCGCAGCAATTGCGTCGCGATTCTATCCGTTCGGACTGCGAGGTCAATAATGCGAAAGGAGTATACCGGGGGTCCGGAGTAGGCGAGTTTTAAGAGGCAGAGCGCTCGTCCTATCGTCGCGAATGACGCGCTCCCCCCAAATACTGTCGGACGTTGCTAAAATATACTTGCCTGGAGACGGTCGGCGATAAATCCCGTCTACGCTCATAACCAAGCGCTTCTGAGTAACCGCCTGATAGCAGAAGTTACGGCCAACTGCCATCGCGTGGCTTAATAAAAAGCCCGCCCAGACACCGGGCGGGCTCAGCACAGTGACCGAGGCGAGCTACCGTGATGCTTACCCGGCTTAGGGCGGCAACGTCGAAACAGAACCTCACTCAACCGCGCGCTGGCAGCCAGAAGTTCGGCCCTTCAATTGCTCGCGTGCGGCCAACTTACGTGCCCTTGCACGGGCCAGAGAACTCGGGATTGGGCATGGGAGCACTAATGCTGGTACCGCCGTACCAGCTCAGGTCCGGGCTGCCGTATTGCGCGTCCTTGCCAAAGTCTTTAATCGTCTGTGGCAATACGTTCCCGAAGTCCCACGCGCACGACGTTCTCTGCCAGCCTGCGGCGAGGCCGGGTGTGCTGAACGGCGCAAAGCTGTGCTGGCTGAGTGACCAGAACGGGTAGAAGTTGGCATCCGTCGGCGGGACAACACAGCCTTGCCCAGTCGAGGTGTTACACAGGAAGGCCGACCCGTTTATGTCGGTCTCGAACTGGACCTGCGGGTAAGGCTGGCCCTGGGCATCGTACGGACCTATGACCTCGAAGGGAGTTGGATGGCCCCACGAACCGTCTGGCCACCCATTTGGCTGGTACGAGACACCGTCGAAATCAAGATCCCCGTTCTGGTAGCGGTCGGCGAAACATTGATTATTGGCTGAAAATGCCGGGATCTTGATACCGTCGATCGTGACATAACGTTTTCCTTTCGGAAAGCACCAGCCGTCGGCGAACTCGCACAAGGCGCCGCTGTCGGATTGATCGGTTGGGCAGGCCTGTGGGCCAGCAGGGCCTTGTGTTTCGGCGTTCTGGCAAATGCCTGTCGTGGGGTCGCACGGACCCTCTCCCACTTGGCCGGGTCCCTCTGACCCTCCCACACAGGTATCGAATGTCTCGTTGTCAGAAAAGGATTGGCCCCCAGGGTACGAGAAAGAAGTCGGGTCCCGGTTGATCAATGACTGGCAGACCTCGGAGTGACCGATCTCCTCTTCCATCAGGACGCCACCCTCAAGTGCCGCCCAGGGGACCCGGTTGTTGATCGACGCAGTGTTGTACTCGGCATGGAATGTGAAGGGCGTGCCGGCACAACTGCTGATCGAGGTGTTCATAAAACCGTTTGCGGCGCTGGCTGTCATGGACCCGGTTTGACCAGTGGTCAAGTCTCTGATAGTAGCCGTGAATCCCCGTGGTGGGTCCGTGATCGAGACAACAAGCAGATCGCCGGGGTTGATCATGAGGGTGTACCGGTTTGGCAGAAAGGTGTTTATGTTGGCGAGTTGCGGGCTTGGGGGCCCGGCCGGGACACCGTTTGTCTGCAAGTACGCGAAATTGACGGGCTCGACGCAGTCATTGTTGCAATTGCCGAACCCGTATGTGCACTCCAGGCTGTCGATCGTAAGCGCTGCGCACCATTGAGTGGGGCTGCAACTTTCGTTGTCGATGAACGGTGTATAGCCCGGCGGATATAGCTGGAGTTCCATAAAGGCGGAGCCAGCAGCGTGCGGGTCACTGCCCGACCCACTGTTGCTGTCACTGTCCGGCGTACACGGGTTCTGGGGGTAGGAGTTCGTATCGCACATAGGCAGCCCGAACCACGGAGCAACGGAAAGTTGACCGTAATGGGTTACGCTAAGGGAGAGATTCGGGCTTTGCTTGGGGTCCACTGGCACCCTTACCACGTAAGTCATGGTGTTGCCAGAGCTTGGTGCGCTCGAAATGAACTTTACGCTGGGTTCGTCGTGGCCCACGTACCAGCCGTTGTCAGTGAAGCGTTTGCCGGATCCGTTGACCACCTTGATCGGGTCTGTGCAAAGATCGCCGGCATGCTTTCTCACAGTCTGGTAGGTCTTGCTCCAACCGTTGCAGTCAAGCTCGTTGATTGGGTTCGGCGGCACCGTGCCTGACGCAGTCGCCTGCGTTGGAGTGCTTGTTGATTGCGCGACCGCGCCAGAAAGGCCAAGCTGGCCTATGGCAGTCGCCATAGGCAGCAAGAACAAGAAGAGGCATTGCCAGCGCAAGCGTGCATACTTGGGGAAAGTACAACAGAGCGTGCGAAACATGATATCCCCCTTTTTTTAATTGTTTTATTTTTCTGGATTTTCCGTACACGCAAACACAAAATCGAGAAGATTCACGCGCCTAATGTCCGTTCGTTCAAGGGGCCCGATTAG
>JBAVZU010000139.1:0-2462 GCA_049588915.1 Candidatus Sulfotelmatobacter sp.
CAAGTTGCCCGATGGCTACGGGGTAAAGCAATACAAGAGCACAACCATGCCCGAGCGTACCGACCGCTTCTCCATGAAGTGGGACGGTGAGTGGCATATCACGGTGGAAGTCTTCCGCGATCTGGGACTCGCCTTTGCGGCAGTCCTGGTCTTGATCTACGTGCTCGTCGTGGGCTGGTTCCGCTCGTTCGTCACGCCCCTGGTCATCATGGCGCCCATCCCGCTGACGCTGGTTGGCATTCTTCCCGCGCATGCGCTAATGGGAGCATTCTTCACTGCGACCTCGATGATCGGCTTCATCGCCGGAGCCGGCATTATTGTTCGCAATTCCATCATTCTCGTCGACTTCATCGAATTGCGGCGCTCACAAGGAATGGCGCTGGAGGATGCCGTCATCGATGCGGGCGCCGTGCGCTTCCGCCCGATGCTGCTGACCGCTGCTGCGGTCGTTGTGGGAGCGAGTGTGATCCTGTTCGATCCGATTTTTCAGGGTCTGGCTCTGTCATTGATGGCGGGAGAAGTCGCGTCTACCGTTCTGTCGCGAATGGCAGTGCCGGTTCTTTATTAACTCTCTCAGAGGGGAGACTCGTTTCCACCCACGCATCCGCATGCGCCGGAAAATGTCGCTGAATGCGAAACACCGCAATGCGAAATTGCGTAGGATCAACTTGCCTTGAAGGAGAACTGCTATGACTGTAGAACGCACACTTCGTTTGATCGCTGGTAGCTTCATTCTGTTGTCCCTGGCACTTGGGCACTACGTAAGCCCGTACTGGTACCTTTTCACCGCTTTTGTTGGCCTGAATCTGTTTCAGTCTGGATTCACCAACTGGTGCCCGATGATGACGTTTCTACGTAAACTCGGAGTGGGCAGATAGGGAGAGAGTGAGCATGCCTGATTGGATGTGGTCAGTCTCATTTCTTGTCGTCTACGTAGTCTTGACGCAATGGCTTCTGCCAAAACTGGGACTGCCCACTTGAAGGCGTCAAGACTGCGCTGGGTCGCAGCGCAAACCCCCGAGTGACCTCAATCACTGAACACGAAGTCGCGTGGGACTACCCTTACATTTACATTGGCCGCTCCATGAAGAAGAAGTTATTGCTCATACTTTCCGGAATACTGGTAGTCCTCACCGCAGTTGCGACTTACTCGAGTATGCAAGTCCGTGCTACTCCCGACGAGCGCGCCCGGACCCTTGCGGGAGACAACCTGATTCCTCAGCCCATCGGCTCGGTCAATCACGCCATTACGATTCGTCGCCCTCCTCGTGACGTGTGGCCGTGGCTGGCCCAGATGGGATCCGACAGGGCCGGATGGTACGCCTACGACTTCATTGACAACGGCGGTCGCCGCAGCGCCGAACGCATCCTATCCCAGTATCAGATCATCGGGGCAGGGAGTGTCTTTCCGGCACTCCCCGGAGCTAAGGACGTGTTCGTCGTTGCGCAGTGTGAGCCCGAACATAGCCTGGTTCTTTCCTGGCGATTGCCCAACGGTCAGTATCAGACCACTTGGGCGTTCGTCCTCGAACAACCGCAGCCCGACGAAACACGCCTGATCGTGCGTGGCCGAGTGGCACCTGGCTATCGTCCATACGGCCTACCGGAGTGGCTCGCTGTGCGCGTCGGTCGCTTGGCGCATTTCGTCATGCAGCGGAAGCAACTCCTGGGCATCGCCCGCCGCGCCGAAACGTATGACCGTCGTTGAAACCATCGCCATGGAGAGACATCATGGAGAACAGATTGAACCATGACAACCATTTTGCAGGTGGAATATCGCCCAACCCTCTTGTCGATCCGTGAGGAGATTCTCCAATCACTTGGGCATCCAGTGGTTTCTGTCCTCGGTTCACAGACTGCACGAAATCTCGCTCTCTCGGATGCATTGGTTGGAGTGGTGGTGATCGGGCATCGGGCGCCTCGGCAGGAGCGCTGCGAGCTTATCGCTCATTTTCGGGAAACTCTGCCTGGGGTTCCCATCGTGGCGCTCTTGGGCCGCCGTGATAAGGCTTTCGGCAAGATTGATTTCAATTGCCCGGCAGACGATCCAGCCCTGTGGGTGAGAACAGTGAGTCAGGCCCTTGCCGGAATCGAGTAGTGCTTGGGCTCCCTTGATCCGGAGCGAAACCTGTTCACCGTTTCGGCCCGGCCAAGCGTGTCCTCTCTCCACAAAGCTGACTCGCGCCAACGTTTTCTTCATGCGCTCTGATGATGTCGTAGCGAACAGCGGGGCGGCATGATTCGCCAACAGTTCTCGGACGATGCGTTCCGCCAGTCGTCAGCCCCTGTCTTTTGGGTCAACAGCAACATAGCCGAGCTTTGAGGTGTTTGGGTCGAAAGACACGCCACTTCTTTCTGCGATCTGGTGGGCGTATTCTGGGCGGCGGCGGCGCTTGATCGCACCGACTCCTACGATGAGATTTCCAGCTGAAGCAAGTGCCAAGATCTCCGAGCGAAGTAGT
>JBAVZU010000140.1:0-35214 GCA_049588915.1 Candidatus Sulfotelmatobacter sp.
CATGGAACGCGGCTGCCGGCTGCCGGCTTTCGGCTCCCGGAAAACCACTTTGGAGCCGAATATTCCTGAACGAAGCGCGCCAGATTTTTCACATTTTCGAGCGGCGTCTCAGGAAGGATGCCGTGGCCGAGATTGAAGATATGGCCTGGACGTCCGGCGGCGAGTTGAAGAACGTTTTCGGCGCGAGACTTCAATTCCTTCCAATCCGCGAAAAGCAAAGCGGGGTCGAGATTGCCTTGCACGGCGCAGCGATGTTCAAGTTCGCTCCAGCCTCGGTCAAGTGGTATGCGCCAGTCGAGCCCGATCACGTCGGCTCCGGTTTCGTTCATCGCGGAAAGCAAGGTGGCGCTGTCGGTGCCGAAATAAATAATCGGCGCACCGGTATTCTGCAGTCGTTTCACCATGGAGGTGACGTGCGGCAAAACATAGCGACGATAATCTTCCACGCTGAGACAGCCGACCCAACTGTCGAAAATCTGGATGACATCGGCGCCCGCGCGTACCTGGGCGGCAGAGTACTCGGCAGTCACGTCAACCAGCTTGCGCATCAAGGCATCCCAATTGGCCGGGGAGTTATACATCATCTTTTTGGCATTGAGATAGTGGCGCGATCCGCCGCCTTCGATCATGTAGCTGGCGAGGGTAAAGGGCGCTCCGCAGAAACCGATCACAGGAACCTTTCCGGCGAAGTGGTTCGCGACCAGCCTCACGGCCTCGGAGACATAACCAAGGTCGGAGGCGCGATCGGTGCGAAGACGAGACACGTCTTCAGCAGTATGAACCGGCTTCTCGATGACGGGCCCTTCGCCCGAGGCAAAATGAAAGGGCACGCCCATGGCCTCGAGAGGAAGCAGAAGATCGGCGAAAATGATCGCGGCATCGACGCCAAGAGATTCAGCGGCGGTGATAGTGACTTCGGCGGCAAGCTCGGGACTCTTGCAGATTTCAAGCAAGGAATGCCGTTTGCGAACGGCCCGATATTCGGGCATATAGCGCCCGGCCTGGCGCATGAACCACACCGGAGTGCGATCAACAGGTTGAGATTTGCAGGCGCGGACAAAGTTGGAATTGGGGGCAGACATGAGTCGACAAGATGACCGACTACTTTAGCATTTTTGCGCCCAGCGCGCTTCAAAACCGCGTTTGTGCGAGACTGAGAATCAAGATTCTGAATCAGATTTAGTTGGCCGAGCGGCAGATTATCTGATCGTAGAGAATATACGTATGGATCAAACAACAATCGTAAAAGAGAAAGTGGAACTGGCTGTTGCCGACGGCACTCGGATGGCAGCTTATGTGGCACGCCCGCAGAAGATGGGGCCTCACCCTGGACTGCTCTTGTTCCAGGAGGCTTTTGGCGTAAACCACCACATCCGGAGCGTGAGCGACCGATTTGCAGCGGAAGGATACGTTGTGATTGCGCCCGAACTGTTTCATCGCACCGCTCCGGCAGGCTATGAGGCCGGCTACACGGACTTTCCATCGGTGATGCCGCACTTACAAGCAGTGACAACCGAAACGGCCGGGGCCGATATCAACTCGGCATACGATTGGTTGCATTCGAACGACGCAGTAAAGGCGAGTGAGATTTCGAGCGTGGGATTCTGCATGGGCGGCCGAGTTTCGTTCATTGCGAACAGCACGGTTCTTTTGCGCGCGGCAGTTTCATATTATGGTGGCGGAATCGCTCCCGCATTGCTGGACCGTGCTTCAAGGCTGCAGGCTCCATCATTGCTGATATGGGGTGGATTGGATAAGCACATTACTCCGGAGCACCGGCGCGCCGTTACCGAAGCATTAAGCGCGGAAAAGAAAATTTATGTGAACGCCGAATTCTCCCGTGCCGACCATGGATTCTTTTGTGACGAGCGGGCAGCCTATGAGCCGCACTCGGCGCGGCAGGCCTGGGCATTGACGCTGGAGTTTCTGCGCTCGTGAACAGAATCGCAATGGTTTTTGCGGCCGTACTCTCTTTGTTCGTGACGGGAGCGGCGTGGCAAACATCGCAATCTCCTGCGGGGGATGGGGAGAAACAATCTCGAGCTATCTCGCCGCCCACGTTTTATAAAGATATTCTCCCGATACTCCAGGATAAATGCCAGAGTTGTCACCGCAGTGGAGAAGCCGCGCCGATGCCGCTCGTGACTTACGAGCAGACGAGGCCATTTGCGGTGAAAATCGCGGCCGCGGTCGACATGAAAATGATGCCACCGTGGTTTGCCGATCCTCGGTACGGAAAGTTTTCCAACGACCCTTCGTTGAGCGCTGAACAGATTGCTACAGTTGGAGCGTGGGCAGACGCTGGGGCGCCCGCCGGTGATCCGCGCGATGCGCCTGTCGCTCCACGGTGGAGTGCAGGCTGGAATATTCCGCAGCCGGATGTAGTGGTTAAGATGGCCAAGCCGGTGCCAATTCCGGCGCGTGGTGCGGTGGAATATACCTACGAGATTGTGCCTACACACTTTACCGACGATCAGTGGGTGCAGATGGTCGAAGTGCGGCCCTCGAGCGCGGCCCATGTGCACCATGCAGTGGTGTACATCCGCCCTCCGGATTCGCAATGGCTGCGGCATGCCCCCGTAGGCGAGCCCTTCACCGCATCGATGTTGAGCGACCCGGAGGAGCGGCGGGAGGCGCACGAGACCACCAGCGATCTGCTGCTAGTGTATGCGCCGGGAAGCGCGCCGGACCGGTGGTCCGATGGGATGGCAAAGTACATTCCGGCGGGATCGGACCTGGTGTTTCAGATGCACTACACCACGAACGGCGAGGCGGCGAGTGATGAATCGAGGGTTGGCTTGGTATTCGCGAAGCGTCCTCCGAAGCAGCGAGTGGTAACGCTGCAGTTGAATAATCACGCGCTGCTGATTCCTCCGGGGGCGGAAGACTTTCGTGTCGAAGTGCAGGGGACTTTGCCCAATGACGCGACCCTGCTCAGTTTATTCCCGCATATGCATCTGCGCGGCAAGCGCTTCGAATATGACATTGTGCACGATGATGGGAGCGTCGAACCCTTGTTGCAAGTGAACTACCACTTTCACTGGCAGTTGAGTTACAAGCTGGCTGTGCCGCGGGAATTGAAGGCTGGGACAAAGCTTCGGGCGGTGGCATGGTACGACAATTCGAAGAATAATCCGCATAACCCTGATCCGGATAAGCTAGTGACGTGGGGCGATCAGACCTCACAGGAAATGATGGTTGGATTTTTCGATGTGGCGATTCCGGCAGGGATGGACAAGTGGCAATTTTTTGTGAGGAAGTAACGGGGCTGTTTACTTGCGAACAGCGGGTTTTTGCATGCTCTTTGCCCGCTTTTGCGAGACATAGCAATCGCCAACTCCGGATCGCGTGATGCACTTGTCAATCGGCTACACTTTCGAAATTCCGAAAGAGGCAAAAACTTAATGATGAACCGAAGGAAACGCATCGAGCTTCGCTCGAATGGACTGCCTAGGGAGACCGTCCTTACATTGTTTTTGGTGATGGCGGTAATCAGTGGGGTCATGGCGCAATCTGGCGCAACTTCGCAGGTGGCGGATAATCACGGGCCGAAGACGGCGGTGCAGCAATTCAAAAATATTCAGGTTCTCAAAGACATCCCGGCGGATCAGTTGATTCCGGCGATGCAGTTCATCACTGCGTCACTCGGCGTGGAGTGCGAATTTTGTCATGTGCAAGGTGCATTCGAGAAAGACGATAAGAAGCCGAAGCTCACTGCTCGGAGAATGATGGAGATGATGTTCACCATCAACCAGGAAAATTTTGAGGGCCATCGCGAGGTCACTTGTTACTCGTGCCATCGGGGCAGCACCGATCCGGTGGCGACTCCGGCGGTGATGACGGACGAACCAAAGCCCGCTATGGAAGAGGCGAAGAAGTTGGAGGGCGCCGAAGCGAAAGAGCCCAGCGGACCCTCTGCGGATCAGTTGATCGACAAGTATGTGCAAGCGGTGGGCGGAGCGGCCGCAATTGACAAGATTACAAGCCGGGTTATGAAAGGCACGATCACTTTCGGTGGCAAAAACATGCCGATCGATATTTATTCGAAGCAGCCGGACAAGCGGGTATCGTTCACCCACACGCCCGATGGTGACAGCATTACTGCTTTCGATGGACATGAAGGTTGGTTGGGGATCCCGAAACATCAAGTCCATGAGATGCATGGCCCGGATATCGATGCGGCTGCAATCGATGCAGACCTTCACTTTCCCACACACTTGAAAACCATGTTCAGCGAGGTCAAGGTGCAAGGCATGGAGAAGATTGACGGGCACGATGCCTATCTAGTAGTTGGGCAGCGCGAGGAGAAGACTGCTCTGAGACTTTATTTTGATGAGCAATCGGGCTTTCTGGTGCGGCTGATTCGCTTTGGAGAGACGCCGCTCGGCCGGTTGCCCACCCAGATCGATTACGCCGATTACCGGGAAACCGGCGGGGTGAAAATTCCCTACCGCTGGACACTGGCGCGGCCGGGCGGCCGATTTGCCATTCAAGTAAGCGAAGTGGAGCAGAACGTTCCGGTGGACGACGCGAAATTCGCCAAACCACCTTCGCCTCCCGAAGAGCAAAAAGTGGCCAAATGAACTGGGGCGCGCGGGCCGCCATTACTATAGGACGGTTGAACCTCGCCAGTTGAACCCAGCCTTTCGATACCTCTGCCGCGAGAGAAAAGAAAAAAATACGGGTTAAGATTCAGGAGGAGATCGACATGCGAATCATGACGCTGACCGCGGCTTGCCTGATTGTCGGATGTACGTTGCTTGCTCAAGCACAGACGAATTCCAATGCGGCGGAACAGGAGTTCTTCGTCGCGGTTAACCGGGCGCGTCAAGCTCAGGGATTACCGGCCCTGCGTTGGAATGACGCGTTAGCCGCAGCGGCGCGACGGCATGCGGGTGTGATGGCACAGCGAGGCACGGCGGAGCATGGGTTTGCCGGCGAACCTGGCCTGGCGTCGCGGGCCACCCAGGCGGGAGCGCGGTTTGTGTCGCTGTCGGAGAACGTAGCGCTGGGTGCTGGAGCGGAGGCCATCCAGGCAGAATTCTTGCACTCTCCCAACCACCGCGCCAATATCCTCGACTCAGATATGGATTCGGTAGGAATTGGCGTCGTCGAGCGCCGTGGGCAATTTTTCGCGGTGGAAGATTTTTCCAAAGCGAAGTGAATGCGGCTCGTCCGCGTAGTACGCTGGCGTCCCACTGACAATCGGGCCGGAAAGATGCTGGTGCTATAAACTCCTCAGCTTCGCTCTAGTCTCTGTCGAATCGCAGTGTTAAAATTTCCTACACATTATGACCAAGACCCGGTTCTTGCGGTCATTTCTACGACTACTCGTGGCATGCTTCGGGCTGTTTTGCGCCGCGCAAACGACATCTCAACTTGCGCCACATGCAATTGTTTTGCACGCGGCTCATCTGTTTGACGTGAAGAATGGACGGATGCTGCAGCCGGGCGAATTGCTGGTTCAAGGCGACAAGATCGCCGAAGTGGGCTCGACGGTAAAGCATCCGCCGGACGCGGAGGTCATCGACCTGGGAAACCGGACTTTGTTGCCGGGCCTGATCGACGCGCACGTACACCTCTTCTTGCATCCTGGTGCGGAAGACCTGCAGACCGTGCAGGAGTCCGTGCCGCAGCGCACGATTACCGCGCTCTTGGCAGCACGGGACGACCTGATGGCCGGTTTTACGGCGGAACGCGATATGGGCACCGAGGGCGCTGGATCGGCCGATACCGCGGTCCGTAACGCGATTGATGGTGGGTTAGCCCCGGGACCGCGGATGCGGATCAGCGGGAACGCCATCAACATCCTCGGCGGACATGAAGACGCGATCGGCTACAACCCCGAGCAGCACGTTTTGCCGAACGCCACCTACGCGAATAACAAAGATGAATTAGTGGCAGCGATGCGCCAGCAGTTTAAGGAAGGCGCGGATTTCACAAAAATCTATGAGACCGGACCGGACACCGTGAAGGACGGTAAGTTTTCGACGGTCTATCAATACACGGAAGCTCAACTTAGTGCTGCGGTGGAGGAGGCGGCACGAGTTGGAAAGCGCGTGGCGGTGCACGCCACTGGCGAACCGGGGACGTTGTTCGCGGCGCAGGCAGGCGTTGCATCAATCGACCATGCCAATCAGCTCGGCGATGAAACCATGCGACTGATGCGGGAGAAGCATATCTTTGCGGTTCCTACATTTACGATCTTCGAATACTTCGCGGCTCATGCCGACACGCCTGCACATGCGGCGCGCGAGCGCGAGATGCTCGATTTCAAGACCCAGGACTTCCGTAGACAAGTTGCGGCAGGAGTTCCGATGGCGGTCGGCTCCGACGTTGGGCCGTTCCCTCATGGAACGCAGGCACGAGAGTTTGCGTTGATGGTGAAGTATGGGATGTCACCGCTGGCGGTGCTGCAGGCCGATTGGCTGAATGGAGCGAAGTTGCTGGGCTGGGACGGGCAGATAGGGGCGCTGGAGCCAGGCTATCTGGCTGACGTGATCGCGGTTTCGGGTGATCCGCTGCAGAATATCAGTGTGTTGGGAAATGTGTCGTTCGTGATGAAGGGTGGGGTCGTTTACAAGAGGTGATTATCAAGAAGCGGCGATTAAGTTACGGGTCCCTCAGGGCTGACGGCAAGGTAGAGGGAAGGGATCTCTCGCTCCGCCCAGGATGACTGAGCTATTTTGTCCTACCAATTATTTTCCGACCCGTCCAACGCTTCATTCTTCCAATTATCCGATTCTGCTACGTCGTCTTCCCGAGTTTGATTGCGCTTGCGATAGCAAACGAAGATTACGCCCACGGACATCAAGGTCGGAGGAGCGATCAGGACGAGGATGCCGCTCTTTAGCGCTTGAATCATGCGCGCGCCGGAGGATGCGGCCTGGGTGTAGCAGAGCGCGCAACTTTGAGCGGAGGCCGGCGTCGCGGTTAACACGAGGCATAATCCCGCGAAGGCGATAGTTAAGATCCCGATCGACTTCCAGTTAGTCATCATCAACTCCATCTTACTTCGACCACGGCACGCCGTCGATCAGCCGGTAGCTGTCGGTCCATCCATATTGCAGACCGAGGAGAACGGCCACGGTGAAAATCCCGACGAACCACATGAGGCCGCGATTCTCCGACAAGTGCATGAAGAACAAAAGGGCCAACCCACCCTCGACGATTGCGACGGACAGCATGCGTACGAACATTTGCGACGGACTGATATTCTGGTAGGCGATCACAAACTGGATTCCGGCCAGAACCAGCAGGCAAACGTAGACTGCCACGTCTTTTCCAACTCCACCTGTTTTGTGCTCTTCGGCTGCAGCCATAGTGGTCCTGCCTCTCTTTTTTCCCTAATTCTGTAATCTCATATTCGCCCAATCTTAGTGACTCAAGCTCATCAGATAGACCAGCGGTACCACGAACATCCAGACCAGATCGACGAAGTGCCAGTAGAGGCCCGTGACTTCGAGGTCATCGGCGCTGTAATGGCCATGCTGGTAGCGGATTCCGACCGCAATCAGAGCGATTACGCCACCGGTGACGTGGAGCAGGTGCAAGCCGGTGATGCTGAAGAAAGCCGAACCAAACAGCGGCGTGCCCCAGGGATTATGGAAAAGCGTCGCTCCTTCCGAAATCATTCCCAGCCATTCGCGAATGTGCAGTACTGCGAACAGGGCTCCGAGAACCGCCGTAACCATCATCCACCGAAAAGCTCCGGCTTTGTCGGCACGTTGCGCCGACCGTACTGCGATAATCATAGTCAAGCTGCTGGACAGCAGGATGAAGGTCATCAGCGCGACGTTGGTGATGCTATGAAAGGGTCGCGGCCAGTCGAGCGTCGAATTGCGGATAAACCCATAAGCGACCAGACAACCGGCAAAAGTCGCTGTGTCCGCGATGATAAACAGCCACATCGCCATCTTCTTGGCGGGGACCGAGAATGCGGGGGCAGTCATTATCTCGGTCGCGCTTGTTCGCGACACTTGCCCATGAATTGAAAGATCGGCTTGGCTCACGTTGCCTCCTACCTCCACTGGGGTTAGAGCTTCATCCAAAGCAGCAATAACAGATACAGCCAAAGCGCGCCCATGAAGTGCCAGTAGAGCGAAGTAGCGTCCAGGGTGCTGCGCCGCAGGACGGAGTGATTCACTTTCCCGATGACACGGACCAAGCCACCCAGTCCTCCGAGCAGATGCGTCGCGTGAGCGACGGTCAGCACATAAAAGAATGAGTAGCTGATATTGGTTGCCAGTCCGAATCCCTCGGATCTCAGTTGCACCCAGGCGAACGTCTGTCCGGCGACGAAGAGAAGCCCCAAGAACAGAGTGATGTAAAGCCAGCGGGCCGGTGCTGTTCCCTGAATCTTCTCGGCGGCCATAAACCTTGCAATCTGCCGGCGCGCGATTTCCAGCGTGATGCTGCTGGCAATAATGATCAGCGAGTCGAGATAAAGGATGGAAGGCAGAGGGAAATGCTGCCAATCCGGTGCCGCTCCCTGGCGCACGATCAAAGCGCTGGTGAAGGCGGCGAAGGTCATGGTAATGGCCGCCAAGCCTACCCAGATCCCGGTGCTCGCGGGCGGTGGAGAGGAGGGCTTAACCTGCCGCAATTCTCCGCCGGCGGGGCCCAGATTCCGCCAGCCACTGTTTCCGGAGCCGTGGCTTGGCAAACGGTCGAGATCGATTTTCGGCGGTTCGTGAACTGTGGTCGCCATACTGCTCTCCTAGAAACCTGGCCCGTCGCGGCTAGCGCAGCAGCCTTCTTGCGTCTGCGGAAACCCAAATCGGTTTACTTCTCTTCGTGCGGGTTGTTAATTTTCTCCGGCGAGGTTTGCATGATGTAGTCGGTGGCTGCCCCCTCGACGCTGAACTCATAAGGATCGTGATAAACCACGGGCATCTTGTCTCCAAAATTGTTGTGGGGCGGCGGCGTAGCCGTACTCCATTCCAAAGAAGTGCCTTCCCACGGATTATCCGGCGCCGGCGCACCCTTGAACCGGCTGTAGATCAAATTGTAAACAAAGATGAGCTGGGCAGCGCCTGTGAGTAGCGCAGCAATGGTGATGAACTTGTGCACCGGAATAAGAGGAATAAGATAATCGTCCACGAAAGCCTGATAGCGGCGTACGTTTCCAGCGATGCCCAGGTAATGGAAAGGCATAAAGATGCAATACGCCCCGACGAAGGTCAGCCAGAAGTGCAGTTTGCCCAAGGGCTCGCTCATCATGTGGCCGGTCATCTTGGGGAACCAGAAATAAGTTCCGGCGAAGATGCCGAACATGGCGGCGACGGCCATGACGAGGTGGAAGTGGCCGACTACGAAATAAGTGGCATGCAGCATGATGTCGATCGAGGGCTGCGCGAGGAAGAATCCGCTGACGCCGCCGCTGATGAACATCGAAATGAATCCCAAGGCGAAGAGCGAAGCAGCGTTAATGCGCAGCTTCGAGCCGTACAGGCTGCCCAGCCAGATTAAGACGACGATGGTGGCAGGAATGGTGATAACCAGCGTGGGGAATGAAAAGGCCAGCGAGGAGTAAGGATTCATGCCGCTGACGAACATATGGTGGCCATAAACCATGTAACTTAGGACTGCCAAGGCGCTCATGGAGTAGATGATGACTCTATGGCTCAGAAGGGGCCGACGCATGTTGGTGATGAGAATGTGGGAAACGATGCCCATGCCGGGAATTATTGCGATGTAGACTTCAGGATGGCCGAAGAACCAGAAGAGGTGCTGCCAGAGAAGAGTCGAACCCCCGGAGTGGGGCAACACTTGACCGTTAATTACTAACCCGCCGGGTACAAAGAAGCTGGTGCCGGCGACATGATCAAGAATGAGCAGGATGCAGGCTGGCATCAGCACCGCAAAAGCGGTTAAGCCCATAACTGAAGTAATGAACCACGCCCAGGCGCTGAGTGGAAGTCGCATCAGCGACATGCCTTTGCAGCGCATGTCCAGGGTGGTTGTAATGAAGTTCAAAGAACCAAGCAGCTGGCCGATACAGAAAATGCCAATCGAAGCTGCCCAGAGAACTACGCCGAGGCCCTGGCCGGGACCGGCGCTGGCACCCACTGCGCTCAGCGGCGCGTATTGGGTCCAGCCACCAAGGGTTGGACCGTCAGAGACAAAAAAGGACGCGACCAAGACCAGGAAGGCGACGAAGGTGACCCAGAACGACATCATGTTGAAATGTGGAAATGGCATATCTTCCGCGCCGGTTTGAATTGGCAGGAAGAAGTTGCCGAACGCCGCGAAAGGCGCGGTAGTCAGAACGAAGAAGACCATGATGGTTCCATGCATGGTCATGAGTTGCAGATAATACTCGGGGGTCATCACGTCGCCGGGCGCGCCGGTGCTGGAGAGCAGATGCAAGCCAGGGATTGCGAAATTGGCAAATCCCAAGTGGATCCGCATGAGCCAGGAAAGGAACATCCCAATGATGGCAGCAGCCAAGGCGAGCGCGTAATACTGCTTGCCGATAACTTTGTGATCAAGGCTAAACACATGCTTCCGGATGAAGCTTGTGGGTTCGCCGTGCGACACCGCGTGGGTTGACATATCGTGCATTGTGCTCTCACCTGGACCGAGATATATATGGGGCTAAAGCCCCCGGTTTCATTTGGCCGTTGGCGGCGCGGCTAGAACCGCCCTTTCAAAACTCCTACAGGCAGACATTCCGCCCGGCGCCCGTTCGCGACTTATTGCAATGCTGCCTGTTGCTTGATCCAGGCGTCATAGTCTTCCGGGGACTTCACTTCCAGATACGCCTTCATGTTGTAATGCCCCAGGCCGCACAGTTGGGTACAGACGATTTCGTACTTGCCGATTTTCGTTGCCGTGAAATGGATAGACACATCCAGCCCTGGAACGAAATCTTGATGAACGCGTAATTCCGGAACATAGAAGGAGTGTCCCAAGTCCTTCGAATGCATGAGGAGGTGAATCTCCCGATTTACGGGAATGGCCAACTCCGCAGTCACGATGTCGTCTTTAGAGTCCTGATCGTGGGTAGTATCGAGGCCGAAGAAATTAGCATTGGCTTCATTGATCTGATCGGGATGAAGTGGACCGAACTTGCCGTCCGGACCGGGATAGCGGAAGTAAAAAGCGAACTGTCCCGCCTGCACCTGGACCGGTAGGGCATTTGCCGCTGGCGGAGTGAGATAGACATCTGCCCAGGCCTTGACGCCGAAAACGCCCAGGGCCAAAACTTCCGTGCCCACCAACAAGAATGCGGCAATGACTAATCCCGCGGCCCCGCCGGGAAATCGCTTGATCTTGTCGCCCGGTTTTGGGCTGGAGAACTTCCAGATGAAGAACGCCAGAAGAATCTGGGAAGACAGGAAGGCAACGCCGGTCTCCATCATGGTGTCGGCAAATTGCTCGTCGATCAGGTGGCCATGGACGGAGATGTCCTGTGGCATAGGCCACATGTGCATCACGATCGGAACTGCCGAAGCAATTGCGATCACTACGATGGTAACCGCGAGAAGTTTGCCCATCTCCCCCGCCTTTGGCCAGCATTGCGCCTTAGTGCCGAATCGCCGCAAGTTAATGCTGCGGCGATTCGTTTAGTTATGCGACAGCTGCAAGATCGATTGCCTACCTTAACTATTTGCTTTTGAAGGTGAAATCCGCAGATCCGGTTCCACCAGCGGCAACCGTCACCTTGGCTGTCTGTGTGCCTAAGTCTTCCTGCCATGCAGTCACGGTATAGCTTCCGGGCGGTACGTTGTTAATGGTGTAGGCGCCGCTAGCGTCAGTCGTGGCGTATGGACCTTTGACGACGGAGAAGTAGCCGTGCATCCAGGGATGAATGTTGCACTGCACGGGAATCATCTCAGGCGCTTTCCAGCTTTTTTCAATCGGGGCAGCACCGGGGGGCTGCGATTGATTCCAGGGAATGTTGCCCGTCATGGGATTGGGATTGGGGTGGATGTTATGAGTAGTCTGGTCGCTGGTGGTTACCTTGAATTTCTGATTCACATCCATGGCCAGGACGTGTGGCGTATACATACAGCCCTTCTGGTCGAAAACCGGCTCCTCGCTGGGTACCGCAGTGAGCGCGCCGCCGGTCAAACCCTCCGAGATATAGAGAACCACATATTCCAATCCCCCGTCCGAACCGACGACCACATTTTCCATGTGGGCGGGACTGCTAGCGTGAACTTTCACACAGTACGGATCCTTCGACATATCTATGCCGCGCATATGCGGAGCGGTGCCACTCAATTTAACGGTGCCGCTGATCTTGCCTTCCCCAGCGGCGTTGACGTTTTGATTCAGAAGCAGTGCGCCACAACCTAGCAGAAGTATTGCCGATAGCATGGCAGTGAAATTGTATCGATTTTTCATGGATATCCTCTTTCCTTCCGAGCAACAAAACTTCCTTCCGATGGCAACTGTAGCAACTACTGTTGCCCACCAGGCGAAGCCGGTGGCGGCGCATTCGGATCGACTGGCTTCAAATCCAGCTTCTTCGCCATTTCCTTTTCCTTACTATGCTGACGCATGAAGGTCCTCAAATAGAAAACCAAGTCCCAAGCCTCATCCGGCTTGATGTTGTCGGCGAACGACGGCATCGGAGTGCCATCCAAACCGGTCATAAAGATCCGATAGATATCCTTGTCGGTATCCCCGCACTTGGGCCGGGACCCGTCGGTAAAGTTAAAGGCAGCGATGGGACGGCCGAGATCGTCAGTGAGAGTGGCAGCGGATGGCCCATTGGCCATACCCTGTACGCCGTGACACTTCCAGCACTGCACTCTTGCGAATACGTCGCGTCCCGCCTTGATGCGCTCTGGGGTGACTTCGGGCTCGGGCGGGATTTGAATGGGAGCACCGGGCTTCTCGTTCTGCCAACGGGGAGAAAAGTGCTTAACCCAAGCCACCAGATCGGCACGCTCTTGCTTGGTAAAGGTGTTCCAGATTGGCATGGCTGACCGATCAAAGCCGCGGCCGATGCTGTCAAAAAGATCGGAGTCGAGGGGAAGAGTGCCGCTGGGCGTGGAACGGCACTTGAAAATGCCCAGTTGGAAGTCGCGGGGCTTGGGGTACGTGGGAGGGTCCAGCCACATTGCGTTTTCGCCGTTCCCGTCGCCCAAGTCGCCATGACAGCCGACACAATACCTGCGGTAATCGGGCGCGGCATTCTTGGCGTGCCCGGTGAGGCCGCCGACGTGACTGACGGCGGTCGGCGCATTCTCCCACGCCTTGAGCTGCTCAGTCGAGAGCTGTGCCGATGAAGCCAGCGGCAGCGCCATAAACGCAGCAGCGCCTAGCCAAAGCGACCACTTTCGCAATACTGTCCGCATATCGTCCCTCTCCAAACATTCAAAACTCTAGAAATCAAAGTCAAAGCCAAGCAATAGCTCACTTGTATTGAGATTGGCCGAATTCAGACCAAGAGTCGGGCCGGTACCGTCCTGGTGCAGCCAGTTGTACTCGTTGTGCCAGGCAAACCCAGCGCGGCTCGTCATAAACGGGTTGTAACGGTAGCCGATGGTGTAAGTGGAGATGTTGCCCAAGTTCTGAGGCGTTCCTGGAGACGATTGCTGCGACATCCGGATGGTCTCATATCGGCCGATGAAGATAAGTTGCGGGCTGTACACATAGTGAGGCTCGAAGAGGACGCCGTTCCATGTGGGAGCTCGCGCACCAGCGGGCAACGTAGTTCCAGTTGTGTTGTTCCCGGTAGCGATGCCATCAATGAGGTCGCCGTAACCTTGACCAAACCAGGCGCTATCCTCTCCGTGCTGGGTTACAACCTGGAGGTCAACATGGCTGCCGAAGTAAAATTGCCCAACGAAACCTTCACGACTGAAAGACTTGTTGCCGATTCCAGAACCCGGAATGGGCAGCGTGCCGCTTGGACCGGTCTGAGTGATCCAAGTGGTGGGCGCTAAGCCGATAAACGCGTAGCCACCTATACGCTGCACGCCCGCCCTGCCGGCATCAAAGGCCTGACTGGCCGTAAAGAATCCCGAATAAGCGTTTGCGCCGTAGGGCAGTTGCGTGGTTCCATCTACAGAACTCAACAGCGCTGCTGAGTACCTCGTGCGATCGTTGGCAGAGTGCCCCAGTACTTCAACTCCCAGCTGGTTATCTCCCATCTGGCCGAAGATGTTGCCATCCCCCTGCGGAATGAAGTGATAGAGCTGGTAAATACCGCCGTTCCCCGTAAGAGTGAGAATGCGCTTCTCCGACAACAAATTGTCGAGCTCGAATTTACCCAGCTTTATGTTGAGATAAGGGGTGCCGAAGACGTTGTCGAGTCGCGCCATTACGGTTTCAAAGTGAAACGCTCCGGTGGGGTCTGAGGAGGGAAGCAGGAAGAACGAGAAGTTCTTTTCCAGCGTGCCACCGGTATGGAGGTCTAGTCCGCTCAGGTCAAAGCCCGAAGTCGTGATGCGCTGGACAGCCGATCCGGTGGGAGTGGTGCTTCCCGCCGAGTAAGTGTCGACCAGCACTTTGCCGGTGCTGACGCGATGCCAGATAGGCGTCATGCGGAAGGTGACGGGCCAATATCCGGGGTTTTGCCAGATCGGTGCATCGCGGTCGTTCATCAACTGGTAGCCGTTGTCTTTGAACTTCTGCCCAAAGTAATTGAGCATCGGCCAGGACTCGTGACAGGCAGAACAGCGCAAACCGTACTTGCGGGCGAAGGCGGGAAGCGCATTCGCAGGCTGGCTGCAGGTCAACACTAAGGAGATGAGAATCAGAGAACCAGCAGAAAGCGAGGACGCGAACTTGGCGATACTGCGAATCCGCAAACGCTTCATAGCGTGCATAACCGGACTCCTCGGCGTTACATCAAATCAATTTTCTGTTAGACCGCATAACCCACGAAGCGAAATGAATTGAAGCAATTGACGTTGAATGGGAAACCCATCCCATTGCCGCTCGACCTTGCTTTGAATCGGAGGTCTTACCACCGTACCGGAGGTGAATCCTACTACGCCTGAAATGAGAAGTGCAAGGTGTTTCAGAAATTTTTTTTACCAAGATTTTACAATGTCTAATTTCGCAACACTCCCGAACTCCGATTGGCATCGGAGTTAAATCGCCGCCGGCAGTTGACAGCTTTATGCCGATCATACGAGACTCTGTTTCAGGAAACGGTGAATGGCGTGAGTTGTGAGTCGGGCTTCAAAGGTTGCCGTGCATTTTGGCCGAGCAAAATCCGAGCTGGGGATAACGTCTTTCACCCGCGATCTAGCTCGGTGGAGATAGCGACAGACGTGTCGGCCGGTTCGATCCTTCCCCTCCTGCTGGCGTTCGTTTTGCTGGCTTCGGTTCCGCTTCCCACGTTCGCGAAGGAGAAGTTGACCTACGGCGAAGGCCTTATCGTGAATATTCCCTTACCCGAGGCGGAAGTGGCGCAAGTGGTGGAGGACGTCGCGGAAAACGGCGTCATCCGGGGAACCAAGGAATACAACAAAGACGAGTTCGTGGGGAACGCAAAAGCCGCCAATACCTCGAGCGTTTTTCCAGCATGGGACCAGGGCGGCAAGGTTTTCTACAAAGTCCGCACCCAGGCAATCGATCCCCGAAACTTCAAAGACGGGGGCGACGTCGGAACCCTGGTTGTGCGCTACGTGGTTAAGCCACAGGGGGATTCGAATACCGTCCTGCGGATCGATGCACTATTTCAGGAAGACTTCCGCCGCACTGTCCACCAATCCAGCGGATCGGTTGAGAGCGCCGAATACAAAGACATTCGGGAGCACCTCGACAGTATCGAGATCATGAAGGCCCAAACTGCCGAGGCGCAAAAAGAGCGCCAGGAGTGGTTGTTGAGGAAGCAGACTCTGGCAAGTAACCGGGCAGACAATGACAACAATCCAGTGCCCGCGGTTACGCCTGAACAACCTCAACAGTCCAGCTCCAGGATGGAAAACAGCCCCGATAACACCCCCCAAGCAATGGCAGCCCCGTCCGCGCAAACGTCGGCGCCGGAAGCCATGTCGTCGGAAACTCCGGCATCCGCATCCCCTCTTCCAGGCCAAACCCTGGAACAGCGCCTTAAGGATCTACGTAAGCAAGTCGAGCGCGTTGTCAAAGCGCCTGGCGCGCCGCTCAAGTCGGCTCCTTTTCACACGGCCAGCACTTTGCAGTTGCTCACTCCCGGCACGGAAGTGTTGGTTGTGATCTCTACGCCGTATTGGTATGGAGTGGAGACACACGACGGCCAGCACGGATGGATGCAGCGCGATCAACTGGAGCTGCTGCAATGAAAGTACAAAAGCAGGCTGCTCGAGTCGTTTTGTTCGCGCTCGGGGCGATTGCGTTGTCTGGCTGTGCGGTATCAACTTACGCTCAAAGTAACGACTATGAAAGGACTTTCCCCCAATCGAAGGCGACCATCGAGAAAACTCTGAAGGAGATGCAAACTTCAGGGCGTCTTCCCGTGTTGGACGGTTTCGCCAGTTCTGCGGCTCATCCCCTGGAGCGCTATCAGCGCGGCTACTATCAGTCGAAATTCCAGATCAGCTCGACGCCTTCCGGCGGCTCAGTTGTGCGGGTGACCGTGCAAGTTACGGCGTGGTATGGCGATCCGGTTCCTTCCAAGTCGGGGTATCAGTTGCTTACGTCCAACGGTCGGCTCGAGGCCGATGTCCTCGACCAATTGGCCGACCAACTTGCCGCCAACACCGCGCCCGCCGCTACTGCTCGTCCCAGCACAGCTACCGCCAGACAACCGGCCAATGCTCCCTCAAACGTGCCTTCAAATGCTGGCGCTGCGACTGAACCAGCGATCTCAGCACCCATGCCCCGGCTGCCGGAAGTGAGCGGCAAGTATTCCTCATCATTGTCCCAAAGCCTGTCGGCGCAGGAACAGCAAGTTAACGGCAAAAACCAGCCCAAGCCTCTCGATAAAGACGCTGGTCCGCTGCAGACCGAAATCGACAGCTTGCAGGAGGCTCTCAAGAATCAGGCACATCCCAAGAACCTCGTGGTCGTGAAAAAGTCGGGGACGCCGGTGGTGGCATCTGCGAGCCTGAACGCCAAGACCCTCTTCCTGGCAAGCGCCCACGATGAGTTCGAGATGCTGAATTTCAACCGCGATTGGGTGCACGTCCGAATTTCTGGCCTGTCCCGTGGGTGGATCTGGCGCAACAATCTTGAAATGCCGGAAAGTGTGCCGGACAACGATGCGCCCCCCAATACATCGGCCGAGCCCACCGCGGCGGAGCTTTTCCATGTCTCTCGAGAAGAAATTGCACCCTTTCCCGGAGATTGGGCTCCGCTCCGTGGCATGAGAGTGAAAATCGTATCGGTGGAACAGACTGATGAAAATGCCAAAGATCCAAATCCGCAGCTCAGACTGGAATTCGCCAAGTCCATCTTGGACAAGGATTATTCAGAACTTGCGCAGAAGACGCAGGAACTTGCTGGGATTGTGGTAATCTTTGATTCCGCTGACGGGGGAATGATTGCTGCTACGTTTCCCACGCTGCAACAATGGAAGGCGGGAACGCTCTCCGATACCGCTCTGTGGCATCAATGCTTTTTTGATCCTCCGGAGACCTTCACTCAGTCTGGAGCATCTGCAAGCAGGTAGCTCCCAGGGTTAGAGTTTAAGCACTGTACCGCGTGTGCTTTGCGGCTTCAACCTGATTTGACTTGACTTTCGAAGTTTAGAAGAGTAGCTATGCAATCCTTGGGTGGATTGTGGGTCCACCTGCCATGCTCGCCGGGGAAGAATTACAAACGGTGACAACGATTTCGCCTGAGAGTACAACCAACGCGGTACTACAAGCACACCACCGATCGACCATGAGCGCCATGACCAAACCAATGCCCCAATTTCGCAGGCGAGCGAGTTTACTCTTGCGTGATTATGCCGAATTGATGAAAGCCCGCGTCACCACCTTGATCGTGATGACCGCATGGTGCGGCTACTATTTCGGCGCACAGAAAGCCGGCATTTCCTCGCTATCCTGGGGACTTTTTCATGCCTTGCTGGGAATCGGCCTGGTCTCAAGCGGAACGGCAGCTCTGAATGAAGTGATGGAATACGAAGTGGACGGCCACATGCGCCGCACCGCGCAACGTCCGCTCCCTACAGGCCGCATGAGCTTGTTTCATGCCACGACCGCCGGCCTGGTCGCCACGTTGGGCGGGTCGCTTTATCTGGCATACTTCACCAATCCTCTCACCGGTCTGCTGACCTTCCTTACCTCGGTGGTTTATCTCGCCGCTTACACTCCATTGAAGCGCATCTCGCCGATCTGCACTTTCGTTGGAGCCTTTCCCGGAGCGATGCCGGGTGTGCTGGGCTGGGCGGCGGTCCGCGGGAAGCTGGAGTGGGGCACTTTGATACTGTTTGCCATCCTGTTTGTCTGGCAGTTCCCGCACTTCTTTTCCATCGCCTGGCTCTATCGCGAGGATTATGCAGCGGGTGGAATTCGGATGCTGCCTGTGGTTGAGGGCGATGGACGGTCTACGGCGCGACGCATCGTGGTTTATTCACTGATTCTGATTCCTCTCAGCGTCCTGCCGGGCGTCTTCGGAATGGCGGGGAAAATTTATATGGTGGGAGCAGTCGTTCTCGGAATTGCACTTTTTTATTTCGGGGCACGGCTCGCGTTTCTGAAGTTGCCGCTCACGAGTCCTCGATCGAAGATGTTCGCCCGGCATGTATTGCAGGCCACGGTTATCTATCTCCCGCTGCTTTTTGCTCTGATGATGAGCAATTCCCTAAAGCCTTGAGCGATTTCTCAGGTTTGCGATTGGAACACCGCTCGCGAAGGCGCGCCCGGATATTCAGGATTCCGTTCTCTACTGGATGGTACTGCCTACCTGCGAAAAGACATTGCCTGCGTTCGACCCGATCAACTTGATCGCGCTGATTGCGATGACGAGAATAACAGCGAGCATCATGGAATACTCCGCCACGTCCTGCCCTTCTTCACTCAGAAATACCTTGGTCACCAGGTATTGAATGACTCGCCCTTGGTTCATGACACCCCCGAAAACGCCGGGGATCCGGTTGCCGACCGCTCCTGAGCAGGAGACAGACTCAGGCCCCAAGGATCACTTTCCTGCGAAAGCAACTCCAAGCCCACCTGATACTCACTGCGTCCATCTATCAGCCTGGTCCAGATCACGCTGAATTCGACCCGGCGTTGCCGGAAGAGAACCACCAGGGTATCGAGCGTGCTCAGCTGGTGTCGAATCGCGCCCAGCCGCGCGCCGGTTGGAGTGACGTCGAGAGTGTGCGCCAATACTTCGAACAGCGCGCCAGAAGCGTCTTTGCCCCGCACCCGAACCGGCAGCACTCCTCGCGTACGAGTTTGACGACGCCTATTTTTTTTCATGTTCGCAAATCACCTGAAGGAATGACCACAGTGTGAAGCAAATCCGCGCGAACGGGAATGGCCCCAATGTGGGAGGCACGAAAGTAACTCCACGGCGGCAGAGGTCGCGCCACGCCCTGGCCTGGGTGAAGCGGGGTATGCCATTCTGCGCCACTGCCGCAGCGCCGTTGCCCGCAGTCTTACTTACCGATACGGTTCGCGCGATGTCCGCCGAAAGCGTGGATTGTCCTGGTGCCGGCAATGACTTCGCCAGCGTGTAACACGCCGCGCGGAATGAAATACTCGTCGCCCGCGTTAAGTGGAATCTTTTTCGCATCCATGATCAGGATGTAACGGCCCTGCACGACCAGCATGTATTCGTCGTAATCGTGGGCATGAGGTGCGGACGAGGCGGTTTCGCGGCAGGTCCAGAATGCCATCTGGCTCCCATCTACGCCATCGAATATGTAACCCTCTACCCCGGAAGTCGCCTGGCTGGTGGCGACGATCCTGTTGGCTGGGCGCCGCATAAACTCCGGGAATTCTTTCATCGGCTAAATAATCCTTCCAGCAATCTTGGCGCGGGTTGGTCCGCAGCCCTGAATCCGATGCGAGCTAGTGTATAAGATAGTAAGAATGTCACAGGCAGCGCCAACGATTACGCGGAGCCCCGCGGATGTGGTGCGGATGACGCCGGTTTCACAGGCGGGGAACGGGGTCTGCTATGCCGTGGCGGGCGAGACATCGCTGAGTTCGCTTGATCTGGAGCGGATGATTGCGGCGGTGCCCACCAAGGCTGCTGGGGCGCTGAAGCGCAAGGCTTATTATTTCGTGCCGCTCACGGTGACGCAGGGCGAAGACGTCATGATCGCGGACCGCTACGATGTGACGCTCAGCGACAGTGCAGTGTGCCATCGCAATCTCAATCTCGGCGATTCGCAGTGCGTCTTCATCTCCACCCGGCTCATGGACGACAAGTTTTCCGTCGCCTTCGAGTTCTACATCAACGTGGGACATGCGCTGGTGGAAGCGGCTGGAGTTTCTCACGACTTCAGCGAACTGGCATGGAAGCAGGTGGAGGCGGGGACGCGCGGCGAAACGTCGCTGGATGCCTGGGAGGCTCGCAAGTTGGCGCTGGCCGGGGGCCCGGATGCCGAACGCTTCAAGAATGAATACTTCGAAGCCACCTTTGCCGACACGATCTCGATCTATCTTCTGTCGCTTTACTTAGACGTGGATTACTACGACTTGCGAGAGAGGGATTATCCGCTGCTGGCGCCTTCGGCGCTGGCAGAGCGTCTGCGAAAAGTCGCGGAGTTGTTTCCGGCCAACGCCGGCTTTGAGTTTGCGGTGCTGTATAAGCGGCGCGGCTGAAAATCTTTTGCCAACGAGCGCACGACTAGAAGTCGCGCGCCCTTTCAAATCTCTCTATGCCAAAGCTCTCCAAAGCAGCCCTACTTATTTCCGATGACGAAGTTTACGTTACTCGATCCATTCGGGCTTACCGTGACGGATCGCTCCCAGGTTTTGGGCTCGGTGAAGATGGGGCGCTGCACAGCGTGCTCCGTCAGGACGTCGAAGGCCTGTTCCTTCCCGGCCAATCCCCAGCCTTCATGCCAGGCGACGATCTGATAAGTGCCAGGTGGAACGCTGGTGAATTCGAAGCGTCCACTCTCATCGGTGACCGCATAGTAAGGATGAGGGACCACCATCATTTCCGCATTCATCCAAACGTGGCCGCCATTGCAGCGTAGATTGACCAGGCCCGGCGTCGCCATGGTGCGCGAATTGATCTGATTGGGAAAAGGAAATGGCAGATTGTAGCTGGCGGCGCCGTCCATGTGAATAGTGTGCAGGGTGGCGTCGGAGCTCTTCATCTGCAGATCGGCGTTTTCGGGCACGAGAAGGATGTGCGGAATGTAGTGACAATGCCTCTGGTCGAGATGGCGCCTCTGTTCGGGCAACTCCATCGCTTTGCCGGCGGAGACATTTTTCAAATAGACGATTGTGTTAGCCACGCCGCCGTCGGGACCGACGATGAGCCGTTCCAGGCTCACGCTCTTCTTCCCTTCCGGATCGCAGATTTGCGGATCTTTAGTAACTGGAAAATCCAGCTCATGCGGCATCGGTCCCGCCCACTTAATCGTCCCGGAGATGGATCCGCCATCGGTAACGGAAATGACCTTGTAGCCACTGTCGCCGCTTTGACCAGCAGCGAAGATGGTGATCACAACAGGTAGAGCCAGCGTAACTGAACGAAGCAACAGACTGCGCATATAAAAACCCCTGAAAAGCCCACCGCCTGTTGCACTCGCCCGATCGCCGGACTGCCGTACAACGCAGGCTGAAATTTTGTCAACTCATTTTTCCGCACCCCTCGACCTGCATCCGCCCTCTGCGGAATCGTGCTGTACAGGGGTCCTCCCTGGTTCGTGCTGTACAGGGGTCCTCCCTGGAAAGGTCAGCACGCGTGTGTGCGGGTCTTAGTCGATTCCAATGGGGAAGTAGCCGTGGTTAGACGGCTCCTGTGATTGAAATCACATTGTTAAAGTGCGCTAAGGGACAGAAACAGTCGAGATTACCTAAGAGATACGACTACCAGTTATCAATACCAGAAGCCAGCCAGCGGAAATTGTTCAAATCCTTGAATCTCAGAAGGTTCCGCCAATCCTTTCCGCCGCATGGTGTCGAGGCATACAATCTTGCTGCCATGACGGTAACGGTTCGATCCTTCGCCAAGATTAATCTCGGGCTGCGCATCGGGGCGATTCGCTTGGACGGCTTCCATGAACTGCTGACCGTGTACCAAACGATTGCGCTACACGACGTGATACGCCTGAGTGTGAAGCGCGGGCGAGGGATTGAGATTTTCTGCACCAACCCAAGGGTTCCGAAGGATGAATCGAATACTTGCTATGGCATCGTGGAGAAAGCGATGCGGGCGATGAAACTAAAAGGGCGAGTTGTTGTTGAGATCCAGAAACGGCTGCCGGTGCAGGGCGGGATGGGCGGAGCTTCATCGAATGCAGTAGCCGCGTTGCTGGCGCTGGAACGCGCGGTGGGCAAGAATTTGACGGCGGATGAGCGCCTCCGAATTGCGGGCGAAGTGGGGTCAGACCTTCCGCTATTCCTGGTGGGCGGAACGGTACTTGGCGTGGGCCGCGGGGAGCAGGTATATCCGCTGCAAGATATTCCAGTGGTACCATGCGTTGTTATCACTCCGGAGGTTGGCGTATCCACGCCAAACGCTTTTGCGGAGTGGGATCGAAGAACCAGCGGCACGGGGGCCTCATCTTCCGTAGCATCTTTATTGACGGCCTCCTTCGGCCTTAAGCGGCACGCCAAAAAAGAGCCTCTCGAATTGACGGTCGGGGAGGCATCCGATAGAATGAGTGAGCTTGCCCGTGGGCTTTCCGCATGGTTGAGCGAGAGTTACTCCGGTGCTCCTTTTAGAAGGGGCCGGGCCGAGAATCCGCTTCTCGCGCTTGTCCGGGCCGGGATCAAGAACGACTTTGAACAGGTCGTCTTTCCTGAATATCCCGAACTGAGTGAAGGCAAAAAGGCGCTGCAGCGCGCGGGTGCGCAGTATGTATCGCTGTCAGGCTCCGGGTCAACTCTTTACGGACTGTTTGGTTCCAAAGACGCGGCCAGCGCGGCGGTGACGAAGTTGCGAAGTTTCGGGTGGACGGCGCAGGCAACGGTTTCGCTGACCCGGCGAGAATACTGGCGAAGGATTTTTGGTTAGCGGCGATCTGAGTAAATTTTTTGATTGTTGATTTTTGATTGTTGATTGAAAATCTAAGGTGGCCCCGGTGGGGGTTCAATCAACAATTGAGCATTAACAAATGTCCTTACTGGGCCGTCGACTAATGGTAGGTCAAGTGCCTTTGGAGCACTTTGTCTAGGTTCGAATCCTAGCGGCCCAGCCAGAAATGCAGCTGTCAGCTTGCAGTTCTCTGTTGCGGAGAGCGGTGGAGTGGGCTTGACTGACGGCTGAGAGCTGAGAGCTAACTATGGCCACTTTGGTGACGCCTCCCGAAAAAACGGAGAAAGCCGAAAAGCAGGCTTCTCCCATGCCCGAGGAAAAACCTGAACGCAAGCCGCGTGCGCGGGTGGACGAAAAGTTCAAGATTTTTGGCGGCACGGCGAACGAGGCTTTAACCGATGAAGTTTGTAATTTTCTCGGCATGCCGCGTGGCCAGGCCATGGTGAAGCGTTTTGCGGATGGCGAGGTGTACGTCCAGATCCAGGAGAATGTGCGCGGCTGCGACGTATTTGTTATGCAGCCGACTTGCCGGCCGGTGGACGAGAATCTGATGGAGTTGCTGCTGATGATCGACGCGTTCAAGCGCGCATCGGCGCGGCGCATAACGGCAGTGATGCCTTATTTCGGTTACGCGCGGCAGGATCGCAAGGATAAGCCGCGCGTCCCGATTTCGGCAAAGCTGGTGGCGGATTTGCTGACGACGGCGGGCGCGCATCGGGCGTTGATCGTCGATCCGCACACGCCGCAGATCCAGGGATTTTTTAATATCCCGGTGGATCACTTGTTTGCATCGCCGGTGCTGGTCGATCATTTTAAGAAGTTGAACTTGCCGAACTTGACGGTGGTTTCACCCGACGCGGGCGGCGTGGAGCGGGCGCGCTTTTTTGCAAAGAAGGTGGACGCGGCTTTGGCAATTGTCGACAAACGGCGGGTGGAAATGAACGTAGCCGAAGTGATGCATGTGATCGGCGACGTCAAAGGGCGCTCGTGTCTGATCATTGACGATCTGATTGATACTGCCGGAACCACGGTGAAGACGGCGGCGGCGCTGCTGGAAAATGGAGCGATCTCGGTTTACGCATGCGCATCACACGCGGTGCTTTCCGATCCGGCGGTAAAAAACATTCACACCTCCGCCATCGAGCAGGTGGTGATCACCAATACGATTCCACTCACCCCCGAGGCTCAGATGGAAGCGAAGATCAAACCGCTTACCATCGCGGGATTGATTGGGCGGGCGATTCAGTCCATTCACGAGGAAACTTCAGTCAGCAAATTATTTACGTAAGGCAGGAATTGAAATTATGGCAACTACTTTGGAGCAGAATGTTTTGGAAGCGAGTCCGCGGGAAGCGGGCACCAAGAACCAGGCGCGCCGCGTGCGGCGTGAAGGCAAGATTCCTGCCGTGATCTATGGCGCTGGCAAGGAAGCAATGGCGGTGAGCGTGGATCCCCGGCACGTGCTGAGAATTCTCCGCTCGGAAAGCGGCCATAACACCATATTTGATCTTGCGGTCGTGAATCCTTCGCATAATGGCCGCGAGAGCGCCAAAACGGAGAATGCCAAGGCCGGGACTGCCAAAGCCGAGACTGCTAAAGCAATGATCGTCGACTGGCAATATGAGCCGATCAAGGGGCACTTGCTGCATATCGACCTCAAGCGTATTGCGATGGATAAGGCCCTGCGCGTCAGCGTGCCCATCATGCTCCAAGGCGTTCCGGCGGGCGTGAAGACCGAAGGCGGGATTCTCGAACAGATGCTCCGCGAGGTGGAAATCGAATGCTTGCCGGGGGACATTCCTGGCCACATCGATGTCGATGTTAGTCACCTGACTTTTGGCAAGGTCCTGCGAGTGGCGGATTTGCCCCACAACGAAAAGTTGAAATTCCTGACGGACGCGAATCAGCCCGTGGCACACGTAACCAGCGTGAAGGAAGAGGTTGTGGCTGCACCGGAAGCGGTGGCAGCGGAGGCGGGCGCGGCTCCAGCGGAGCCTGAGGTTATCAAGAAGGGCAAGGCGGAGACAGGAGAAGAGGGCGAGGAAGCTGCCGAGAAGCCAGAGAAAAAGGCCGAGAAGAAGGAGAAGAAATAACTTCGCGGCAAGAGAAGCCGAGCTACGCTCGGTCAGACAGCCGAGGGCGGCTGTCCCCACACGGGATGTGCCTAGATCGTGTATCCCGGAACGGTTTGGGATGGTGGCGTGAAACTGATCGTCGGTCTTGGCAATCCTGGTATCCACTATCAGTTCTCGCCGCATAACGTGGGCTTTCTCGCGGTGGATCGCATTGCCAGCAACTTGGGCGTCGAAGTTAGAAATCGGCAATGCCGGTCCTTGACGGCGCGGGCGGTGATTGGCGGCGAAACCGTGCTGCTGGTTAAGCCTGAGACCTACATGAACCTCAGCGGCATATCGGTTCGAGAACTGGTGGCAGAATACGAAGCGAAGCCAGAATCGGACTTGATCGTGATTCAGGACGAGCTGGATTTTCCGCTGGGCACGTTGCGGATTCATACGCGGCGGAGTTCGGCGGGGCATAACGGCATCGAGTCGATCATCGGAGCCTTGGGTACGCAGGATTTTTTGCGAGTCCGGATTGGAGTGGCTCCAGCGCGGCAGCCAGTCCAAGTCCTAAGTGCCGCAGTTGCCGCAGGCAAAGACTATTTGTTGTCGCCCATGCGTAAGGCGGATCTCGCCGTGGTTGATGGCGTGCTCGATACCGCTGAAGAGGCTGTGAAGGTGATTTTGCAAGAAGGTCCGGCGGCGGCGATGAATCGCTTCAACCGGAAAGAAGCGGACGAGAAAGATTAGCCACGGATTTGCACGCATTCTCACCGATCAGAATCTTCTGGCTTATCCGTGGTAATCGGTGAAGATCCGTGGTGGAAGTTCGCAGATTTGGAGAGGGAAATGAATCGTACCTATGAACTGATGTTTATTGTCCGGCCGGATATGGCGGACGAAGATTTGGACAAGCTGATTGCGAATTTGGAAACCACGGTGACCTCGGCCGCGGGAACCGTGAAGTCCGTGGACCGCATGGGCAAACGGCGCCTGGCCTACACCGTGCGCAAGTTTCGCGAGGGCATCTACATTCTGATGACCATTGAAGGCACGGGCACAGTGATCCATGAATTGGAGCGGCGACTGCGCGTGTCCGAGCAGGTGATCAAGTTTCTCACGGTGCGCATCGACGAGGAGCAGAAGCGTCTGGATAAGATCAAAGCTCTTCGCGAGTCGCGCAAGAAGGCCAGCGCCCAGCCTGCAGCAGTTGCGGAGCAAGCGCCAACTGGAGAATCACCTTCCGCGGATGTGCCGGCGGCAACGGTCTAGGAACGTTGGTCAGTAGTGAGTGAGCAGTTCTAATCGAGAGAGACGTCTTAGCTGGTCGGTCACTAATCACCGACCACTACCCACAGATTGACACTAGGCACAGATTGATAAGGAGTGTTATGGCTGACGAAACAAAAGCACCAGCAACAATTGAGCGGCCCTCGCGGCCTTTCGGGGAGCGGTCCGGCGGCGGAGACCGTCCACGCTTCGGCGGAGGCGGTGGAGGCGGGCGCTCTGGGCCGGGCGGTCCGCCGCGTGAAGGTGGACGCAAATTTTTCCGGCGCAAGAAAGTTTGCAAATTCTGCACGGAAAAAATCGCCGACATCAACTATAAGGATTATCGTCTGCTCGGCCAGTTCGTGGCCGAGAGCGGAAAGATTGTGCCGCGCCGTCTGACCGGCGTTTGCTCGCCGCATCAACATCGGCTGGCCGCGGCCATCAAACAGGCTCGCAACATCGCGTTACTGCCGTTTGCCGGGCGGGCATCGTAAAGAAGCAGCTTCTCGCTACTAGCCTCTAGCCATCTAGTTCGATGTGGCGAAGAGTTGGTTAGCTAGAAGCGAGTAGCTAGAAGCCTAGGAGCTATCATGGAAGTCATTCTTAAAGAAGATGTGAACAAGCTGGGCGCGCGTGGCGATGTGGTGAAGGTTGCCGAGGGCTATGGACGCAACTTTCTTTTGCCGCACAAGCTGGCCATTGAGGCCAATGAAGGCAACAAAGCTGTCATCGCGCAGATGAAGGCAGCGTCGGTGCGCCGGTCGGCCAAAGAGAAAACCCAGGCCGAAGAGCTGGCCAAGCAGTTTGACGGGGTCTCGGCTACGTTTCAGCGGCGCTCGGGCGAGCACGATCAGCTGTTCGGCTCCGTCACTTCCGGCGACATTGCCGAGGCCATCGTGAAGAAAGGCATTAACCTCGACCGCCGGCAGATCCAGTTGCACGAACCCTTGAAGACTTTGGGTGAGTTCACTGTGCCGGTGAAGCTGCATAAGGATGTGACCGCGCATTTGAAGGTTGTGATTGAGAAAGAAGCGGTGGCGGAGTAGTTCGCGGGCCGTGCCGCAGGCACCTCTGAAAATAGCCCGCCAGTTCACTGGCGGGGGCGGTGTCCAACAAGGCCGACCGCGTCCCGTGGGGACGCCTGAAAGTCAGATTCCTGCCACTGAAGTGGCGGGCTATTATCAGACTGTCCCTCTGGGACGGCTCCCGCCCACGGCTCGCAATCGATTGCGAATATCATTCGCATGCATCATCACCGGCACTGTAATCGTCAACCTGCGCAATGAGCCATTCGTCCACCCGTACCATCGATCGGCAAATGCGTAAAGTACACGTAAAAACTCTTGCCCAGTGTGTGGGGATCATCGCCAAGTCCCACCTGCCCCGAACGGACGGGCCTTCTGCCCCTCCGACCGCAAAGCCAGACTAGAGGATGCTCATGTCTTTCCTGCCATTCTAGAATGGTTTCGAAACACCAGGATCGGCGGAATGTTGCGATATTTGCATCGGGGCGCGCTGCAATCATGCCGGCAAATTCATATTCCCTCACGGCGTGTAACTGTTCTGTCTCGTTAAACCATTCCGCGAGAATCACCTAGGCCGCATAAAGGCCCCGGCCAGCCTATAATTCCTGCTCACGGTTCCGCTGATACGCCGTCTATTCCTACGCCAGCCCGGGTACGGCATCGACACCGGGCGGTATAGGAAAACGACAAGAACATGCCGGCCGACGTTTGGGCAGTCACACTTGCGGTTGGTACACGGGCCCACTCGAAAACAGAATCCGAGCGAGTGGAGAAAGTCAGCGGGAATTGGGACCCCACGCGGGGCCGCATGGCTGGGCAAGAACGCCGCATAGACGATACGATTCTCATCCGCGAGGCGCAACGCGGTAACTGCGGCGCTTTCGAAGAACTGGTGCGCCACTACGACCAGGCGGTGTTGCGGCTCGCGCTGCATCTTACCGGCACCGAGCACGACGCCCAGGATGTCTATCAGGACGCCTTCCTCAAGGCCTATAAGAACATTGGGAGCTTTCGCTTCGAATGTTCGTTCTATACCTGGATCTATCGCATCGTGACCAATCTTTGCCTGGATCATCTGCGCAGGAAGACGGTGCGCAAAGAGGATGCGCCGGTAGTGAAAGACGGCAACGGCGGGGAATATGACTTGCTCGATCAGGTGGCGGATGGGCGGGCGGGAGCGAATCCGGAGCGGGATTTGATGCGGCGGCAGTTGGGTGCGAGGATTTCCGGAGCACTGGAAAAGTTAACGCCGCGCGAGCGAATGGTGTTTGAGCTAAAGCATTATCACGGATTGAAGCTGCGCACCGTGGGAGAGATTTTGCATACCACGGAAGAAACTGCGAAGAACACGTTGTTTCGAGCTACGCAGAAATTGCGCGGTCAGTTGGCGGATATCAGATAAGGGCAGTGGGTAGGCTTTGCCCAGCGGACAGCCTAGGTCGGCTGGACCCACATGAGCAAGGTGTTAACGAGGTAAGAACTATGAAGTGCGAGTGGGTACGAGAAAATATCACGCTGCATGTTTATGGTGACCTGGCGGATGACGCTCGTCATGAACTCGAGCAGCATATTGTGCGCTGTGTCGATTGCGCGGCGGAACTGAAGGCGGAGCAGGAATTTCATGCTCTCCTGTCTCAGGAGTTAGGAGCCGAGCCTACAGCGAATTTATTGGCCGCCTCGCGCATGAAGCTGCAGGAAGCGCTGGAGACAGCCGAACAGGGCGGGTTCTGGCGGCGGCTGACGTTCGATCCGGCCAACTGGCTGCGGCAGGTTCGATTCTCTCCCGCTCTAGCATCCGCGATTCTGATTCTCGGCTTCGCTGCCGGACTTGGGACTTCCTACAAAGTATTCGGTCACCAGCCAAGTGGCGCTGCCATCGGAACGGCACCCACCGCGGAGTCTTCGATCACCGGCATCCAGTCCATTACACAGGAGCCAGGAACCAATCAGATCGCCATCAAATACGATACAGTTTCCACGCAGGAGACTCAGGGGTCGCTGAATGACCAGCGGATCCAGCAACTGCTTTTGTTTGCCGCGCGCAATAACTACAATTCGGGCGTCCGCATGGATTCGGTCGATTTGCTGACCAAGAAGCCCGATGTGTCCCAGGTGCGGGATGCGCTGATCTATGCGTTGCGCTATGACACAAATCCCGGAGTGCGGCTGAAGGCTCTCGATGGCCTGGGCGGCTTTGTGAAGGATGATGTGCACGTCCGCGACGCGGTGCTGGAAGCTTTGGTGGGCGATTCGAACCCCGGCGTACGCACCGAGGCGATGCGGCTGATCGAGCCGGTGAAGGCCGACGGCAGCGTACGCGGAGTATTGATGACGCTGGCAGCCAAGGATCAGAGTCAGTACATCAAGTCTCAAGCTCGCACCATGCTGGCGCAGTTGCCGGAGATTGATTAGAAGTCGGGTCGATTCCGCAGGGCCTAAGCTCGACTGCCCTTCGGCTCTTAACGGTGCGGCGAGAAGTGCGCGCTTTCAAAGCGGCTGAGATCGGATCGGTTGCGCAATGCTGCTGAAATGAAAAGACACAGAAACTGAGGGGGGTTATTTGAAACGTTCGCCACAATTCGTCGGCCTGTTGGGCGTGCTGGCAATCCTTGCGCCCCTGGCGATGGCGCAGGAAACGCATGTCTCCCGTGAGAATGGCGGTTGGAGCCAAGTGCTCACGGGGTCTCTGGCAGGAGTCAAAAATCTAAGGGTGCGGCTCGACATGGGATCGGTGGTGGTTCGCGGCGCACAGCAAACGGGTATCAGCTACACGCTGCACATGCATTCCCAAGCCTCTTCGGAGGAGGATGCGCGGCACCAGTTCGATGCCTACAAGGTCAGCGCTTATGTGAAGGGAGACACGGCTTGGGTGGTGGGGGAGTGGGAAGGAGGAAGCACTCATAGCGTCCACGTTGGTCCAACGCACATGCGGATTGAAAAGGGTTCTAAGCGTAAATTCTCGGAAGATCTCATGATTAGCGTTCCGCGCGAGACTGCCCTGGTGAAGATCGAAACCGAGGGCGGCAATATTGACACCAGCGGAATTACCGGACGCGTGGAAGCCCAAAGCGGCGGGGGCTGTATGCGCCTGGATGACATTGGCGGAGGCGTTCACGCCGAGACCGGGGGCGGTTCGATCGATGTAGGAACTGTCAGCGGCGATATTGGCCTGCAAACGGGCGGCGGTTCGATCGAAGTGCATCACGCGAATGGGAGGATCAATGCTGAAACCGGTGGCGGCAGCGTCGAAATTATGTCCGCTGCGCAAGGTGCCAGCATCGAGACCGGTGGCGGAGGAATTCAGGTCCATCAGTGCAACGGCAAAGTGAAGGCAGAAACTGGCGGTGGGAGCATTGACCTGGGAGACATCGACGGACCGGTTCAAATCGAAACCGGAGGGGGCAGCATTCATCTTACGTCTGCCAAAGGTCATGTCGAGGCCCGCACCGGCGGTGGCGGGATTGAGCTCTTTGGCGTCCCGTCGGCACGCGTCGAGACCAGCGCCGGTGGCATCGTCGTGAAGCTGGTAAAAACCGCGGCACCTGCTACCGATTCGAGGATTGAAACTTCTGCCGGCGACATCACGGTTTACATTGCGCCGGATGTTGCGCTCTCGGTACAGGCGAGCGTTGATTTGGGTAATGGGCATCATATTACTTCCGACTTCGCAGACATCCACGTCGCAAGCGAAGGCGATAAGTGGGGACCGAGGACGCTCAGTGCCGAGGGAAAATTGAACGGAGGTGGTCCCGTGCTGAAGGTTCGGACAACCACCGGCGATATCTACTTTAAGCGCGGGAATTAGTCAGAAAGCGAACACGCGATGGTTGCGTCGGAAGTAGTCAGGAGGTTCGTCATGCGCAAACGAAGTTTCACAGCGATCGCTTTACTGCCGCTGCTGATCAGCCTGTCGCAAGCCGACCAGAGATGGGCAGTCGAGTCTTCCGAGCCCGACGGTATTCCGAGCGAGGATTCGGGAAGCAGTTCCTACCTCGGCGTCGACATCGTGGATATCACTCCCGACCGGCTTGGGGTTCTGAAGCTGAAGGAAGAAAAGGGCGTCGAAGTAACCATGGTCGATCAGGATGCCCCCGCAGGCAAAGTGGGCCTCAAGGAGCATGACGTCATCCTGACCTTGAATGGTACGGCCGTCGAAAGCAAAGCCCAGTTGCACCGGATGATTCATGAAACTCCTCCTGGACGTGTGGTTACGCTTGGGTTGAGCCGCGACGGACAGCCCATGACAATCAAAGTGCAGCTCGCCGATCGCAGCAAGGAATTCAGCCACATGGAGCAGATGGACAAGGAATTTCACATTCCAGCAATCCCCAGTATTCCGCCCATTCCGAATCTCCCGGATTTTGATGTTCCGAATATGGGTGTGGTCTATGTGCACTCGTCGATGAGAAGCGGGCTGATGGTGGAGAACATCACGCCGCAGTTGGGTGAGTATTTCGGCGCGAAAAACGGAAATGGAGTACTGGTGCGGTCGGTGGAAAAAGGCAGCCGTGCCGACAAAGCCGGCCTGCGCGCCGGCGACGTGATCACGCGCGTCGCGGACCACCCGATCCATGACTCCAGCGACTTTACGCATGCCTTGCGGTCACACGGTGCGGGATCCGTGAGTGTAGGAGTGATCCGCGACAGAAAGGAACAGACGCTTACCCTTAGCTTGCCCGAGGGTAAGGACTCCGGCAAGAACAGCTACATCGAAGAGAGCCGTGAAGAGCCCGAGCTGGACGCTGAAACGCTGACCGAGGTAAGAAACGAGATTGCCGACCTTCGGCCGCAAATAGAGTTGGCAAGTGAAGCAACTCGGAAAGCCTCGGCGGAAATACGTAAGTCGCTCTGCGAGCAGCAAAGACAAATGAAAGAGCAAACACAAAAACTGAAAGAGGAAGTTGAGCCCAGAATTCGCCAAGAGCTGGAAAAAAGCCGCCAAAAACTGCAGCAGGAGATGGAACGCTTGAGGCACCAGTTGCAGGGAGATTGGCTGGAGATCTAACCCGCAGCGTGGCGGTGGGCTCGCGCCGCCAAACAGACCGTGTTACGTCCGGCCTGTTTGGCGGCGTATAGAGCGGAATCTGCAGCTTTTACCAAGTCATCTCGCGTGCTGCCGTGTTCCGGAAAGGCGGCGGCGCCGGCGCTGATGGTTACCGCCCGGGGCACGCCCGGGAACTGCCATTCTTCCACCACCTTCCGCAATTTGCCCGCTACTGCCAGGGCTTGAGGGCCGTTCACTTGGGTTAGCAGGATCGCAAACTCTTCGCCGCCGTAACGGCAGACCACGTCCACTTTGCGGAGCTGCTGGTGAAATAGCGAGGAGGTCTGTCTTAGGACTTCGTCTCCGAGAACGTGTCCGAACTCGTCATTCAGCTTTTTGAACTGATCGATGTCAGCCATGATCACGGCCATCCCCGTTTTATAGCGCTGGGCGCGTTCGATCTCTTCGAGGATGCGCAGTTCGAAGAAGCGGCGATTAAAAATTCCAGTCAGGCCATCAAGATAAGCTAATTGCTTCACGCGATCGACATAATGTGCGTTCTGGATGGCGGTGGCACAAATGTCGGCGACAGACTCCAACGATTGCTGATCGCCCTCGCGGAACGCATCCGTCTGCGAGCTATCGAGAGCAAGCACCCCTAAAGTCTGGCCGAATGAAACTAGAGGAATGCACAAGCGTGAAGCCGTTTCCTCGAAAAACTTGACGCCTGAAGGAGCGTTGCCAAGATCTTTCTCGATCGATGTCCGGCTATTGCCGAGAATGTTTGCCCACGGTTCCGCCTTCGCCGTGAAACGGCCACCTTCTGGAATCCGGGGTGTGAGTGTTCCGTAATGAGCTCGCAGCACCAAGTCGTGCTCCTCCCTCAAGAAAAGCGAGACATGCGACACATGAAAGGCGTCGTGGATAAGCCCGCAAACTCTGCCCAGGAGCTCTTCCAGGTCCAAAACGGCGGTGGTCTGTTGCGCGATCGCATTGATTGCCTGGAGCTGACGGGCCCGTTGTTGCTCCAGCGAATAGAGGCGCGCGTTCTGCAACGCGATCGAGGCCTGGGTGGAGAATAGAGTCAGCAGGTCGATCGTCTCCGAGTCAAAATGGTTAAGCCGGTCGCTCTGGCAATCCAGCACGCCCACTACTTCATCGCGCACCATGAGCGGGATGGCGAGCTCGGAACGAGTGGATTTCGCGGAGCAGAAATAGCGCGGATCCTTGCTGACGTCTGGCGAATAAACTGGCTGCTTTTTGAGGGCGGCGGCTCCGGTAATCCCCTGGCCCAGCGATACGCGATTCCTATCCTGACCTTTGTCCCAGCCTATTTGTGAACGGACGTACAATTGCTGCGACGGCTGATCGAGGAGCACGATGGCCACATTCCGCAGATGAAAATAATCGTGCGCAATGGCGAGAATGCGCTGTAGCACCTCGTCCAGATCGAAGGTAGAGAGCACAGCTTGGCCAGCGTCGTACAGGATGGCGATCTTATTCATACTGATGAAATATCGTAACGTGTTGGAAGCGCCTGCGAATGTTCCCAAAGTAACGAAGAAACGGAAGGGCTGGGAACCACGATTGCTCTACTTCCACTTTCTGGCGGTGCGAATTAGTCCGTAAGCGACGGCGCAAAACCAGAAGTCCACAATTAGTCCCCAGTCGGCCCGGAATGGGCTGTGTCGTGGCAAATGAAGGCCAGGCGCCAGCAGAAAGTACGCCACGTTTCCGAGAATCACGGCACAAAGGGCCTGGATAAAATTAACCAACACAATAGATTTAGACGCCGATTCGGGCCTGCGCGGGTAGTGTCTTAAACACTGTGTTGCCGCCTTCCGGCGCGGCCTCTCAATTGCACATCCGGCCACGGATCGCCTGCATCTCGCCGCGCCTGATAAACCTCGATGGTTTTCTTGAGATCGGCAATTCTAAGTTTGGCATCTAGAATTGCCTCATCCCACTTGGACTTTGTGCTGCTTGTCGTCTCATTTTTGTCTTGACTAAAGTGCGACATTGTCTCATACTCCTTGTATGACAGAGTCTCACTACGAAAAAATCATTCGAGATTCTATTGAGCGTTTCCGTGACTTGCAGCATCAACGCGAGGAAATTGAGATGGAAATCGCAAAGTTGAGGCAGTTCGTGTACGCAACGCTCAACATGGTGCCGAATGAACGTAGAGCAGCATGGCAAAACAACATTGACATCTCCGTGGGAAGGTCGCTGGCGAATGCCACGTCTCTTGCCGAATCTATCCGCAGAGTTATTAAGGAGGCCCCGCGCTCGACCTTTACGGCGAAAACCATAAGGCGCGATCTGATACAGCGGGGATTTGACTTCAGTAAGTACAAATCCAATCCCCTGTCTTCGATTTCTACAACCTTGCGACGAATGGTGGAAGCACGCGAATTGGTTGAAGGCAAAACCGCTAGCGGGGGAGCGATGTTTATGACGCCCGACAGTGAATACATAGAGATCAGGAAGGAAATGGCGGAGATCGCAAAGGCGAAAGAGGCGGCGACCAGTCCCAAGAAATCCACAAAATGACTTTGGACGCGAATGCGAAACGCCCTGCGATTCGAGCGCAGAGCGTTTCAGAAAGGTAGGTAGAAGGCCATGACCCGACCTCCACCACAACCTAAGTAGCTGACTAAACACCCCGGCAGCGGTTCGAGCCGTTGTCGGGGCTAATCCAAAGCGCGGAGTGACCCACGCCTCAGACCTAGAGAGTCTATTTTGGCTGGTTTCTTCGCATAACGCAAGCGGAGAAACCATATGACCTGCACCAAATGCCAGCACCAAA
>JBAVZU010000141.1:0-3870 GCA_049588915.1 Candidatus Sulfotelmatobacter sp.
GTGAAGCCCAGAATGTTGAACTTCGATCGCGTGCTTCCATCTTTTCCGCCATTGAAGTTCGCATCCCCTTGCACCTGCGGAAACAGACGGGAGCGCGTGATCGCGACCTGAGCGCGGGCCGCAGTGATGCGCTCCATCGCCAGTTGCAGATCGTAATTTTCCTTCAGCGCCGTGCGGAGGAGCTCTTGCAGTTGCGGGTCCTGGAAGACCTGCCACCATGGAAGGTCTGCAAACGACGCCACCTGGGCTTGGGTCTGTTTGTCTTCCCTTAGATCGCGATAGGCCGTTGGAGTCTGAACCACGGGCCGCTGGTAATTCGGGCCGACCGCACATCCCGTCATTATGATCGATGCGAGAATTCCGGCGATGATCGCGCACATCGGTAATGATGGCGACTTCTTCATAACGAATCTCCGCTGCTGCTCACTCTTGTCTTTACTCCCGCGCCCGTGGGCCATTTCAGTCTCCTTCCGCTGGAGCAGGGGTTATTGGAAGCGCCCCTGATGCCCGCTCCTTACCTGCTCCTGACCATTTCTCAACCATGAAGAAGATTGCCGGTACGAAGAAGATGCCGATCACGCTGGCGGCCATCATCCCGCCGATCACCGTCGTGCCCATGATTTGCCGGGCAACCGCCCCCGCCCCACTCGCCGTCCAGAGCGGCACGCAACCGAGAATGAACGCGAAAGACGTCATCAGAATTGGCCGCAGACGAAGCCTGGCTCCTTCCAGCGCAGCATCCACCAAGGGCTTGCCTTGCTCGTATTGGTCCTTGGCAAATTCAACGATCAGAATCGCGTTCTTCGCCGCTAACCCGATGAGCATGACCAGGCCGATTTGCGAGTAGACATCGGTTTCGATCTGGACAAGATAAGGTGGCACGAAAATGCCGAGCAGCACGCGGCGCAGCCAAAGGATGCCGAAGGCTCCGAAGATCGCCACCGGCGTGCTCAGCAGCACGCTGAACGGCAATGACCAGCTTTCGTACAATGCCGCCAGAATAAGGAAAACGAATAACAGCGAGAGTCCGAAAATCGCCGATGGCGGCACACCCTGCCGCGCTTTCTGCTCCTGATAAGAAATACCCGAATAATCGAAGCCCATCTCGCGAGGCATGGTCTGTTTGAAAACGTCTTCAAGTGCGGCAGTGGCTTGGTCTGCGCTGAAGCCGGGCGCGGCGCTCCCATTGATCTGCGCCGAGCGGTATTCGTTGAAGCGCAATGTAAATTCTGGGCCGAGTCGCGGTTTAATAGTGGTTAGAGTCGAGAGGGGAACACTCTCTCCTTTGTTGTTGCGGACGTAGAACTGCCCGACGTTCTCCGCTTTGGCCCGGTCGTCGTTTTCGGCCTCGATGTAAACCTGCCACTGGCGGCCGAAGCGGTTGAAGTAGTTGATAAAGTATCCGCCCATGAAAGCTTGAATCGTTCGATACACATCGCTGAGCGCGACGCCTTGTTTCAGCACCTTGTCGCGATTTACATCGACAAACTGTTGCGGAACGCTCGCCAGAAAAGTCGTGCTGACGCTGGCGATCTCGGGCCGCTTTCGAGCGGCCTCCAGAAAGGTGCTCAGGTTTTTCGCCAGGAATTGAATATCGCCGCCCGAACGGTCTTCGAGGATGAAAGTAAAGCCGCCCGCCGTGCCCACGCCGGGAATGGCAGGCGGTGAAAAACCAAACGCGATTGCAGTCGGCAACTTGCTCAACTGCTGGTTCAGATGTGCCTTGAGAGTTTGGAATTGCTCCTCTCGGGTTTTGCGCTCGCCCCAAGGCTTAAAATTCACAAAAAAGGTCGAGTTGTAACTGGTGCGAACAAAGCTGAGTAGGCTGAAGCCGACGAAGGAAGTAACCTTTTCAACCCCCGGCGTATTCATGATGATCTTTTCCACTTCAGCTGTGACCGCTGTGGTGCGTTCCAGCGAAGCTCCATTCGGCAACTGCACATTGACGTAGGCGTAACCTTGATCTTCATCTGGCAGAAAGCTCGATGGGAGCCGGTTGGCAAAAAAGCCGGCGGCTAAACAAAAGACAGCCAGCAACACGAGTGCAACTATGCTCTTTTGGACTAATACAGCGCTCAAGCGCACATAGCCCTCGGTGGCTCGCTCAAAGACACGGTTAAACCCGTCGAAAAACCTCCTCAAGAGTCCTCGGCTCGGCGGCTGTTGCTTGAGCAGCAGCGCTGCCAGCGCCGGGCTGAGCGTGAGCGCGTTAAATGCGGAGAGGAGTACGGAAATCGCGATGGTGACAGCGAATTGTTGGTACAGCTTGCCGGTGATACCCGGAATAAAAGCGGTTGGCACAAACACGGCCGAGAGAACGAGCGCGATGCCAACCACGGGGCCGGAAAGCTCTTCCATCGCTTTAAGCGCTGCAGCCTTCGACGTCATGCCTTCTTCAATGTGACGTTCGACCCCTTCCACTACGACAATGGCATCATCGACCACGAGACCGATCGCGAGCACCAGACCAAACAGAGAAAGCGTGTTGATGGAAAAACCAAACAACGGAAAAAGCACGAACGTTCCGACCAGCGATACCGGGACCGCAAGCAGCGGAATGAGCGTAGCGCGCCAACTCTGGAGGAATAGATAGACCACAAGGATTACGAGCGCGAGGGCAATCAAAAGCGTTTCGACGATCTCCTTCATGCCCTCGGTAACTGCACGTGTCGTATCGAGCGCGGTCACGTAATCCAGGTCCTCCGGGAAGCGCTCCTTCATCTTCTCCATCAGCTTATGGACGCCAGCGGCCGCTTCGACGGCATTCGAGCCCGGCAGTTGGTAGGTGGCGATGACGGCGCTGGGCTTTCCATTGAAACGTCCAGCGACGCTGTAGTCCTGCGAACCCAGATCGATGCGGGCGACATCGCGGACCCGGACGGTCCCGCCGTCAGGAGTCTCGCGAACGACAATCTGTCCGAATTCTTCCGGAGACTGGAGGCGGCCTTGGGCGAGGACCGAGTAGGTAAATTCCTGACCCTTGGGGGCCGGTTCGCCGCCCGCCTTGCCGGCTGGGTTTACGGTGTTTTGCGACTGAATGGCGCTGACGATTTCCGGCACGGTGACTCCGAGCTTGGCCAACGTGTCGGGCTTTACCCATAGCCGCATCGCATATTGGCCTGCGCCGAATACCTGAACGTTGCCGATGCCCGGCGAGCGTAGAAGCGGATCCACCAGATTGATGTACGCATAGTTCGCCAGAAAACTGGCGTCGTAGGTTCCATGTGGTGAGTACACCGCGATCAACGTGAGGGGTGCGGTAACCGACTTCCGGACAGTGACGCCGTAATTCGTCACATCCACGGGAAGCTGAGAAGCCGCCAGCGTTTCGCGACTTTGCGCGAGAATGTAATCGGTGTTTGGATCGGTCTTTGCGTCGAAATCCACGATCAGACTGGTGGTGTTGTTGCCGGTGGCATTCAGCGAATACATGTAGTTCATGTTGTCCACGCCGCTCATCTGCTGTTCGATGGGCGTGGCCACCGCCTGCTCCAGGGTTTGGGCGTCGGCCCCAATGTACGTGGCCAGAATCTGAATCTCAGGAGGCGCAATGCTGGGAAACTGCGCGACCGGCAAACTCAGAATGGTGAGGGAGCCGACCAGCACAAGCATGATCGAGATGACTATGGCGACGATGGGACGGTTGATAAAGAACTTTGACATTGGATCACCTTCCCGTCGTGATGGCGGCAAATGGTTTGGGATTCACCTGCATGCCGGGACGCACCTTCTGCACGCCCTCTGCAATCACCCGTTCTCCGGCCCTCAGTCCCTCTGCAATAACCCAATCGCTGCCGACGCGGTCGCCGACTTTGACTGTCCGGATGATCACTTTGTTCCCGCCGTCTACGGCGGCGATCTGATAGCCCC
>JBAVZU010000142.1:0-26937 GCA_049588915.1 Candidatus Sulfotelmatobacter sp.
CCTTGCGACCGTGCAGGCAACCGAAGAAGCCGTCGTCAACGCCATGGTCGCCGCCGAAACCATGAAAGGCATCGATGACCACGAAGTCATTTCCTTACCCCACGCCCGCCTCCGCGAAGTCCTGAAAAAATACAACCGCCTTCAATCTGAGACCAAGTGACGACGCTCAAGTGACGACGCGACGGAGACTTTGTCATTCCGACCGGAGCCGGAGCGACAGCGACGGCGTAGTAGAGGAACCTGCTGTTGCCTGCAGCGCAACAGCTCATGTAGCGCAGCCCAGCACCATGTGGGGACAGCCGCCCCTCGGTTGTCCCGGCAAGCGCAGCGTAGACCCATTTTTCCACTTTGAAACTCGCCCTTGATTACCTTCGCCGCCCCACCACTGTGTCTTCCCCTCCGCGGCGAAAAGACTACACTGAAAAATGTGAAGCGCCTCTACACCATCGGACGCATCAAGGGTGGCATGAAGTTCACCTGCACCCACTGCTCCCACCACGTCAGCACTCTGGACTTCGATGCCCGCAACGGCAACCTCCGCACCCAGGCCGCCGCCGCCATCAACCAGCACGCCACCGCCATCCACCACGAGCCCGTAATGTTCTCCTCGCTCGACGCTCCGCAAATCATCTGGCGCGCCTGAGTTATTTACGTTTGCAACCCTTGTCATTCCGAGCGCGCCGAAAGCGCGTGAGGAACCTGCTTTTTCGGAACAGCCCCCGTGTAAGGACAGCCGCCCTCGGCTGTCTGCGTCGCAACGCGACGCCCGCTCTATCCTGAGGCAGCGGATTCGTTGGTGAGCGGCAGCCCCAACCTCTGCAACAATATCTTCGCCAAACTGTCGGGCTCATCGTCAAGATCCTTCAGAGCCGGCCTCTTACGCTTCACCGCGCACGCCTTGCCCGGCGGACCCATCTTCTCCTCACAAACCTCCACACGAACCGGCGCCGGACTAACTTCTCCCTCAATCATCTTCTGCTGCGCAAGCGGCGCCTGAAATATCTCTCCCTGAGATATCTCGGCCACAACCTCCTCACCCTTCTCCTCCGCCAATTGATCCATCTCTTCTTCTTCCAGCAGCTCCGGCTCGCCCTGCTCCGCGAAATCCTTCGCAAACCACTGCGGGCCGTTGATGCAGGTCTGCTCCACCGTATTGCGGTCAATCACCACATCGGTCACCTTCTCCGCCTCAAACTTCGTATTCTTCAAATTGGCGCTTGCCGTCTGCAGCCCGTAGAGCATCAGTCCCGCCATCTTCAATTCCATCTGCCCGCGCGCCAGCATTTGCAGGACTTTCATCAGAGCCAGCTGCACCGCGTTCGCATCTTCCAGCAGCGGCATCTCAAACCCACGCTGCGAGAACTGGTCGGCCTTCACCTTCGCCCGCTCGACCCGCACCTCCTCATGAAAATAGCACCGCCTCCGCCTCCGCAGCGCCGGAGACCCACACTGCGTCCCATTCACCTTCACATGCTGACATCGTGGAACATCTTCCAGACCCATATTGTTCTCTCTCTTCCTATCTCGTCTTCGAGTTCACCGGACTTTGAGGTACCTTCCCCCTATCTCACGTAATCTTTGGAATCGGGGTTAGCGGGAAATTCCTCGCAAAATCCGTTCGTCAAAGAGCTTAAGTATCAAATCCGCGAAACAACGGACTTAGCGCCGTTACCAGTTGGCTTCTAAGTTATTTTCACGGTATCGATCATCATTTCGGAGCGAGGCTGTGGACGGCAAGGGAGGATGTCACAAGGCAGATGAAATCGTGATTGGAGATTCGAAGCTCCCCGCCTACAATAATATTTATGGAAATTTCCTTAGCGCCTGAGCTTGAAGCGAGTCTCGTCAGAATTGCTTCCGAAGCGGGTAAGGCGGCGAATCAAGTCGTGGAGGAATTGGTCGCGGACTACCTGCACCACGACGAATGGTTCAGGCGAGAAGTGCAAAAAGGCGTGGCCTCTTTGGACGCAGGCAAGTTCGTGTCGCATGAAGAAGTGGGCCGCCAAATCGAGCGCATCCTCAAGCCTTGATGACGGTTCGCTGGTCTCCCGAAGCCGCAGCCGATTTCGCGGCGATTGTCGAGTATATCCGCAAGCAGAATCCCGCAGCCGCCGAGCGCGTGGCCCATACGATATTCGAAGGGATTGCGTCCCTCGCATCGTTCCCGAAGCAAGGCCGTCCCGGCAGAATAAGGGGCACTCGTGAATTGGCGTTTTCTCCCTTTCCGTTTATTGCTGTGTACCGAGTCGGGACGGAAGCCGTGGAGGTCGCAAGAGTGCTGCATGGGTCCCAGCGCTGGCCGTAGTGATTGAGGAGCAACGGCCAGCGGCGGAAGAGTCCCCGCCCAAGCGGAGCTTGGACGGGGCACCCTCGGATTAGGCTGGGCCAACCGCCTAACTCTTATCTGAACTATGTCATTCCGAGCGCGCCGAAGGCGGGCGAGGAACCTGCTGTTCGCATGCAGCACCACGACTCATGTGGGGACAGCCGCCCCGGCTGTCCGCGCAGCGAAGCGACGCCCGTGTGGAACGGACACTCCTGTCCGTTGCCTTTGCCCTTGCCGTTGATTTTGCCTGATCCCGAACACGAACCGCATGCAGCACCGTGGAAGAGCAGCGCTTAAGCGGCCTGACCTGAGCGAAGTCGAACGGGCCGCGTAAAGCCCCACAACAGATCGGGCCTCAGCCCCTGCGACAACCCGACGCCGCAAAGATACTTGGCATTTCCTCGCGCCAAAGTGTACAAAGGAACCGGACTGCGAGGGGGCCGCGGCGACGCCGTGGCCCTTTTTGATTCTGCGTAGTTGCACCTAAGCTAAAAGCAGGCGGTCGGCAAACATGCCAGCAACAACCTCGCTAAGCGTGAAAGATCTCAAGCTGGATCTGAAGAATTTCCGAACGGTGGCGCAGCCCAACGAAGCAAACGCGATCGCTGCGCTCGTTTCCATCAATCCAGATTGGTTCTGGGCCCTTATGGAAAGCCTACTCACGGACGGATACCACCCCACCGAAAATATCCTAGTCCTCACCGGCGGCAAGAGCGGGACTGACATGGAAGTAAAGGAAGGAAATCGGCGCATTGCCGCCTTGAAACTCATTCATGGCTATGCTAGCCGGCCCTCTATCGCCATCCCGACACACATCGAGGCGATGATCACCGCCGTAACAGACAAGTGGAAAAACGCCAACCGACTGGTACCCTGCGCAGTGTATCAACAGAGTGAAGCCGAGGTAGTCGACAGAATCGTGCAGTTGACACACGGAAAAGGAGAGAAGGCTGGCCGCGATCCCTGGAGCGCTGTTCCCCGAGCCCGCCACAACCGTGACCGGAATGGCGCGAGTGAAGCAGGCCTCGACCTGCTAGAGAAGTACCTTAAGCAAGGCCAGAACATAACCCCGGCCCAGAAGCAGCGATGGGCCGGACAGTATAATCTCAGCGTGCTTGACGAGGCTGCGAAACGGCTAGCACCGCGCATGGGCCTGGCGTCGTCACGAGATCTAGCTGACAGCTACCCAAAGATTAAGTTCCGACCCGCACTCGAGAAAGTGCTACACGATATTGGAAGCGAAATGGTCGGCTTCGAAGAAGTGCGGACGGCCGACTTCGCAGTCTCGGACGGCATTCCCGCGGCCACCACCCAGGCATCATCGAGCACCGCAACCTCGGGAAGCGGGCAAGGAACTAGCAGTACGCACCAGAGTTCGACATCATCGAGACGGGGGGCCAAGCGCAAAGCGGTCTCGATTGATGATCCCCGGGCCGTTTCGCGGGCATTGAGAAAATTCGTGCCGCTCGGAAACAACAGAGAAAAAGTCGTCAAGCTGCTGGACGAGGCGAGAAATCTCAACGTCGGGAAATACCCCTTGGCCTTTTGCTTCTTACTTAGAAGCATGTTCGAGATCTCCGCGAAGGCGTTCTGCCAAGATCACGCGAAATCAGGCGGACCATTAATGGCCAAGCCAAGCGGCGAAGAGCGAAAACTCGTTGACGTGCTCCGGGACATCACAAAACATTTGACCAACACCAACAAGGATAAGGTGATGGTGAGGGCGCTGCACGGAGCCATGACGGATCTGGGAAATCCCGCAGGCCTCCTATCCGTTACATCAATGAATCAGCTCATACACCATCCAAAGTTCGTAGTCGACGGCCGGGCAGTAAGCACCGTCTTCGCAAATATTTTCCCGCTCCTAGAAGCCATGAACAGCTAGCTATGAACCGATACGGCACGCCCCTTCGATATCCTGGCGGCAAGCAGCGGCTGGCGCCGTTTGTTGCCGAGATACTGCGGTCAAACAAACTGGTCGGCGGCCATTACGCGGAACCATACGCTGGCGGCGCAGGCCTCGCAATACGGCTGCTGCTCAGCAACCAAGTCGAGCACATCCACTTGAATGACTCCTCCGTGCCCATCTACGCCTTCTGGCGATCCATTCAGCGGAATGCAGACGAGTTTTGCCGAAGAATTGCTAGCGCCTCGCTGACGGTGGACGAATGGCAACGCCAACGGCACATCCTCAAGCACACAAGAGATTTTCCCCAAATCGACGTCGGGTTCAGCCTTTTCTACCTGAATCGCTGCAACCGCTCGGGAATACCAAACGGCGGCGTCATCGGCGGCATCAGCCAACAAGGCCGATGGAAGATGGATGCTCGCTTCCCACGCAACGAGCTAATCCGACGCGTCGAGGCGATATCGAAAAACCGGGAGCGAATAACCGTAACTAAACTCGATGCCGAGGCGTTCATCAAGCGATATGTGTCTAAGTTACCATCAAGGACGCTGGTGTATTGCGATCCGCCGTATTTTCACCGGTCCAGTCGGCTCTATCTGAACTACTACAAACCGAACGACCACGTTAGGCTCGCCAAGACAATCCAGCGACACCTAAAGCGTCCTTGGCTCGTGTCGTACGATGACGTCCCCGAGATCCGCAAGTTGTACATGAAAAGACACAGTATTTTTTGCAAGGTCCAATACAACGCGGCACTCGCATATACAGGTACCGAGGTCTTTTTCGCCTCCGACGGGCTCGAACTGCCTAGCGACCCGTCGGCGAAGCCGCCAGCGGAACCGTCGCGCACCTCGTCCAGCGTAACCTCACGAGATCGCTGTGACATCTAATCTTTCCATCCACAGCCCCAACCACCGATCATGAAAGCGAAGGCAGTGCGTCACCACGATTCGTCGTGGGCAGCGCTGGGCCAACTCCTTTGCTTCACGTATTTTGACCTCTAAGCTCTTTGAAAAACGTATTTTGCAGAGAATTTCTTGCTAACCCGATGATTCCCAATAGACCACGGAATAGGGGGGAGGTACCCCACGAACCAGGTTCCGATGCCCGAAAAGGATCACGGGAAGATTGGCACTCGTGTAGATGGAGAGAGGCGGACAGGAGTGTCCGCCCCACAAGAGCAACTGGCTACCAAGTGCCCGGTAGCAGCGACTAGCCCACAGCCTTATCCGTAATCTCCAGCCCGCGATCAATAATGGCGAACGCTTCGCGCAGCTGCTGCTCGTTGATGCACAGCGGAGGATTGGTGAAGAAGGTGTTCCAGCGGACGAACGTGTAAAGCCCCTGCTCGCGGAAGAAGCGCCCGAGCGCGGCCATTTCATCGGACGTGCCATTGAATGGCGCCATCGGCTGGCGCGTCTTGCGATTGCGAATCAGTTCGACGATGCCAAACAATCCAATCGACCGCACCGCTCCCACCGACGGATGTTTCGCCTGCAGTTCGGTTCCGAGTTGCGTCAGAACCGCGCCCATTTTTTTTGCGTTGTCGATCAGACTGTCTTCCTCATACACGCGAATGGTCGCCAGCGCCGCCGCGCAGCCCATGGGATGGCTGTTGTAAGTGAGCCCGCCATAAAAAACTTTGTCCTGAAAATGCTGCGCAATGTGATGACGCATGCCAACCGCGCCGAGAGGAAGATAGCTGGAGGTCAATCCTTTCGCCATGCAAAGCAGGTCGGGAACGACGTTCCAGTGATCGACCGCAAACCACGCGCCAGTGCGCCCGAAGCCAGACATCACTTCATCAGCAATCATCAGGATTCCGTACTTGTCGCAGAGCTTGCGCACGCCTTCGAGATATCCATCGGGAGGAATGAGGACGCCGTTCGTGCCGGTCACAGGCTCCAGAATGAACGCGGCGACGGTTTGGGGGCCTTCGAGCTGAATCGTCTCCTCGATCATAGCGAGAGAAGTTTCCGCCGATTCCCATCCGCGCTCGATGCCGTGATAAGGATCGAGCACATGAACCACGCCCGGAATGCCCGGTTCCGCGGCCCATCTGCGGGGATCGCCGGTAAGGCCGATCGCTCCTGCAGTTGCTCCGTGATAAGAGCGATAGCGCGCGATGATCTTGTGGCGTCCGGTAAAGAAGCGCGCAATCTTGATGGCGTTCTCGTTGGCGTCGGCGCCGCCGTTGGTAAAGAAGAACGTGTCGATATCGCCAGGAGTGATTTCGGCCAGCTTCGCGCCGAGGCGCGCGCGGACTTCCGTAGCCATGAACGGATTCGCATAGGCGAGCGTTGCCGCCTGCTCGGCAATGGCTTGGATGACGCGCGGGTCGCCGTGTCCGATGTTGACGGACATGAGCTGGCTGTTGAAGTCGATGAAGCGCTTCCCTTCCGGCGTGTAGAAATAAATTCCCTTGGCGCTGGCGACAGGAATCGGATCGACCTTCGACTGCGCGGACCATTCATAAAGCGTGTGCTTGCGGGAGAGGTCGACGATTTCCTTGCCGGAGAGTGTGGACATTTCCGTGACTGTGCTCATATGAATCCTTTGCCCCTGTGTTCCACCGTGTGCTCTGTGTTTAGAAAGATCTTAAACACTGGGGACACAGAGGGGGCACGGGGGTAAGTCAGAACTTTCTTGAGTGCTCTTTGGCCCAGCGCTCGACTACTACTTTCTTGTCGGTGTAAAACTCGATAGCGTCGCGGCCCTGGCCGTGAAGATCGCCGAAGAAGCTGTTCTTCCATCCGCTGAAGGGGAAATAGGCCATGGGCGCGGCGACTCCGATGTTGATGCCGATGTTGCCGGCTGGCGCTTCGTAGCGGAAGCGGCGCGCGGCCGATCCGCTCGACGTAAACAGCGACGCCTGATTACCGTAAGCGCTGCGCTCGAGGAAGGCGAGCGCGTCGTCCATGCCATCGGCATGGACAAGGCTCAGGACGGGACCGAAGATTTCCGTGTCGTTGAGATCGCTGGTTGCGGGTACGTTGTCGAGGATGGTGGGCTTCACGAAGTTGCCGGATTCGTATTTCGCGATCTTGGAATTCCGGCCGTCGAGCAGAACCTTTGCGCCTTGCTTCTCGCCACGGCCGATGAGCGATTCGACACGCTCTTTGCTTTGCGGCGTGATCACCGGCCCCATCTGCACGCCTTCTTCCAGGCCGTTGCCGACTTTGAGTTTCGACGCCGCGTCAGCAATAGAGTCGCGGAAAGTTTTTTGCGCTTCGCCGATGGTGACTGCAACGGAAACGGCGAGGCAGCGCTGGCCAGCGCACCCGAAGGCGCTGTCGCTGATGATTTGCGTGGCCATGGGCATGTCGGCGTCGGGGAGAACGATGACGTGATTTTTCGCCCCGCCCTGGCACTGTGCACGTTTTCCGTTGGCGGCAGCTCGCGAGTAGACGTATTTCGCGACGGGCGTCGAGCCGACGAAGCTGATGGCACGAATTTTGGGATGGTCGAGAAGAGCATCGACGGCGGCTTTGCCTCCGTTGATTAGATTTACTACGCCTTTGGGCAATCCGGTTTTTCCCAAAAGTTCGTAAATGTAGCGCATGGTGAGCGGAACGCGCTCCGAGGGCTTGAGAATAAATGTGTTGCCGGTAGCGATAGCGTATGGCAGATACCAAAATGCGATCATGCCGGGGAAGTTGAAGGGCACAATGGCGGCGGTAACGCCTAGCGGTTGGCGAATCATCATCTCGTCGATGCCGCGGGCAACGTCCTCGAGGTTGTAGCCTTGCATCATCATGGGAATCCCGCAGGCGACCTCGACGTTTTCGATGGCGCGGCGCATTTCGGCTTTGGCTTCAGTGAAAGTCTTTCCGTTTTCCTGGGTAATGATGCGCGCGATGTCGTCGATGTGATCTTCGAGCAGCATCTTCAGTTTGAACAGCGGCTGGATGCGGTCTTCGGGTGGGGTGCGGCGCCATTCGGGGAAGGCCGCGGCGGCGGCTTCGACAGCCTGGTTGACTTCGTCAGCTCCAGCGAGAGGAACTTGCGCGAGAACTTCGCCAGTGGCGGGATTGATGACGTCGCGCCATTCGTTGGCTTGGGAGTCGGTCCAGCGGCCGTCGATGAAGTTGGTGAGTTTGAGGGTTGGAGGTGCGGCTATGGTGGTCATTGAATGCCTCTGTTCTCGCGAGGGTATGACAACAAGATTTGCGAGACAATACTTCCAATTTCTAATGATACATCCGGTCGAACCTTGGTCAGAATAAGAGCCGAACGAGTACGTGTGAGCCCCACCCTCCGAGAAACGCGACAGTGATCACCCAAAAGATTACTCCAATGTACACTCGGCGAAAATATCGTTCCTGCGACGACTCCGGAAGTGATCTGATGCGTGCGAAAGCAATACGTCCCGCGTTCGACATCACCCAGGCGCCACCTAATCCCACTCCCAAACCGACAGCAATCGCCACTGCGTAACCACGAAATCCAGCCCTTGCAACTTCCGGCGACCCCATCGAGGCTCCGAGGGTCAGCGCGATGCACACGAGATGTAGTAACTGCCACAACGATCGCATGCGTCCGCTCGCCGAAGGGCCCTTAGACCAGCTGCGCCACCGCGCCTTTCTTGTCGCAGACGGCGGCTAACGCAGATTCCAGAACATCGAGTCCTTCGTCCATTTGCTGGTCGGTTGCGACCAGCGGGACCAGGATGCGGATCACATTCGAGTATGAACCGGCGGTAATCGTAATCAGGCCGTGCTCGTAGCAATACTGTGTGATCTGCTTGGTTTCGTCGGTGGCTGGAGCTTTTGTTTCCGGCGACTTCACCAATTCGATGGCCTGCATGCCGCCGAGGCCGCGCACGTCGCCGACGATCGGCCAGCGGCGTTGCCATTCGCGGGCGCGGCGCTGGAAGCGGTCTCCGAGGTCATTGGCGCGTTCCAGCAAATTTTCTTTTTCGAACAGATCGAGTACGGCTAGAGCCGCTGCGCAGGATAGCGGATTACCGGCGAAGGTGCCGCCGAGACCGCCGGGACCGGGAGCGTCCATAATTTCGGCGCGGCCGGTAACGGCGGCTAAAGGCAGACCTCCGCCTAAGGATTTCGCAGTGACTGTCAGATCGGGCTCGATTCCGTAGCGTTCACTGGCGAACATGGCGCCGGTACGGCCGAAGCCGGATTGCACTTCGTCGGCTATGAAAAGAATGTCGTGTTTGTGGCAGAGATCGGTCAAGACTTTGAAATAGTCGGGCGGCGGGGCAATGAAGCCGCCTTCGCCCATCACCGGCTCCGCGATTACGGCCGCTACTTCTTCGTTGGCGACTACGCGCTTGAACGTGTCTTCGAGATGGCGCGCGCAATAAAGATCGCAGGAAGGATATTTCAGGTTGTAGGAGCAGCGATAACAATAGGCGAACGGCACTCGATAGACTTCGCCGGGGAATGGCGCGAAACCGGCTTTGTAAGGGTGCGTCTTGCTAGTGAGCGCGAGCGTCATCATGGTGCGGCCGTGGAAGGCGTCTTCGAAAGCGATGATGGCGGGACGTTTCGTATAGGCGCGCGCAATCTTGACTGCATTTTCGACGGCTTCAGCGCCGCTGTTCAGGAAGAGAGTTTTCTTCGGAAACTTCCCTGGCGTGACTTCATTCATGCGCTCGGCGAGGCGTATATAGCCCTCGTAGGGCGTGACCTGAACGCAAGTATGAAGGAATTTGTCGAACTGAGTGCGAATGGCTTCGACAACGGCTTCCTGGCGATGACCGGCGTTGGCGCAACCAATGCCGCCGGCGAAGTCGATGTAGCGGTTACCGTCGACGTCTTCGAGCCACGCGTCTTCGGCTTTGGCAACATAGATGGGTGTGCCGTGGGAAAGGCCGCGAGGCACGGCCTGGGCGCGGCGGGCGGAGAGGGCGCGTGAGTTTGGGCCGGGGATTTGGGTGCGTAGTTGGATCGTGCTCATTTCAGTTTCTCGGAAGAACGCCGGGAATCCAGCGCAGAGCTGAAAAATCGCAGGGATCCTTCGACTGCGGTTGATCTTCGCGCTTGAGCGCGAAGATCAAACCTCGCTCAGGATGACAGGACTCTTGAGAGCGTCTCTTCATGCTTTAGTACCAGCCGATTGGTTGCTCGTTCAGGTTGATATAGACCTGCTTGGTTTCGAGATATTCTTCGATGCCCCAGGGACCTAGTTCGCGGCCGAAGCCGGATTGTTTGTAGCCTCCCCACGGAGCTTCGACGTACGTAGGCTGCATGTGGTTTACCCAGACGATTCCTGCGCGCAGAGCTTTGACGGCGCGCATGGCTTTGAAAATATCGCGCGTCCAGACTGCGGCGGCCAGGCCGTAGGGCGAGTCGTTGGCGATCTTGAGGGCGTCTTTTTCGTCGTCGAACGGGATCACAGCCGCGACCGGACCGAAGATTTCTTCGCGCGCGATGCGGGCGGAGTTTGTGACGTCGGAGAAAATTGTCGGCTGAACGTAGTAGCCTTTGCCGATTTTCTCGGGTCGTCCGCCGCCGGAAGCGAGTTTGCCCTCTTTCTTTCCGATCGCGATGTAGGAGTTGACGCGATCGTATTGTTCCTTGCTAACCAGCGGTCCCATTTTCGTTTCACGATCGAGAGGCGGACCGAGCTTGATCTTTTTGGCTTTCTCCGCCATCGCTTCGACGAAATTCTTGTAGATCGACTTCTGCACCAGGATGCGGCTTCCCGCGGAACAGACTTCGCCCTGATTGATGAATACGCCGAAGAGCGCGCCATCGATGGCGGCTTCGAAATCGGCATCGGCGAAAAAGATGTTGGGGGACTTGCCGCCAAGTTCGAGTGTGACGCGCTTCACCGTGTCGGCGGCCTGTTTGACAATGATCTTGCCGACGGCAGCGCTGCCGGTGAATGCGATTTTGTTGACGTCGGGATGCTGGACGAGCGGAGCGCCACAGGTTTCTCCGAAGCCGGTGACGATGTTGACCACTCCCGGAGGCAGACCGCAGTCGGCGAAGTAGTGTGCGAATTCGAGCGCGGTGAGCGGAGTTTGCTCGGCGGGCTTCAGGACACAGCTGCAGCCGGCGGCAATCGCCGGGGCTAATTTCCAAGCAGCCATGAGCAGCGGATAGTTCCACGGAATGATTTGTCCGGCGACGCCGACTGGTTCTTTGAGCGAGAGCGACATGGCGTTGTCGGGGACGGGATTAACGTAGCCGACGACTTTGGTGGCGAGTCCGCCGTAGTATTCGAAGCAGGTGGCCGCATCGTTGATGTCGAATTCGGCTTCGACGATGGGTTTGCCGGTGTTGCGGCATTCGAGTTCGGCGAGCGTGGGAAGATTGGCGCGGATCTTTTCGGAGAGACGAAAGAGGACGCGGCCGCGTTCCTGCGCGGTGCTGGTGGACCATGGTCCGTCTTCGAACGCGGCTTTAGCTGCGGCGACGGCGCGGTTTACGTCGTCGGCACCGGCGTCGGGAACTTGGGCGATTACTTCTTCCGTGGAGGGATCGTAGACAGGAAATGTCTTCGCGGATTTTCCGTTGACCCACTCGCCGTTGATATACATCTGATATGTCTTTACGTCGGTTGTGACTCCGCCGGGCATTCGTTTCGACCTCCTGTTACCTCAGCGGCTAAAGCCGCTCGAGATCCGCGTGCTGCGCGGCGCGGCTGAAGCCGCGCCCTTTCAAAACCTTTACACGACCGTATTCAAAACCTTGACACGGTCGTATTCAAAACCTTTACACGGCCGTATTCAAAACCTTGAGGCGACCGTATACAAAGAAAAAGAATGCGGCTAGGCCGATGAAAAACAGCGTGCCGCCGAACATCCATAACTCGTAGGACCACAGCGACGTAATCTGCTGGGCCGGGAAAAATACCAGCGCGATGCCGAGAATCGTCGTGAGCAAGCCGCTGGTGCCGGCGAGAAACATCGTGCTACGGCTGTACTGGCCTTGCGGCGTGGTTTCTCGCACGGCGAATCGAATGAGCGCGCCGAACATATACAGGAACGGAACGAGCTGCAAGACCACGGCGAGCGAGAGCAGCTTTTGAAACGTTTCCTGAACGCCGGCGCCGAGAAAATTCATGATGACTAAGATCGCCGAGACGATGGCCTGCACGATGAGTGCAGCGTAAGGGGTCGCATAGCGCGGGTGAACTTTGCCCAGCCATGACGGCATGTAGGAATCGAGCCCGGCGACAAATGGGATGCGGGCAGAGCCGCCCATCCAAGCGGAGCCAATGCCGGCGATCGAAAGACTGAGCATGAGAGCAAAAGGGATTGTGAGCCACGCAACACCGACGCGGCCGGCCATGTGACTGACGGCTTGAACGATTCCCTGAAGCACATTTACGTTCTTCCCAACCGCGATGAGGAGAGTGAGTGTGGCCCCGACATAGAGAGCGCCGGAAAGGACGCCGCCCCAGGCTACTGCGCCGGGAAGGGTGCGAGCCGGGTCTTTAATTTCGTCGCCCATGACAGAAGCGAGTTCGAGGCCCACCAGGCCGAAGCAGATTACGCCGAAGGAATTGAGAACGAAGCGCGGATTAGGCGGGATCTTGAAATCCGCAAAGGTGATGGTGGTGCCAAAGCGCGACCACATCACGATGCCGAGGCCGATCAGAACGGCGGCGGCTACGAAAGTGCCGACGGCGCCGAGATTGTTGATCCACTTGCCGATGCCGAGACCGACGATGTTAAAAACGGTGAGCAGCGCGAGCAAGACCAGTGAAGTAAAAGAGGCAAAGAATTTATTATCGGCGAGGCCGAGATGGCTGGGGCCGAGCACGTAGACGGAGACGCCGACGAAATAAAGCATGACCGTCGGCACATAAAGCATGTTGTTGGTCCAGTAGCACCAGCCAGAAAGAAATCCGTGAAAGTCGCCGAAAACTTCTTTGGCCCAGAGGTAGACTCCGCCTTCGCCCGGATAGCGGTGGGCGAGCTCGATGACCGCGATACCTTGCGGCCAGAAGAAAAGAAGAAGGGAGATGATCCAGAGCCAGATGGTGACGCCGCCGTTGGCGGCGATGGAGGGGACGACGTTGAGGTTGAAGACGGCAACAACGAAGAGAAGGACGAGGTCGCGGCGTCCGAGGGCTCGGATGAGGTGGGGCGTGGCGGCGGGTTGGGTGGTGGTGGACATGGTTTGTTAGATGGCTGCAAACAGCAGGTTCCTCACCGGGCTTTCGCCCGGTTCGGAATGACAAGGTTTTTTCCTCTGCCTTACTACTTTCTAGTGCGCGGCCAGCGCGGGCTGGCCGATGCGTTCTTGCTGCGCTTTCGCGAGTGAGGCAGCGATATCGTCGAAGGCAGATAGATGCTTGTCGATGTCCTCCTCGGTGTGTTGGACGGAGATTGTCCACTGTTCATCCCACCAGTAGGGCTGGGCCATCACGCCGCGGTTGACCATGGCGAACCAGTAGTGACGCCAGAGATCGATATCGATCGTGGTCCAGTCGCGGTAGTTGCGAATTTCCTTGGGATAAAACATGAGCGCGCCATTGGCTCCGGCTTGCGCAATGTAGGCCTGAAGGCCGACTTTGGCGATGGTCTTGCGATATCCGTCGGCGAGTTTCTTGCCGAGTTTGTCGACGTGCGCATAGTTGTCGCGGGTGAGGACTTCGCGGAACGTAGCGAGGCCCGCTGCCATCGAAACCGGATTGGTGTTGTAGGTGCCGCCGTGGAAGACCTTGTGTTGCGAGATCAGGTCCATGACGGATCTGCTGGCGCCGAAGGCGGCGAGGGGGAAGCCTCCGCCGATCGACTTGGCCAGACAGATCATGTCGGGCTTGACGTTGAAATATTCGCTGGCGCCGCCCCAGCCGAGCTTGGCCCCGGTCTTTACCTCGTCGAAGATCAGGAGCGCACCGTGTTTCGTAGCAAGGTCGCGGAGACCTTTCAGGAAGCTGGGCTGCGGAATGCAAAGGCCCACGTTCATGAGAATGGGTTCGAGAATGATCGCGGCAATTTCGCCAGGATTTTCCTTGAAGCGGCGCTCGACGGTCGCGAGGTCGTTGAAAGTTGCGATCTTAACGTTGTCGATGGCCGACTTCGGCACGCCCAATCCGCCGGGAACGGAGATAGGATTATCAATCTCGCCGAATTCTGGCGCATGCGGCTTAACGCTGACCAAGGCAGAATCATGCAGGCCGTGGTAGGCGCCTTCGAATTTGATGATCTTGTCACGGCCGGTAGCGGCGCGGGCAAGCCGGATGGCGTGCATGGTGGCTTCGGTGCCGCTGTTGCCGAAGCGAACCATTTCGACGGGAAAGCGGTTGCAGATTTCTTCGGCGAGTTCCCACTCCATATCGTGAGGCATGCCGAACATGGTGCCGGTGGAGAGGCGTTTCTCAACGGCTTTCATTACGGCGGGATGACAGTGTCCAGCCATGAGCGCGCCGAAGGTAAGGTTGTGATCGATGTACTCGTTGCCGTCCAGGTCGCGGAACTTGCTGCCGCTGGCTTCCTTCACAAAGATGGGCCAGGGATCGTAGTGGCGATAGTTGCTGGCCACGCCGAGCGGAATGCGTTTGAGATTTTTTTTGTGGGCTTCGGCGGACTTAGGTGTGCGGCGCTCGAACGTGTCGAGTTCCTTCTGTAGGTCGGGATACATCGGACTGCTCCGGGATGGCTCAGGCCGGTCGTCACTTGTGTGGACGGGCCATTAGAATGCCGGGCGGCAAACCGCCCGGGTTGCTGACAATTCTTATCTTACACGGGCAAACTAAAAGTAAAACTTAAGGGCAAACTGCACTTCCCGCGGATCTCTGGCCTGTTGCACCTGGCCGAAGGTTGTGTCGCTAAAGTTCCCATCGGGATTCACAAACTCGGTTTTGTTGAACAGATTGAAAATATCCGCTCGGAACTGGAAATACTTCGACTCCGTCACAGCAATTCGCTTTGAAAAAGTAACGTCCCACTGATTTTCACCGGGGCCGCAGCAGACCGATCGTGGGGTGGTTGAAAAGCTGCCGAGAGGAGGATCAGAAAAACTGCTGGCGTTGATAAAGAAATGACCAGTCTGGGCAGTGCCGTTGACCACTTGAGTGGTAACTCGTTTGCCGCTTTGGGTTTGCAGCTGTCCACTGAGCTGGGGCGCATCGGCACTCAGGAAGAATAGGCTGCTGACCAGTTCATTATCGTCCTCCGTTTGGATGCGGATGGGAAATCCGCTCTGGAACTGGATGATGCCGGACATTGCCCAGTCATCCAGAAGTTTTCCCTTGAATCCGCTGTATTTCTGAACTGGAAACTCCCAGTAATAATTGAGGACGAAGCGTTGCGCCGAATTGAAGAGAGACAGCGCGCGGCTGGCTTTGTAGTCGAAGGGATTAACGGTCTCCTCGAAGCTGGATGCCCAATCCAATGATTTGCTCCAAGTGTAGGCAGCCTGGAGCTGAAGCCCATGAGAGAAGCGCCTTTCCACGCTGGCCTGAAGGGAGTTATAGGCTGATGCGGCGATGGTGTCTTCGGCAAAGATGTTGGTGAAAACGGGAACACCATCAATGGGACAGCCTGCACCGGTGAAGGGAGCGCAATTGGGAGAGGAGTAAGGCCGAAGTCCTACCAGAGTGATACCGTTTGGCCCGACCGTCGTACCGCCGGGAATAAATGTCCCGCCGGTGCCGGCATTGTAGGGCAAGTGCAGGCCCTGAGGAGCGATGGTCGTCCCGCCGGGAATGAAGAAAGGATTGTCCTCAAGAAATGGTCCGCAGGTTCCTGCGCCCAGGGTTGCGTTCAGGTCAAGACAGGTCTGGGGAATAGCGGGATCGATGTCGTGCGAAGCCAGCAGCCTGTGACCCTGCGATCCTACATAGCCAAGTTGAAAGACCGTGTTTCGAGCCAGTTCCTGCTGGAAATTCAAGTTGTACTGGGCCGTATACTGCGTTCGCATATGAGGTTGGAAATCCCCGTAAAGTAACATGGGACGGAAGGAAGCCCAATCCTGCGGAGTGCCGGGTGTGGGACTGAGTATTCCGTTGAACGGGTTCGGACTTACGGTGCCGGTTTGCGAAATGAAAGGAGTATTGAGAAAAGTTGCGGGCAAGTAAGTGCTACCGCCGAAAGGCGGTTCGGCACCGAACTGCTCAAGCACCAGTTGCTCCATTGGGTTGTAGAACAAGCCCCAACCTCCGCGGATGGTGGTCTTGGGATTGGGGCTGTAGGCAAGTCCGATGCGCGGGGCGAAGGCCTTGTAATAAGTTTGAGTGAGACCTGCGGAGACACCGGAATCGCCCGGAACCACCAGGCCCGTAGGCTGTACCCCTGCCGCTGTGCAGTTGCTGGCTCCCAGGCTGGCTTGCTCGGCTGGCGTTAGCACGCAAGGATAAACGGTCGAGTTCTGACCCGGACGGAAGGTCTGCACGTGGTGGAGGGCATCGGCAAGAGGAGTATCCAACTCCCAGCGAAGTCCGTAGTTCATGGTGAGCGAGGGTTTGATTTTCCAACTATCCTGAGCAAAGGCATAGACGCCGGTGTTGCGTATGTCTTCCCGCTGCGCGGATCCCTGAGAGTAGCTGTCATCCAGGCCCAGTAAATAGCCGGGATAATTATCGTTGTACAGAACGGAATTTTCGGTCGTGCTGTTGAACGTATACTCGCCGCTCACGTTGTAATAAAGAGTCTGGTCAAACTGGGCGCGGCGGACATCCGCGCCAAACTTCATGGTGTGATTTCCTTTCACCCACGTCAGGCTGTCCGTCGCCATGTAGGAGTTCCCAACCTGCGGGAGTTCACCTTCCCAACCGTTACCGACGGCGAAGCCGCCTGAAACACCGATGAATGGAACGCCTTGACGATTAGGAGGCAAACCCGTCGTAATGCCGTACTGCGGACTGGTCCCCAACTGACCGACAATCGAGTTAGGTCCACTGTTGGAATCCGAGGTGCCGTTGAAGCAAACCGCCTGCGCCGCCGGAGACGCGCAAGAGTCCTGCACAAGGTTCGTGGTTTGCGGGTGCTGGAAGGTCAACTGGCCTTCGCGCATGTAGGTAATGCGGGCTTCATTGATTAAGGAATTGGAAATTGTCCAGGTGTGGCTGGGGTTGAATTGCTGATAGCGCGAGCCGACATTCGCGCCGAAGCCAGGAATATTCGCTCCGGAAGCCTGGAAATCGTAAAAGGGCTGAAAGTTCGAATCGTTGGTGAAGTAATAATAGAAGCTGAAATTCTGCCGCTGGTTAATGTGGTGGTCGAAGCGGAATGTGAACTGATTCTGAGTATCAGCACTGACCGGTACCGCCTGATAGATGCTGTTCGGGCGATTCGCCGAAGGAACGAATCGAAGCATATCGAGTGCGACCGGATCCATGCAGCTCGTCGGAATATTCGCATTGCCGTTCGCGTCGTTGGGAAAAATGCTGCCCCAGCTTGCGCCGGCGACCGGGATTGTGCCGCCCTCGGCAGCGATGGCGTTGGTGCAGCCCGGCCTGCCATTCAGCGCATCGGCTGTGAACTGGTCGGTGATGCCACCACTCAGCCCTCCCGCAAAAACCCCGGTTCTCTCCTGGGGAGTTGGCACAATCACGGTTTGGCCGGAAATTCCCTGCCGCACGCGGCGGCCTTCATAGGAGACAAAGAAGAAGGTGCGATCTTTTAAGATGGGGCCGCCAAACGTTCCCCCGAATTGATTCTGATTTTCCTGCGGCTTGACCGTGTTGAAGAACCCCTGCGCGTTCAAAACCGTGTTGCGGAAATATTCATAGACATCGCCGTGCCACTGATTGGTGCCCGATTTTGTGATGACGTTAACCACGGCGCCTGAGTTGCGGCCGTACTCCGCATCGAACGTGTTACTAATGACCCGAAACTCATCAATGGCATCGGGAGTGGGCTGGATGGTGGGCAAGTTGGCAAACTGGTCATTGGCGTCTCCACCGTTAACGCTGAAATTATTGGCGCGCCCCCGGCCACCATTCACTGAGACCGCTCCGGCGTCGTCGCTGCCATAAAAGGTGCCGCCACTGGAACCTAACTGTGATTGCACGCCGGGCTGCAACTGCAAAAACTGATAAGTATCGCGGGCATTCAACGGCAGTTCGTTCACCGAACGGTTGTTGACTACCGCGCCGAGCTGGGTGCTGGTGGTATCGACGAGTGGAGCTTCGGAAGTGACGTCGACGACTTCCTGCGCCGCGCCGAGTTGCATCGTCATGTTGAGCGTGATGACTTGATTCACGTCGAGCGCGATGCCCTTGTGAACGTCTTTCTTGAATCCCGTCAATTCGAAATTGAGAGTGTAGGTTCCAACCGGGAGGTCCGGGAAACCGTAATCGCCGCTATCGCTGGTTTGCGCAACTCGGGCAACGCCGGTGGCGTCGTTCACGGCCGAGATTTTCACTCCACCCAGCACGGCGCCGCTAGGGTCGGCGACGCGGCCCAGAATGCGCCCGCCCGTGCCCTGGGCCGGAAGTAAAGTGGGCGTCACGATGGAGAGTGCAGCGACAAGACAGATGGCGATCCAGCGGGCTCGTGACAGCATGGAACCTCCAAACATCTTTTCGAAGGAAGTTTTTGTTAGAAAGCTATTGCTTGTGTCCAGCCACAACCTTGCTATAATCCCGCAAGGTTAGAGAAAGGGCACGGGTACTGTCAAGGACAAAAACTCAATGCCTCTGATAGGAAAGTTGAATGTCCGTCCGGTGAACGATGCTTTCATCCAGAGTTAAGGCCTATCTGAAGATTGGAGATGTCGCGCGGCGCGTAGGCGTCTCTCCGTCGCTAATTCGATCGTGGGAGAGCCTTGGGCTGACGCGTCCGACGCGTACGGAGAGCAAATACCGCCTCTACACCGCCGATGATGTAAAGCTGCTGAAACGGGCGCGATTCTTACGGAAAGTGCGGGGACTCAACGCGGCGGCAATCGTCGAATTGCTGCGGCGGGAAGGACGGGCGCGTCCCGCAGTGGATGGCAGCGCAAGAGCGATTGGCTCGCACTTGCGACAACTGCGGGTGAAGCGGCGACTGTCATTGGCGCAGGTGGCAAGGAGCGTGGGCATCTCCGTGGGATTTCTCAGCGCACTGGAACGTTCTCAAATGAGCGGATCAGTAGGAACGCTACGCAAGCTGGCGCGATTCTACAAAACCAACATTCTGGATTTTTTTGATGCAACCGGAGCAAGCAGCCGGCAGGTACAGCCGGGAGAGAGAAAGGTTCTGGAAGCTGGCCCCGGGGTTCGCATGGAACTGCTCGCGTGGGGAAACACCGTGATGGAACCACACCTGTTTCGCGTGGCCCCGGCAGCGGGTAGCGGCGACTCTTACACGCATGAGGGCGAAGAGTTCCTATATATCTTGCGGGGAGAACTGATGATTACGCTGGAAAGAAATGAGTACCGGCTTAAGGCGGGAGACAGTTTTTATTTCGAGAGCTCGACCCCGCATCACTGGAAAAATACAGGGCAGGCGGAGACGTGGGTGCTGTGGGTGAATACGCCGCCCACGTTTTGAGTGATGAGCGCTCCGAACTGAGATATGTGCGTGTCGGGCGGAGTCCACCTTCTCTTCAACAAAGAATCAAGGAGAAACGATGCGGGTTCGATCCACGATGGTCCTGTTCTCGATGCTGATGGTAATGGGCTTGGCCGTCTCGTGCACGAAGAAGGCGCCCACGCTGAACCTTTTGGTGTGGGAGGGTTACGCCGATCCCTCATTCGTGAAGGCGTTCGAAGAGCAGCATCATTGCAAAGTTTCCGCGTCCTACATGGGATCGAGTGACGAATTGGTAGCCAAGCTGCGCGGCGGAAGCGCGGGGAATTATGACGTGATCTCTCCCTCGAGCGATGTGGCCACCTCGATAGCAGCGGCAGGATTGGCGGCCCCTCTCGATTTGACAAAGCTTCCCAGTTACGCGCAACTTTCTCCGCAGTTGACTTCCCTGCCGCTGGTACGCCTGAATAGCCAGGTCTACGGCGTGCCGTTCATGTGGGGCCCGGATCCACTGATTTATGACACCAGCGTTTTCGCGCAGCCTCCCGACAGCTGGAATGTGCTTTGGGACTCCAAGTATCGCGGGAAGATTTCCGTATGGGACGATCTGTCGACGATCTACATGGCCGCGCAGGTGCTGGGCTACGATAAGCCCGATCCGTCGCAGCTTTACAATCTGAGCGATGAACAACTTGAGGCAGTGAAGAAAAAACTGCTGGAATTGAAACCGAATATTCGCAAGATGTGGTCCACGGGCGGTGAGCTTACGAACCTTTTTCAAAATCATGAAGTGATCGCGGCGATGGGATGGCCCTTGATGACCAATCAACTGCGCAAGATCAATTTCCCGGTGGGCGAAACGATTCCCAAGGAAAATACGACGGGATGGATCGATCACCTGATGATCACGGCGGGCAGCGAGAACAAGGATCTCGCTTATCAATTTTTGGAATTCATGATTGAAGCACAAACCCAGAAAAAGGTCACGGACGTGACCGGTTATACTCCGGCAAATCCTCAGGCAGCGCATTTGATGACACCGGAAGAGGTGAAGAACCTTCATCTTGACGATGTCGACAACTACCAGAAGCGACTTTATTTCTGGCAGAATGTGCCGCGCCGCGCGAAGTATAACGAGATTTGGAATGAAGTGAAGGCAACGCAATAACGGCGTTGCGCCAGTATTAGGACTGCTCGATCCATGTCATCCATTCCAACGGCTATGAACGCGGTCGTGAAAGTTGATGGGAAGGGAGCGCCGCCGGCACTGCTCCGCATTCGCAATGTGGCAAAGCATTTTGGGGCAAATGCCGTGCTGCGAGATATCTCACTGAATGTGGCGGAAGGGGAATTTCTTACGATCCTCGGGGAAAGCGGGTCCGGAAAGACGACGCTGCTTCGGATCATCGCTGGTTTTGAGAATGCGAGCGCGGGTGAAGTGTGGATGGGCGAAGAACGACTCGATCGGCAACCGCCCTACCGGCGTCGAGTGAACACCGTGTTTCAGTCCTATGCGCTGTTCCCGCACCTGACTGTGGAGCAGAACGTAGCCTACGGACTACGAGTGGCTAAGAGGCCGGAAGCGGAAATCGCGTCTCGGGTTTCGGAAGTGCTGGAAAAAGTGAAGATGTCGGCCTTTGCGAAGTCGAAGCCATCAAAGATCAGCGGAGGTCAGCAACAGCGAATTGCGCTGGCCCGTGCCTTGGTAAACCGCCCGCGGCTGCTGTTACTGGACGAACCTCTTTCGGCGCTGGATGCAAACTTGCGGCGACAGATGCAGGTGGAGTTGAAATCGCTGCAGCGCGAGGTCGGCATTTCATTCATCTTCGTGACCCATGATCAGGAAGAGGCGATGGTGATGTCGGATAGGATCGCGCTGCTGCGGTCGGGTGAACTGGAGCAGGTAGCAACTCCTCGAGAAATTTACGGACGCCCGGCCACGGCCTATGCGGCGCAGTTTATAGGCCACACGAATCTGCTGAAGGCAGAAGTGCAAGCGGGAACGGTGCGCTCCGGACCTTTGGTTTGGAGAGCGGCCTTGCCCGATGGTCGGGCTCTATTCTCGGTGCGCCCGGAGAACATCCGGTTAGTTCGCGAAAACAAGGCAGGGGATGGCGACGTGCGAATCCGTGGAAAGGTACGCCACCAGGCCTTTCATGGGGCCACGCAGTTGATTCGCGTGGATTGTGATGCGGGGCTGGTGCTGGTGGTGAGCACCTCAAGCAGTGGAGGCGCGCTCGAGGTTGTCGATCTGGAGTTCTCAAGCAGCGATGCTGTTCTCGTGCGTGAGTCTCCTGAAAGAGTCTGAATGTTTTCCCGAACCTATAAGGCGGCGGTTACCTTGCCTCCACTTCTGTGGGTAACGGTGTTTCTACTGGCGCCGTATTTACTGATGTTCTGCTACAGCTTCTGGTCGGTTTCGCCATCGCAAACCGTCGTGCATTCATGGAATCTTGGCAACTATCAGCAACTTCTGCGAGTGGATGTTTATTGGCAGACGCTTCTCCGCTCGATGTGGATTGCTGCACGCGTCACATTTTTCTCGCTGCTGCTGGGATATCCGCTTGCGTATTTTCTTTCGATTTATGCAGGGAGCAAGAAAGACCTGCTGTATCAGTTGGTCATCATCCCGCTTTGGGTCAGCTATCTGGTGCGTGCCTATGCCTGGAAAACCATTCTGGGCTCGGACGGCGTGCTCAATACTCTGCTGCAATACGCGCATCTGACGAAACATCCGCTGGAGTTTCTGTTGTACAGTCCGTTCGCGGTCGTGCTGACGCTGACCCATATCTACACTCCTTTTGCGTTTCTGCCAATCTATGCAGCGCTGGAACATATTCCGCGCAATCTGATGGAGGCATCACATGATCTGGGAGCAACTCCCGCGCAAACCTTCTGGAAAGTAATTCTTCCGCTATCGATTCCGGGAGTAGTGGCAGGAGCGACCTTCGCGTTCGTACTAAGCCTGGGTGATTTTCTGGCGCCGCTGCTGCTGGGCGGACCGAGCGGCATCATGATCTCGAACATCGTGGTCAGTTTGTTCGGAGCGGCATACAACTGGCCGCTGGGCGCGGCGATTGCGCTATGCATGCTGGTGCTGGTCGTGTCCCTGCTGTTTTTATCGGAGCGATTGGAAAAGAAGTGGAGCTTCTCTTGAGCGATACGCGAACCAATCCACGCTGGTTGCTGATCCATGCCGCGGGCGTATTCGCGTTTCTCTATCTGCCGATTGCAATCCTTGTTCTCTATTCCTTCAACGGCGAGGGGGTTGGAGGATTCCCGCCGCATCATCTGACGCTGAACTGGTACCGCACACTTTTTGCCGACGGGCCGATCTGGGATTCCGTGCTCAACAGTCTGCAGGTCGCGTTGGCGGCAATGGTGATCGCCCTGGCATTCGGCATTCCTGCGGCGTTAGCCCTGGAACGAGCGCAGTTCCCGGGAAAAGCTCTGTTCCGCCGATTGGTACTGCTGCCCCTGATTCTGCCGGGAATCATTACGGGACTTTCGCTGTCGATGCTGTTCCATGTAATGGGCACAAAGCTCAGCTTGATGACAATTATTCTAGGACACGGAACTGCGTTAGTCTCGGTGGCTACAACTGAAGTATTCGCCGGCCTGCAAAAGCTCGACCGGGCGCAGGAAGAAGCTTCTCTCGACCTGGGCGCGAATTACTGGCAAACATTCTGGCGCATCACGGTGCCGAATTTAAAGCTTCCGATTATCGGCGCAGCGTTACTGATCTTTACGCTCTCGATGGACGAAATTGCCGTCAGCTTCTTTCTTATCGGGCGCGATAATACACTGCCGCTTGAAATCTGGGGCAGGCTACGCCGCGGCATCACGCCGGAGATCAACGCGGTCTCGACAATCATCTTTCTGTTTTCGCTGATGGCAATTGTTCTCTGGTATCGCTTGCGCCAGCGCGGCGAAGGCGCAGCGGATGTGGGCGCCGAGATCGTCGAAGCTGTGGAGGGGGATGCGGTTTGAATACGAATTACAGAGACTCCGCAACACCCAGAACCCTCCGGCCAGAGGCCGGAATCTTCGGGCAACTGTTTCCGTTCTCCTGATTTAGAATGGTTGAAGGAGATCGCCATGAGCAGGTTCTGGGCCCTCATCCTATTCGTGTCTGTAACTTCCTTCACTCTGGCCTGCGGAAGCAGCAACCGACAGCTTCAATCGATCACTATTAATTCGGTTGCGAACGGTCAGCAGATTCACTTCGTTGCGACTGGCACTTTCTCCGCGCCGCCGACGACGGTCAGCCCGCTCCCTGTCAGTTGGTCCTTTGCGCCGCCGCCGAGTGAGTACACCTTGACGACCCAGCCTTTTCTGTACCAATGTAACCAGCCAGAGTCTCCGGGGCCGGTGGTTGCATGTGCTCCGGCGGACCCCAGTGCCCCGAGCAGCGGGTCGTTTTCAAATACGAGGATGAGTTGTGGGTCTGGGCCGATCCCGTGCCCGTAAGAAACGATTCATGTCAGTTTAACGATGCCCAACCCGATTGTTGCTTGCCCATCGCTACACCGAAGCCTGATGTAATCTCCTGAGAAACCTCTGCACATAGTAAAGTTATAGAAGGGCATGACGGCCATGAACCGCGGCGCGCCCATCAATCCGATTCGTCAATAAAGGACAAACCATACTTTGAGTTTGAGTATTCGCAATATCGCCATCATCGCGCACGTAGACCACGGCAAGACCACGCTGGTCGACGCCATGCTGCAACAGAGCGGCACTTTCCGCTCCAACGAGCACCACGTCGAACGCGTGATGGATTCTAATGAACTGGAGCGCGAGCGCGGCATCACTATCCTGGCCAAGAACACGGCGATTTTCTATCACGACGTGAAGATCAACATTGTGGATACGCCTGGGCACAGCGATTTTGGAGGAGAGGTGGAGCGTGCGCTGAAAATGGTGGACGGAGTGATGCTGCTGGTGGATGCGAGCGAAGGGCCGCTGCCGCAGACACGCTACGTGCTGAGCAAGGCGCTCGAAGCGAAGCTGCCGCCGATTGTGGTGATCAATAAGATTGACCGGCCGGATGCGCGGCCGCAGGAAGTGCTCAACGAGATCTACGATCTGTTCATCGATCTGGATGCGAAAGAAGATCAGCTTGACTTTCCGGTTTTGTATACGAATGCCAAGGAAGGGACGGCATCCACGGATATTACCGGGGGCGAGAATCTACAGCCGCTTTTTGACGCGATCTTGAAGACGATTCCTCCGCCCCAAGGGGACCCGGCCGGCCCGCTTCAAATTCTGGTGGCGAACCTTGACTATAGTGACTTTCTTGGACGCCTGGCGATTGCTCGCGTGTTTAACGGGACGATGTATACCGGCGAAGATGTGGTGATTGCGAAGCGCGATGGAGCGATGCACAAAACCAAGATCACAAAGCTGTTTTCGTTTTCCGGGTTGAAGCGGACGGACATTACGGAAACAGTGTTGGGCGACATTATCGCGGTCGCCGGCGTCGAGGGAATCACCATCGGAGAGACGATTACGGATCCCGTAAATCCGGCTCCGCTGCCGCCGATTGTGATCGATGAGCCGACGATTGCAATGACGTTCACCGTGAATACTTCCCCGTTCGCCGGACGCGAGGGAACGTACGTCACGTCGCGCAATCTGCGGGAGCGACTGGCGAAGGAACTCCTCACGAATGTTTCACTGCGCGTGGAAGAGATGGGCACGACCGATTCGTTCAAGGTGCTGGGACGCGGCGAATTGCAGCTTTCCATCACCATCGAAATGATGCGGCGCGAGGGCTATGAGCTTATGGTGGGCAAACCGGAGATCGTTACCAAACGCATTGACGGCAAGCTCATGGAGCCGGTGGAACATCTTACCGTGGATGTTCCCGAAGGATTCGTTGGAGTGGTGATGGAGCAGCTGGGCTCGCGCAAGGGGGAAGTTGTCAACATGCACAACCACGGGTACGGGCGGGTACGAATCGAGTTCCGCGTGCCCAGCCGCGGTCTGATCGGGTTGCGAAGCCAGTTGCTCACGGACACGCGTGGGACCATCGTGATGAATTCTCTTTTCGACGGTTATACCGAGTGGCAAGGCGAGATCCCACACCGGCTGACGGGAGCGCTGATCGCGGACCGCGCCGGCTTATCGACTGCGTACGCGCTGTGGGGACTGCAAGAGCGCGGCGAACTTTTTGTAGGCCCGGGCGTTGAGTTGTATGAAGGAATGATCATCGGCGAGAACGCGAAAGATGACGACCTGGATGTGAACGCCGTTCGCGAGAAGAAGCTCACCAACATGCGGGCTTCGACAGCAGATGAGGCCATCCGTTTGGTGCCTTTCCGGCAGTTAAATCTGGAGCAGGCAATCGAATTCATTGCCGATGACGAGTTCGTGGAGATCACTCCGAAATCGCTGCGTTTGCGGAAGAAGGTTTTACAATCGAACAGCCGCAGGAAGCGGGCGAAAGAGGCTCTGGAGGAAGTTTGAAACCGCGTGGACAGGTCGGAAAATCCAAGGCAGATGTTCCTCTGCGAATGTTTCTAGTGCCTTGCAGTTGCGGAACGACTTTCGCGGTTGCGGAAGACTACGACCATCGTGGAACGGCCTGGAGCCGGTACATGATCTGTCCGAACTGCGGCAAACGTCACGATCCCAAGAACCGGTTATTGCAAGTTGGATATCATCGCGAAGGTTACTGGCAGGTCGATCGTTGCTAGCAGTGCCTGTCGCCACTATCATCCCCTAGATTTAACCTGCCCGATTTGACAAACCTGCTATACTTCTGGCCGCATTCGACTGCCGCCAGCTCCGGTATCGATTTTCAGGAAGGTATCCCCGACCTGGCAGTCCGCCGCAACCAGCTCGCACTTCGACAGCTCAATGCAGAGGAAGACGCTTGAAGAATATTTTCGTAGGAAACTTGAGCTTCAACACATCGGAAGACGAACTGCGGCAGATGTTTGAACCGTTCGGGCAGGTCGACCGGGTCAGCATCATGACGGATCGGGATACTGGACGCTCGCGCGGCTTCGGCTTTGTGGAGATGGCCAGTAATGAAGATGGAGATAAAGCCATCACGGCGTTGAACGGCTCGCAGGTGGGCGGGCGCACGCTGAATGTAAATGAGGCCCGACCCAAGACGGAGCACAGCGGAGGTGGTGGACGCGACCGGGGAGGGCGCGGCGGTGACCGTGGCGGCCGCGGCGGCGGCGGTGGTCGAGGCCGCTATTAGAAGCTTCATTCAAGAGTGCTGAACAATTCCCTTTTGGCGCGCCTCGGCATTTCAAACCTTGCGGACGAGACGATTGCGGTAGCAACCCGGTGGGTTGGGGTCCCCGGAGT
>JBAVZU010000143.1:0-6379 GCA_049588915.1 Candidatus Sulfotelmatobacter sp.
CGTCACGGGAGTCATTGCATTCGTCCAACGCGCCAAACCGCAGGGAGCCGGATCGCTTGACAATGTAGCCGCCGTGGAAATTCCTCAGCAAAATGCATCGTTGGTGGCCCTCACGTTTACATTGCAAAACTCCGGTAAGAAGCCGCTCTGGGTGCACAACATCGAAGGAAAGGTGGTTACATCTTCCGGCGAGCAAACTGCCGACGCGGTTTCGGCCGTGGATTTCGATCGCTATTACCAGGCATTTCCCGCGCTGAAGGTGAACGTCCAGCCAGCCCTTTCACCGGAGGACAAGCTGCAACCCGGGCAGGAGATCAAGCGAACGGTGATCGTCAGTTTTCCTGTCACCTTGGATGCCTTCAATCAGCGCAAGTCGGTTAGCGTCATTGTCCAGCCGTATGATCAGCCCGTGCCCGTAACGCTGACCAAGTAAGTCCGCTCTTGCATCATCTGCCCCGCATGCGTTTCTATAGAATGATGATTTCATCCCTGACTGCTCTACGCACGCTCACGACCATTGCCGCTTTCCTTCTTTTCCTTGCTTGCCTGGCGACAGCCGAACCTGAAGCGCACAAAACCTACCTGATGTACGTCGGCACCTACACTGCGGAAGGCAGCACGAGTAAAGGCATCTACGTTTATCGCTATGATCCCCGTAACGCGCAAGTCACATCGATCGGCTTGGCAGCGCAGACCACCAACCCGTCATTTCTCGCTGTGCATCCAAACCGCCGATTTCTTTACGCGGTGAATGAGGTCGGCAACTATAAGGGTGAGAAGAGCGGAGCCGTTAGCGCTTTCTTGATTGATCGTGCAACAGGAAAATTAACTTTGCTGAATGAAGTGGCATCCAAGGGCGCTGATCCCTGCTATATCAGCGTTGACAAAACAGGCAAATACGTTCTGGTCGCAAATTACACTGGTGGAAGCGTTGCGGTTTTTCCCGTCCTCGAAGATGGCCGCCTCGGTGAAGACTCGGCATTCATACAGCACACCGGCCGCGGCACAAATCCGCAGCGCCAGGAAGGCCCGCACGCTCATTCGATCGACCTGTCACCTGACAATCACTTTGCCATCGTGGATGATCTCGGCCTCGATGAAACACTCGTCTACAAATTCGACAGCGCCAAAGGGTCACTCGCGGCCAATGAGCCGCCATTCGCCAAGGCCGCTCCCGGCGCCGGTCCCCGCCACTTCGCCTTCCATCCCAGCGGGAAGTTTGCCTACGTGATCGACGAGATGGGATCGACAATCTCTGTTTTTCAATATAATGCCCCTGGCGGCATTTTGCATTCCGTACAAACCATATCCACGCTTCCGAAGGATTTTAGCGGGCCCAACGACGATGCCGAGATTGAAATACATCCTTCCGGCAAGTTTCTTTATGCCTCGAACCGCGGGCACGATAGCATCGCCGTCTATACGATCGATGCAAACAATGGAACGCTTACCCTGGTAGAGGATGTTCCTACCAAAGGCTCGACTCCGCGCAACTTTGCGATTGATCCAACCGGCACGATCATCTTTGCCGCCAATGAAAAATCAGACAACATTGTCCTTTTTCGCATTGACCGGAAAACCGGCAGATTGAACGCAACCGCCAAGGAACTCGATATCTCGCAGCCCGTGTGTGTAAAGTTTGTTCCAGTCGAGTGAGCGGCAGGCTAATGTTTCTTCTGCATGAGCCTTCGCCGCGCGAGACGGGTATTGGCACCAGGCTTAATCTCGTAGTATTTCATGCAGCTGATCAAGCCATCGACTTCAAGCACGGCCAAGGCCACATCATGCACATTCGCGCGCGAGCAGGGAGTAGCACTCCGTTCAATTAGCGGTCACCGGCACGGGCGCGTTCTTCGGTGTACTCAAATATCCTGTCGCTTTATTCTTATCAACCGTCCAAACCACCAACTCAAACAAGAGATGGTCGCGACCTGAATAGAATTGAATCGGTTCGGCAATGTTACGATCCCGCTTCTCGATCGTTTTGTCGTCGGATGTCACATTCACCGTGAACTTGCCGTGTTTGGCGTCAGTCTTTTTGAGTTGGAGACTGACCGTTGACACCGGCTGCGGCTTGGCGCCGCGGGTCAACGTGAATTCGTAATAGTTACGGTCGCCTCTATGCTTCAGCGTTTCCAAATCTTGTTGCGTATGGGCGATCAATCCACTTTGCACTCCGAGGTCGCCGACCGCACTCTGCAGCTTTGCCTTGGTGGATTCGAGATCAGCCTTTGTCGAGGCCACATCTGTCTTGACCCCACCAACATCAGTCTTGACTCCGGCGACTTCGCCGTTCACTTGGCCAATCTGCTCCTTCTGCTCTGCCTCAATACGCGCCTCGGCTTCTTTCTGCTGCTGCTGAAGTTGGGACGCGCGCTGCGCCAATTCCTTTTTCGTCAGACCGACCTGGTGGGCCAGCGTCTCCTCGGAGGCCTCGGCGGTCTGCATCCTGTTCTTGAGTTCTGCGACTTGCGCCTGGCTATCGCTCAAGTCTTTTGTCAGCTTGTCGATGTGCTGTTGCGTGGTCACATACACATAGACCGACGCGGCAACGAAAGCAACCGCTAAAACAATCACACTCCATTTGCCAACGTTCGACTCATGCTCCACGTGTAGTTCTTCGCCTTCGTCCGCCATCTTGCCTCCAAGAAAAGTGAACTGCTCTAGCTATGGGATCGCTTCAATTGTTTAGCACAAGCGCAGCGGTGTCAAATGGCTGGATACTCATCGATCTAACGCCGGAACGATAAAGCCTCATTCGCAGCGGCGTTGGGATTTCGATGTACAGCGGCGACTTCAGATCCAGCGCGTCTTTCCACCTGCTTCGTAAAATCGATGCGGAGTTGTTGCTGCGATACGTCCGAAAGATTTTCCTCCAGCATCTCAGATTTAACGAGGCATGCGTATACAAGTCGAATCGGAAATCCAGCTCCATCCAGAAAGCGGCCGTAGGCGAACCAATCCTCGGCGCTCGCCGTCTGATCGCCCGTAGATTCATCCAACTCAAGAGCGTGTTGATAAAGCTGAAGAGCTTCGTCCAATCTGCCAGCCTGGCCCAGAAGCGTAGCTTCGTTCACGCTGGCAATGCTCTCGAGTTTGCTCTGTTTTGTCTGATGCGCAAGGTTGGCAGCCAACTCGTAAGACTGAAGAGCTTGCGCTGGTTGCGACGCGCGAACCTGACAATCGGCCATGCGAAGTAAAATGGCTACAACTTTTTGCGGTTCTGGGCGGTTTGCTGTCGTCTGTCTGGAAGTGATTTCAAGAAATGCCTTGTAATGCCCGGCAGCATCCAGCGCCTTTCCCTGGCGATCAAGTTCATCCGCGAGATAAAGATGTGCCGAGGCGTGCCCGGGATCGATGGCAAGCGCCCGGTTCCAGCTCTCTACCGCAACGTCAGGATGCCCTCGGCGCCGAGCCAAAAGGCCGCGATCGACCAATAGATTGACATCGTCGGGCGTGTAACGGAGCGAACTCTCAGTCAGGTCGAAGGCTTCATCGAAACGCTTTTGCTCGACCAGAAATCGAAGCAACGCCTGGCGCGGAGCAGGATCGGCCGGATTCACCCGTATCGCCTCATGCCAGGCAGCTTCTGCAGGCTGTGTCCGACCCCGTTTCAGTTGTTGCCGAGCTAGTCGCATTTGCAACGAGCTATCGAAGGAATCCAGCGCCGCCGCTCGCTGCAAATCCTTCAGGCTATCCGCATGGAGCGCCAGGTAATATCGGACCTGATCGACCGTCCCCCATAGAAGCAGCAGGAGGGCGGTGCCGACTCGCAGTTGCCGAGCCCCAGCAGTTCCGCCTGTAAGCCAACTCCACGCAAAGGATACCCGGCTACCTGTCTCCGCGGCGACATCGGAAATCCTAGCTCGCGAGTTCAGCAGAAGGGAGGCAATCCGGCCGTCGCGCAGCTTCCAGATTGCACCGTCCAGAATAAAGTGGTGGATGTTCACCAACGCGGTGAAGATCAGAAAGCTGCGAGTGAAGTCCTGGTGAAACAACCGGCTCGCTACCCATGGCCCAGGAACAAAAAGCGCGATGCCTCCAGCAACCAGCACTCCGAAATAAGCCCAGGCGCGCCAATTTCTGCCACTCTCACCCGAGGCCTCGCGTCGGGCGTAATAGCCGGTGATCCACAGGTATTGCGCGGAGTGCATCACTGCGAGCACGCCCGAACTGTAGCGGCTTTGCGGAATTTCCAACCCTTTAATCACGGAAATCGTGGCCGGCAACAAAAACCATAGGAATTGCGATGAGAACAGAGTGAGCGAAGGCAGAAGCTTGCGCCAACCTGTTTCCCGAGCCAGCCGCGAAAGCCCAAATATTGCGAGGACAACAAACGAAGCAGCAAGCAGGATTTGTTCCCATCGGCTTACCACTGCTGGAATTCCTATCGAAATAAAAAGAGGATCGGTGGACGTGCCGGTATGGAAGCCCAGGAACAGTACCAGGTACGAAACAATGAAAGCTCCGTAGAGCGCGCGGCGCGTGGCATCCGTTGGTTTCGCTCCGGCACGCCGGGCGAACATCATGAACAACCCGTAGTTCTGGCCGCTGTAATGCCAGGGGCTCCAAGTCAAATAGATGGTAAAAATCCACGGCAGAACCTGAACCCAGGCATGCGACAAGATCAGCGTCAGCGCAAGCAGCGCGGTGATGTGAACCGTGAAGATGCGATATTTACGAAAGTCCTCGGCGCGATGATAGGCGCGATAGATCGTGGCCATGTAATGCGGATAGTTGAAAAACAGCGCCAGCGCATAGAAGACCACCGACCATGTGCGAATACTCGACGCGATCGAGAAGTAAGAGATCAGCAGAAGTGGCGTCGACCAGGCTCCGCATCCGACAATCAGGTCGAGCCACGGATTATAGATCCATGTTGATGTGGCAACTGCTGGCTCGCTCGCGTTGTAGGTCGCCTTCACGTTCGACTTAGCCTCTCCGAGCGCATGTCAGAAAAGTTTTCCCACGGATGTCCTTGAAGGTTTGTCCGAATTATAGGGGGCAAAAAGGTAACCTCACTTAACCAGATGTGTTTGGCTGGGGTAACGAAAGTAATGGCTCTTGGCGCGCCTTCTGCGAAAGAAATTTCTCATCAAGCCACTGGTTACGGTGAGTCTTCTACAATGCTGAAGTGAAAACTTGGGATGTGATCATAATCGGCGGCGGCATCATTGGGCTCTTGCTTTCACTTGAACTCCGCAAGAAGGGCGCGACGGTGCTGGTGGTCGAGCGAGGCGAGCCCGGTCGAGAAGCCTCTTATGCCGCCGGTGGCATGCTGGCCGACTGCATCGTCGAAATTCCAGGCGCCATGCAATCTCTCGCCACAGCCAGTGCTCTTCTGTATCCCGCGTTCGTGAAAGAGTTAGAGATGGACTCGCACATCGGCGTTGATCTTAGGGATCAGGGCACGATTTTCTTTGCGCATCCCGAACGCGCAACTGAAGCGCCGGAATTCGCGGCCGCAAACGCGCTTCCTGCTCCCTTGTCTGAGTTGGAGCCAGCGCTCGCCGCCACCGATCGTCCAGCCCTTTTCCTGAAGGAACGAAGCGTCGATCCACGAGCGCTCACTACTGCCGCATACAAACTCGCCAGACATCGCGGCGTCGACGTTTCCTCAGGAGATCCGGTGACCTCTATTCACCAATCCGAGGGCCGCGCAGTGGGCGTGACCACGAAAAAAACCACGTTCGCGGCAAACACAGTGGTCAACTGCGCAGGAGCGTGGTCCGGCCAAATTGCGCCGCACGCCTTCCCTACCCGCCCAGTGAAAGGACAGATGCTGTGCCTGGTTGCTCCATCACGCAAGTTCCTGAAGCACGTAATTCGCACGCCTCAGGTCTATCTGATCCCGCGGAGCGATGGACGAATCATCGTCGGGACTACGCTAGAAGAGGCGGGATTCGACAAGCGGACGAGCCTGGAGACCATTCAACGACTGCGCCGCGCTGCCATCGAGATGGTCCCGGAACTGCGCAATGCAAAAATGAGTGAGGACTGGACCGGACTGCGTCCCGGAACCCCTGATTCGTTGCCGATCCTGGGAGCAACCACCACTCCCGGCTACTATGTGGCTACGGGCCATTTTCGCGACGGCATTCTCCTGGCTCCGATCACTGCTCAGGTGATGGCGCAAGTGATCGCCGGAGCTACCTGTAGCTACGACCTCACTCCATTTTCGCCAGAAAGATTCTCGAAGTAATCATATCCAGGGAAGTAATCATATCCAGGGACGATCGCGTCGGCTGTCCACCTCGTGCAGCGAGGCTTCCGGCGCAGTCGCTACGCAGAGGTGTTGGAGTATACTGGAGCGTTTCCGCAACCGAATTTCTCAGCAATGTTGCGTTCTCGCACGCGAAAGGATCAATTTATGGCATCC
>JBAVZU010000144.1:0-2429 GCA_049588915.1 Candidatus Sulfotelmatobacter sp.
GGTGATGGTTTCCATCTTGTTATGATATTAGCTAAGATAGGTTAGCTAATCAACTGGAAGTAGTCAAGCTTGTCTTTCGCGTACGGGTCGCCCCCTCAATGCCGATGCTACCCGTTTGCTTTGATCATTTGTTCGGCGTGCTTGCGCGAGGTATCAGTTAATTTGGCGCCGCTTAACATGCGGGCGACCTCCTCGGTGCGCTCTTCGCCGGAGATGGGACGAATGGTGGTTCGAGTTCGTCCACCGCGTTCTTTCTTTTCGATCACGTAGTGATGATCGGCGAAAGTGGCGATTTGCGGCAGATGGGTGACGCAAAGGACCTGATTCGATCGAGCCAGTGATTTAAGCTTCTTGCCAACGGCTTCGGCGGCGCGGCCTCCGATTCCGGTATCAATTTCATCGAAGACCATGGTCCGCTGCCGGACTAAGCGAGCATTAGCTTTGGAGCTAGCCGTGACCTTCGCGGACGATGGCGTCCGCGTCACATTTTCTTCCACGCTCACTTTCAGCGCGAGCATGACGCGCGATAGTTCGCCGCCGGATGCGATCTGTTCCAGTTGACGCATGGGATCACCAGGGTTGGTGGCGATCATGTAAACGACTTGATCGATGCCGCTGGCAGACCAATTCCCTTCTTGCTCGCTGGCAGCGACATCGATGCGGAAAACCGATTTCATCGCCAGGTCGTTGATTTCCGCTTCGACCAGCTTCTCTAATTGGCGGGCAGCATCTTGGCGTTTCTTCGATAGAGCGCGTGCCGCCCGGAGATAATCAGTGGCAGCATTTGCCAGATCGGCGCGAAGCTCACGCAGAATCTCATCTTTATTTTCAACCTCGGAGAGCTTGCGTGCGACATCGGTTCGAAAACTGATGACTTCTTCCAGCGTGGGCCCATACTTTCGCTTCAGACGATCGAGCAATGCCAGACGATCTTCGACTTCTGCCAGATGCTCCGGGGAAGCGTGGATCCCGCCAGCATAGTCGCGCACGGTCGCTCCCACATCCTCCACGCTGATGCGAGCGGTTTCGAGCGCCGCTAGCGCTTCCTGGAACTTGGGTTCGTAGCGAGCCAGCTCTTCGATTTGCTTTTGGGCGGATCGCAAGGAGGCGGAAGTGGACACGTCGCCTTCGTACAGCAGATCGAATGCCCGCATGGCGGCGTTATAGATTTTCTCCGCGTTGGCGAGCACGCGCTTCTCGGTTTCGAGTTGCTCGTCCTCTCCGGCTTGCGGCCTAGCATCCTCGATCTCACGCTTTTGAAATTGCCAGAGGTCCAGGAGCCGCAAGCGGTCCTGCTCGCCCTGCTGCAGCGCCTCGATGCGCGCGCGAAGTTTGTGCCACGCTTCATAGGCTGCGGCCACAGGCTCAAGGTCGCTTGCCGCGAAACCGTCCAGCAATTGCAACCGGGCGGGAGCGTCGAAAGATAAAATGGATTCATTCTGGGCGTGGATGATGGCGAGATGCGGCGCCAGCTGCCGCAGCACAGCCACTGTAGCTGGCTGATTGTTGACGAACACGCGGCCTTTGCCTCCGGCCGCAATTTCGCGGCGGACGATCAACGAGCCATCGTTCAGAGAGCCATCGTCGGATTCGTCCAATCCGTTGCGCTCCAGAATCTTCTCAATCGAATCGGCTCCGATTCCATCGCATTCGAAGACTGCGGATACGATCGCCCGCTGGGCGCCGGTGCGGATTATTTCAGCTGATGCTTTTTCACCCAGCAGAAGCGCAAGAGCGTCAATGAGAATGGATTTGCCTGCGCCGGTTTCACCCGTGAGAAGGTTTAGGCCAGAGGAAAACTCGACCGCCGCGTTGTCGATGACAGCGTAATTTTCCAGTCGCAGTTCTACCAGCACAGAGCATCCTATAAAAATCAAATGCGAAGTTTTGCGCAGGATAGCATGAAAGGTGGTTCGCCCTAACTATGGGCGCTTGACGGCTTACAACCAATTCGGTCGCGCTGACTGTTTCGGGCAGATTTTTGACGGCGGGAAGACTGGGATCTGCATCGTACTCGCGGGAGATAGGGGTATGGAGTTAAGCTTAAGGAATGGACCCAGGGGGAAAAGTGCGCTGCGGACGATGTGGAACTGAGAATTCCGGTGTGAACCGCTTTTGCGGGATGTGCGGAGCCATTCTGATTAAGAAGACGCAGAATCCCAATGCTGCGGTGGCGGCACCGGCCGGGATGGCACAAAAGAAAGCGGAATCGGCAGTGGTCCCTCAACCCGCGCAAGCCCCTATGATTTCTGCGGCACGACCTGCCAGCGAGGCATTTCCAGAAGCCGGTGAGCGTCGTCCCTCGGCTCCAGCGGCGGCGCCGGTCAATACAAGTCCCACGATTACCGGGCCGTCGTTTTTGGGTTTGAATGAGCCGGCTAATGGACAAGGTGGGGACTTGCGAGGGTCATTCTATGAGCACAGCAGGC
>JBAVZU010000145.1:0-29343 GCA_049588915.1 Candidatus Sulfotelmatobacter sp.
TTGCTAGGCAAAGCCAACTTACACCCCCTCGCTTTTTACACAATCAACGTTACGTCACCATCAAAGCCTTTTGCAAATAGATTGATGATCGGCGTACTACTCAGATATAACGTTCTGCAGATTCGCAACGTCGCTCCGTTCCCCTGCTAGACTGTCGCGGTGCGGCGCTTGATCGTCAACGCGGATGACTTTGGATTTACCAGGGGAATAAATCGCGCCATCGTCGAGGCTCACTCTCACGGCATTGTAACGTCCACCACGCTCATGGCCGGCGGTGCCGCATTCGACGATGCCGTGAAACAGGCGAAGAAACTTGCGCGCATGAGCGTAGGCTGCCACGTGGTCCTCATCGATGGTGAGCCAGTTCTGGACGCCGCTCAATTGCGAACAATCACAGTCGGGAAATCCCCGCCTGCTCGCTTTCGCGACAGCCTGAAATCTTTTGCGGCGCTAGCATTGGCGGGCCGCGTGGATCCTGACGAAATCGAAGCAGAAACAACGGCGCAGATTCGCAAGATTCAATCGGCGGGTCTGCCGGTTTCGCATCTCGATTCGCACAAGCACACCCACTTGTTTCCGGCGATCTTGCGTCCGATGTTGCGCGCCGCACGTGCCTGTGGCGTCAGCGCAATTCGCAATCCGTTCGGCCCCCGTAAGCCGGTAAAATCTGGCGAATTATTGGGTCGGCCGAATCTGTGGACTCGATACGCCGAAGTGCGAATACTGAGTGCTCTGGCCGGCAAGTTTCGTAATGCGGCCAGACGGGAGGGCATCGCAACCCCGGATGGAACACTCGGCATCGTGGTAACCGGTGCCCTGGACGAAAATCTTTTTCGCGCCATTGCGGCGATCATTCCCGATGGCACTTGGGAATTTGTTTGCCATCCGGGCTACAATGATGCGGACCTGCAGCAAGCCAAGACTCGCCTGCGGCAGTCGCGGGAGACTGAATTGCGCCTCTTAACTATGCCCGAGGTACGAGACTTGCTTACGCAGTGCGGAATCTCTCTCATTTCGTATCGGGAACTCGTCACTGCCAAAGCCAGTACGTGATCTTTCCCCTTCACTTTTTACACGCGTCAGCTGCTCGCCGTGACTTTCGTAATCTCAAGAGTTGACGGCCGTACGGTTATGATTGAGCTTAGATTCTGCTCAGGGAACTGAAGCTGGGAGGCGTTCCATCATGTCTGCCCCGGGGGTAGCCCCACGCACCACATTGGACCTGCGCCTACGCGTGTGGGGAATGGGGGCTGACGACCAGCCGTTCCATCAAAATGCGACAGCCCACAATGTGAGCGCTACCGGAGCTTGCATCTACGGCCTCGAGCACGAGTTGAAGGTCGGCGACGTCGTCGGAGTACAGTATGAGACTAAGAAGGCGCGCTGCAAAGTTATCTGGGTGATGGAAGCCGGTGGAATCAAAAAAACTCAGGTCGGAGTTCAGTTAGTAGCCGGCCAGGACTGTCCTTGGCTCTCCCAGTTAGCGGACGAAGCTGGATCTCAACGGGCAACTATTTCGCCGGACAATCGCAGGCTGTTCCAACGCCACAACATCACGTACCCCCTGGAGTTGCGCGACGAGCGCGTGAAAACGCCCATGCGGTTGAATGCTACCGATATTAGCGGAAACGGCTGCTATATCGAGACCGTGATGCCACTGCCGATCTCCACGGTGCTGCGGGTGGATTTCTGGATTGGTGAGGAGCAGCTCTCCGGCTCGGCCGTGGTTCGCACACGCGATCCGGGAGTGGGCATGGGTATCGAATTCACCGGATTTGCCCACGACGCCAAGCAAAAGTTTCAGGACCACCTCAACAAGCTGGATACCGGCAAATCTGTAAAGGGACTTGGCGTCTCCCAGTAGACCTTCGCATCCACCGCCCGTTCGCCCCGACGAAACGAATGCACCCTACAGAATCTGCATCGTATGGTATTCCCGGCCATCGAATTACAGAACCTCGCACCAGGAAGTGAGGCGGAGACTCGCGAATGAAGATTGGGATCACGTGTTATCCCACCTACGGCGGCAGCGGAGTGGTGGCCACCGAGCTAGGCCTGGAGTTGGCGCAACGCGGCCACGAAATTCATTTCATCTCCTATGCCCAGCCAATCCGGCTGCGAGGGGAAGAATCCAATATTCATTATCACGAAGTCGAAGTGTCGCGATATCCGCTGTTCGATTACCCCCCCTACGATCTGGCCCTGGCTACGCGCATGGCTGAAGTGTCGCAGCTATATGACCTGGATTTGCTGCACGTTCACTATGCCATCCCTCACTCGGTCAGCGCGCTGCTGGCGCGGCAGATGCTCGCCGATGGCCCCCGAGGGCGCCGGCTTCCATTCGTAACCACGCTGCATGGTACGGACATCACGCTGGTCGGGCTGGACCGCTCCTACCTGCCCATCACACGCTATTCCATCAACCAAAGTGACGGAGTCACCGCCGTCTCCAACTATTTGCGCGAGCGCACCATGCGCGTCTTCGATGTAAGAAAAGAAATCGAAGTGATCTACAACTCGGTGAATTGCGACGTGTATTGCCGGTGCACGAACTCTTCCGAGCTCCGCGCAGAATATGCCCCGAACGGTGAGCGGCTGCTTGTACATCTGTCGAATTTCCGTCCCGTAAAACGAGTCACTGATGTCATCGAGATTTTTGATCGCGTGCGCAAGAAAATTCCTTCGAAATTACTTCTGATCGGCGACGGCCCGGACCGTTCCGTGGCCGAATGGCTGGCCGTGCAAAAAGGAATTCATGAGGATGTTCTTTTCCTCGGAAAACAGGATCAGGTCGAGGAAAAGCTTGGGATCGCCGACATCCTGCTGATGCCGAGCGAACTGGAATCCTTTGGACTGGCTGCGCTGGAAGCAATGGCCTGCGAAACGGTGCCCATAGCCACGCGCACCGGCGGTGTGCCCGAGGTAATCGAACATGGCGTCAGCGGCTATCTCGCGGATGTGGGGGATGTAGATACGATGGCGCGCTACGCCATCGAACTACTGAGCGATGAGAGCGCGTTGAGAGCTATGGGAAAAGCATCGCGGGCAGTCGCACAGGCGCGTTTCTGCTCCAGCCGCATCGTTCCCCAATATGAGGCTTTCTACCGGCGCGTGATCGAACGCTCTTCGTAGAAGCTCTCGGGCACCCTTCCCTCGGCCTGCAAAAGCGGCAATCGAATGCGCACGAGTGTTCCCTTGCCTTCGTGGCTATCGATGGTCATCCGCGCCGTATCGCCGTACAGCACCTGCAGTCTTTCGTAAATGTTAGCCATGCCAATTCCGGCGCCTCGCGCACTGGCCGCTCCGGTCCCTTTGCTCGCCGCCATTCCCACACCATCATCCTCGACCTCAATGACCAGTCTGGAGTCCGCCAAACGGCTTCGCAGGTGAATGCTTCCCCCTTCTATCCTGGAGGCAAGCCCGTGCTTGATTGAGTTCTCTACCAGGGGCTGAAGGAGCATGCTGGGCACCATCACATCCAGTGAGTCCGGCGCCAGTTCCTTCACCACGCGCAGCTTGTCGTTTCCAAAGCGAACAACTTCGATATCCAGATAGTTGTCGATGAATTCCACTTCTTCCCGCAGAGGCACGAATGAATCGGTACTGTTCAGCAGACGCCGGAGAATCGTGGCAAGCTTTGAAATCACGTCCCGCGCCGTATCCGGATCGAAGCGCACCAGGGAAGAAATCGAATTCAAGGTGTTGAAAAGAAAGTGAGGGTTGATCTGATTTTGGAGCGCTTCCATGCGCGCATGCAGCAGCAATCGTTCCTGCTCTTCCAGTTTGATCTGGATCCGCACGCTGTTAAATATCTTTAGTTCAATCCCGATCGCCGTCACCGAGGCGGCATAAATCGCGCCCCACACCCAGAAGTTGTCAGGACTCTCGATGCTGAAAATCGATTGCGGCAAATAACGCGCCAATTCCGTCTGCACGAACCGCAGGGCCACGACGGTGCTGAAGAACATCACCTGCCAGTCGAACAAGCGCGGACGCGGCAGATTCCGCCGAATTAAGCGAAAAATGCTCTGATCGATAAATGGAGAAAACGACCAGATGTCATCCTTGTCTGCGGCTAGCGTTCGCAGTTGGCCTGCAATAAAACCGCAAAGCACCAGGAACGGCAGCGTTGCCCACTCCCCCTGCAGCATGGCGGGAATGCCCAGCAAGGCGCCGCCGAGCGATCCCGCCCACCGTCCGCCAATCACACCGAGCAAGAGGGCGGTCTCAAAGCTCAAATCTCCCGCCAGGAAACTCTTCTGCGAGATCCGAATCCACACGCCTACCATGATCGGCAGAGCCATCCACAAAACGAGGTAGACCTTTTGAAGAAAGGTGCGGTGTTCGCGAAACAACAGCGATTTGAATTCTTTGGATCGCACCAAACTACTGGACACAGCCGCAGCCACGCCCAGCTTCACCAGCAGATTGATCCAGATCAGCCGTGTTTCCATGGAGGTCGGGGGCGCGAAATACCCGCGAGAAAACTGTAGCACGAAGCGGACGCAGGCCCCGCGTATGAAGTTGCTTCTTTATCTAAATTTTATTTGGTTTCAGGAAGGCGCGAAGATCCGTACCAGTCATCTCTTTCGGTTCCTCGATGCCCAGCATCCCCAGCATCGTCGGCGAGATATCCCGCAGCGAGCCGTTCGGCTTCAAGGTGAACAGTTTGGCATCCTCCGCAACCACGATGAAAGGCACAGGATTCGTAGTATGCGCGGTATGCGGCCCGCCGGTCACGGGATCGATCATCATTTCGGCATTGCCATGATCGGCGGTGATCAACATGGCGCCCCCTTTAGCGCGAACTGCGGATTCGATACGGCCAAGGCAAGCATCCACCGTTTCGACAGCTTTCACTGTGGGCTCGATTTTGCCCGAATGCCCGACCATATCAGCATTTGCGAAATTTACGATGACAACATCAAAGGTACCTTCCTCGGTTGCGTTAACGACGGCATCGGCAATACCGGCCGCGCTCATCTCCGGCTTTAAATCATAGGTCGCAACCTTAGGCGATTGCACCATCAGGCGCTCTTCGCCGGGAAACGGCTGCTCCACGCCTCCATTAAAGAAATATGTAACGTGTGCGTACTTTTCAGTTTCGGCTACACGCAGGTTGCGCATGTTGAGATTGCCCATGACGTTGGCCAGGATGTTTGCCATCGATTCCGGAGGAATCACAACCGGCAGGCTGAAATTCTTGTCGTACTGGGTCATGCAAACGTAGTGGAGATTCTTGGGGACGCGATCCCGCGCGATCGTCGCGTCCAGATCGGCCGCGCCCGGAAGATCGCTGCCGCCCTTCGCATTCAGACCGCTATTGCGAGCGAGTGCGCGGGTGATCTGGCGCACGCGGTCCGCTCGGAAATTAAAACAGATGCAGGCATCGTCATGGCGGATCGTAGCCAGCGCCTGACCGTTTTTGTCGGTGCAAACGAACGGCACAACAAACTCGTCCGTAACGCCCCGATTGTACGAATCTTTCATCCCCTGGACGGGGTCCGCAGTCTTGCCGCCCTCCGCATCCGCAAAAACCATCGCGTCGTAGGCTTTCGCGATGCGCTCCCAGCGGCGATCGCGATCCATCGCGTAATAGCGGCCGTTCACCGTTGCAATCTTGCCGGAGTTGTACTCTCGCATTTTCTGCTGCAGTTGTTCGAGATAACCGGCGCCGTTGGTGGGCAAAGTATCGCGGCCGTCCATGAAGGCGTGAACGAAGACGCGATCCAACCCTTGCTGCTTCGCCATTTTGAGCAGTGCATAGAGGTGAGGCTGCTGCGAGTGCACGCCGCCATCCGAGACCAGACCGAACAGATGCAGCCTTCGCTCCCCCAGGCGCGCGTGTTTCATCGCCGCGAGCAGCACGGGATGTGAGAAGAATTCTCCGTTCTGGATCATCAGATCGATGCGGGTTATGTCCATGTGCACAATGCGGCCCGCGCCGATGTTAAGATGCCCGACTTCGCTGTTACCCATTTGCCCCTCGGGCAAACCAACAAAAGGCCCGCTGGTATGGATGAGTGTGTTTGGATACTCGCGCAGCAGACGGTCATAAACTGGCTTGCGCGCCAGTGCGATCGCGTTAGCTTTCGTCTCGGCTCGGTAACCCCAGCCGTCGAGAATGATGAGTACCAGTGGTTTTGGCTTAGTCATTTTCCTGGAATACTTCAAGACAGAGAAGACGTGAGACGGAATCTAAAAGGCTGCGTCGGTTTTTTAAAACCTCACTTTCGTTTCGGTTTGCAAGAACGATTGACAATTGCAAACATTTCCCCGCACTCTCTTCTGATCTATCCTACAAGATGGGTTTAATGTCACAGATATCGATCGGTCCGTCGGCCGATTTCAATCAAACTCGGCTCCTGTTTATCGAATTGCTTCGGAGTGTAAACCTGCGTTCACTTCGTCAAACATTTTCGCGGCTTCCGGATCCGCTCCCAGTTTCAGTTCCAACTCCAATTGCTGTCGGGCATCGTGCAGCCGTCCTTGCTGTTTCATGGCGGCGGCCAGCGCCAAGTGATAGCCCGACATTTTAGGATCAAGTTCGCACGCGCGACGAAGCGTGATTTCCGCCAGCGCCATCTTGCCCTGCGCGTACTGCGAAAGTCCAAGCCTGTAGAGGGTGTAGTCGTAACTGTAAACCTCTCGATCGCGATAGTTGTCGATTGCGAACTGAAAGAAAATCTCCGCCAACCTCATATCCTTCACTAAGTAATACGCTGCGCCCAGCCGGTAATTGTTCACGAAATTTTTGGGTTCCAATGCTTGCGCTTTCTGAAAAGCAGCGATTCCCTCCGCATTGCGTCCGAGCGTCATGAACTCCTCGCCCAGAATGCCCCATGCTGTCGCATTTTCAGGGGAAATCTGCACAGCCCGCATAAACAGCGCGATGTTGTCACGATAGGGTGGTTCTTGCGCCCGAGCGGAAAAAACATAGGCAAGCGCAATTACCGCGATCGTTAGATGGCCGAACGCCAGTTGGCTGATTGTTCCCCTCTTCCGGCGCGTCGCGCTCCGCACAGCCAACGCCAACAGCATGCACATCCCGGCGGAGGGCAAGTATAAATAGCGGTCATGCGCGAGGTCATGCGGCGGGAAGACGAATACCCCGAGCAATGGTGGCAAGAGAGAGATCAACAACAACAATGCTGGAAGTGCCGTGGCCCTCGACTTCCGAACCCACAACGCGAGTCCGACTGCAACTGCGCAAACGGGAATTAAGGGCAAATAAAAGCGAGGCGAGGCGAAAGAGTCAGTCCCATGACTGAAATAAATTGGCGAGAGCCCGGAAGGAATCACGAGTTTTTGTAGATAGAACCACACGAGCGAAGGGGCTTCGCGAAACACACCTGCAAACGTATGAGTCGGCTTTCCGCCGACTGCTCCTCGCAACGCATAAATTCTCAGCCCAATATATGTCGCGGTTACCGCCGCGAATGGAACTTGCGTTTTCGCGGTCTCCAGCAGATTAGCGGTTCCAACTTCTGGATCATGATCCTGCCTCAGCCAGCAACTATAGGCTACGATTATCGGCCACACCACGATCGCCGTCTCCTTCGCCATCAGCGAGAGAGCGTAGAGCACAGCCGAGATAACCAGCAGTGCTGGGCGATATTTCTGGAGATACCGAACGTAGCTATAAATTGCTCCCAAGCCTGCCGCTGTAAACAAGATCTCAGGCACGGCCGATATCCAGGCGACGGATTCAATGTGTATGGGGTGCACCGCGAAGAGTACTGCACCCCACCCGGCGGCCACGCCTTCATTCGTCCACTGCCGGAATACGAGGAAAAACACTCCGATTGCAGCCAGATGTGCGAGCAAGCTGGTTAGATGCCAGCCCCAAGGCGTGAGTCCAAAGAGGCTGTAGTTGAGACGAAGCCACAGCAAGAATAACGGTCGGTAATAGTATCCCCGCACTCCGGGATAAACGCCCGCCCAAACATTCGCAGTAAAGTATTGCGGCAAGTATCTCCATGAGGTTATCGCGGGATTTTGCAGTATCTGTTGCGTGTCGTCATACACGAAACCATAGCGGAGCGCAGGCCAATAACTGACTACCGCCAGCAACAACGCCAAGGCGAGACAGAACTCGGGAAGATGGGAAATCGTTTCCACCGACGGCGCAAGCCTTTTGCCGCGTCTGTTCCTCTTGCTCACCAATTTATCCATCGGCGATGCAATTATCACCGAAGATGCGCCGGCAGCATCGGGGAAAAGACGGGCCAGACTCACGATCTTCACGAGCCGGTCAAAGCCGTTACCTACAGTCCTGCATTTCCTTTTTTCGCGACGCTCGTAAGACAAACCCAACCGTCAGGGTTTAAGCTGGTTTGCCATGAGCAGCTTCCTTTACGAGCCACGCACACATGTTATTTTTTCTAATCGCAGCAGGAAGAGGACAGCGTGAACCGCCGTGAACTACTTAAAGGAATTGGCTTGGCGGCGTCATCGCTGACTCTGGGAAAAGCCGCGCTGGCTACGCCGCAGGTCGGAGCCAGAGACAATTCGAAAGACAAACCAAGTAACAAGTTGACTGTCGCGTGCATTGGCGTGGGCTCGCAAGGCTTGCGCGTCATGCTGGATGTGCTGCGATTGCCAGAGGTCCAGGTTGTGGCCGTGTGCGATGTGAACCGCGCCAGCACTGACTATCTGGACTGGGGCCCGAACGAACTGAGAAACAAAGTGCGCATGGTTTTGCAGGATCCTTCGTGGGGTGCAACGCTGCCCGGGCCTGCGGCGGGCCGTAACGTCGCAGAAGGCATTGTAAACGCTTTCTATGCGAAGGAGCGCGGCAAGCCTAACTACAGCGGCTGCACAGCTTATGAAGATTTCCGCGAGCTTCTTGCTAAGGAGAAGGATCTCGACGCAGTGATTATCAGTACGCCCGACCACTGGCACGCTTCGATTGCGATCGCTTCCATGCGAGCAGGAAAACACGTCTACAGCCAGAAACCGATGGCGCATAACGTGTGGGAGTGCCGGGAAATGGCGCGGGTCGCGAAAGAAACCGGACGCGCGACGCAGGTTTCCATCTTCAACTCGGATTCCGAAGCGTCACGCCAGGTGCAGGAGTTGTTAAGCAACGGAGTGATTGGGGCGGTGCAGTCGATCGACATTTGGACGAAGCGGGCATCCGCATTCTGGAAGCAAGGGCTGGCCACGCCGACGCGTGCTGACGACATTCCAGATGGGCTGAACTGGGACATTTGGGTGGGACCGGCGCCCATGCGGCCGTTCAGCAGAAGTTATCTGCCATTCGTGTGGCGTGCCTGGTATGACTTTGGCTGCGGCGCACTCGGCGACATGGGAGAGTATGGCTTCGATACGATCTCTCGCGCAGTCGGATTGCAAGTCGCCCACCGAATTCAGGCGAGCACCACTGAACGATTTCCTGATTCTTATCCCGTCGCCTCGTCGGTTCATTTTGATTTCGCGAAAACGGATAGCCGGCCCGAGTTGACTCTGAATTGGTATGACGGGGGCATTGAGCCGATCCGTCCTCCAGAGCTGGATGACACCGCCGAGATGGGCACGGGCGGCGAAGGCGTAATCTACACCGGAGACGACGGCAAGTTGATGACCGCTTTCATGGGAGGGAATCCGCGAGTGCTGTCTGTGGACGGGAAAATGTCCATGCCTTTCGGTACGCCTGAGAAAAAAGAAGAGCCGTTCCAGCCTGGGAGGCCGGAACTCGGTGGGAGTGCCAGCAGCGCGGATGCGGAGCACTTCCTCGAGTGGGTCCGAGCATGCCAGGGTGGTCCACCGGATCGTGCAAATTATTCGTACGAAGCGCCCATCGTGGAAACATTGATGCTTGGCTGCATTGCCGTCCGCACGCACGAACTCCTGGAGTGGGACGCAAAGAACTTCCGGTTCACTCGCGGTTCAGACCATGCCTCGAGTTTGTTGAAGCCGCCTTACCGCAGTCCGTGGGGCATTTAACCGAGGGCTTCCAAACATCTGCGTCTGCCCGAAGAAAAAACAAGGCGAAGATCAACGAGCCGAAGACCGCCGAGTTGTGCGGAGCGGCCTACTTTGTGTAGTTCAACGCACTCAGCCCCAGGAATTTTGCGCTATCCCCCAATTCCTGCTCAATTCTCAGCAACTGGTTGTACTTCGCGATGCGATCAGTGCGGGAGGCTGAACCCGTCTTGATCTGGCCAACACCAGTTGCTACGGCAAAGTCTGCGATGAAGGTGTCTTCAGTCTCGCCGGAGCGATGTGAGATCACGGACGTATAGCCATTCCGCCGCGCCAGATCGATCGCGTCCAAAGTCTCGCTGACCGTGCCGATCTGATTCAACTTGATAAGGATGGAGTTGGCGATTCCCTTTTCAATGCCCTCGGCGAAAATTTGGATGTTTGTTACAAAGATGTCGTCGCCTACGAGCTGAATTTTCCCGCCGAGTTCCTGGGTCAGGTTCTGCCACCCTTCCCAATCGTTCTCCGCGAGTCCGTCCTCCAGAGAAACAATGGGATAATCTTTCACCCACTTGGCATAGAACTGAACCATGTCGTCCGAACTCTTGGCGGATTTGTCCGACTTCTTAAAGACGTATTTGCCGTCTTGATAGAACTCACTGGCCGCTGGATCGAGCGCGATCGCAATCTCCTCTCCGGGTTTGTATCCGGCTTGCTGGATGGCCTCCAGCACCAATTCGATGGCCTCGACATTCGACTTGACCGACGGAGCGAATCCGCCTTCATCGCCGACCGCAGTGTTGTAGCCGCGCTTTTTCAGCACTCCCTTGAGAGTGTGGAAAACTTCCACGCCCCAACGCAATGCCTCTGAAAACGAAGGCGCGCCTACCGGCATCACCATGAATTCCTGGAAGTCGACATTGTTGTCGGCATGCGCTCCACCATTGAGAATGTTCATCATGGGCGTGGGCAGAGTGTTAGCGCCAACGCCTCCGAGATAGCGGTAAAGCGGCAATCCATACTCCGCGGCAGCGGCGCGGGCGGCCGCCATCGAGACAGCGAGAATTGCATTCGCGCCCAGCCGGCCCTTTGTCTCCGTTCCATCGAGATCAATCATCTTCTGGTCAAGGCCGCGCTGGTCGGCAGCATCCCAATTTGCCAGTGCTTCCGCGATTTCGCCATTGACGTTTTCTACCGCCTTCAGCACTCCTTTGCCTAAAAAACGGGCGTTGTCTCCGTCGCGCAGCTCGACGGCCTCATGCTCACCCGTCGATGCGCCGCTTGGAACGATGGCCGTCCCAAACGCTCCGCCCGCCACTTGCACTTCCGCTTCAACTGTAGGATTGCCGCGAGAATCCAGCACTTCGCGCCCGATTATTGCTGAAATATTAGTCATGCTGCGCCTACCGTCCTTATCTAATGTGAATTTGCCAGCCGTGGTGCGCGACCCGATGGTGGAAGCCGGGCAGCCCGCTAGCCGAAGCCCGGATATCTGTCATGTGTGTTCCGAAGTTCCCGATTATAGCGGATGAAGCATCGCGGCATTGTGACAATGCTCACACGACTGCTTTCACGATTCCCCGCCTCAGAACGATCCGTACTCTTATCTACGATGGTTCACTGACCACTCCGAAGGTTGTTCCCGCCAGCTGTCTCGGCTAGAGTCAAAGCAACAATCGCGAGATTCTAGGGTTCGTAAGACTCGAGGAGGATCGATGAAGAAGTGGATGGTTCTACCCTGCATCTTGATACTGGCCACCATGGCCGCAGCGCAAGCAAGCGCGCCCGTTCCGGCCGGGACCGCTCTAATGGTCAAGCTGGAAACAACGCTCGCGACATTCAGTAACAAGGCTGGAGATCCCTTTCAGGCACGGCTCACGGAGCCTGTGGTCCTGGATGGCAAAACGGTAATTCCTGCAGGAGCGATGGTCGAGGGCCGCGTCAGCAGGGTGGCGGAACCTCGGCGTATCACGGGTAAACCTACCATCGGCATTCTGCCCGAAGCCCTTGTCCTCCCGACTGGCGAGCGACTCTTCCTGGATGCAACGCTGGTCGATACAAATATCGGAGGCGGTACCGACGTAAACCGGGAAGGCGAGTTTAAAGGATCTGGACATGACCGTCACGACCAAATCGAAACCGGCGGTGGCACGGCCGGCGGCATGTTGATTGGCGGACTCATCGGTGGGCCCCCGGGAATACTCATCGGCGGAGTCGTCGGCGCCGGCTCAACTGGCGCTCACTGGCTCAGCAAACACCGATCGGCCACACTGCCGGTCGGAACCAAACTTACCCTCGAACTCAATCGTCCCCTGGCCATGGCCGCCCCAGCGGCGGACGCGGGGCAATAAGCGCGATTTGCCGAAGGATTCATGTAGAGAGCCGGGCCGATTGGTCCGGCTTTTGCTGCCCTTGTACGAATTTCATGTTTGCCACAGTCTCCGATTTGGAGCCCTAATTCGTCAGATTACTCTACATCCCCGCCGCCAACTCCCATTCGCCGAGCAACTGCAGTTCGATCCATCCTTCCACCGGCAGCGCATCCACCGGAAGCCGGTTTTGCCATACGCTCGAGCGCAACCTGAGCCTGCTGGTCGCCGCGATGGCCGTTGCGGTTGAAGTGGCCGTTCCCCCATCTCTGCCCGATACAGGTTTCGCGAGCAACCAAGTCAGCGGGAGACGAAACTCAAAGTTGCGCAGCAGCGCGACCTTGGCGCTTTCCTCATGCTTCTCCGACGCAGACGCAGCCTCGTCGCGCCCTTCGACCTTCCAGTCTGTGAGTTTGCGGTCTTCTATCTTGGCATCGAGACGCAGGGTTTTCCTTGGACGAGTCTCACTCTTCGCCCACGACTCCAGGTTCACCACCACATCCAGCTCCCCATCCGGAACTGGACCCGCAAAGTCCAGCCGCCCGTAGACGAATGTGTTATCGATTCCCGCATACATGGAATCCAGGAGGAATTGCTTGCCGTGCATTGCCCCAGCACGCTGGTCAGCGGTGTAGACGGCCGCACCCATCCACTCGAAATAGCGGATGTTGTCCCCGGTCACGCGTGGATGGATATAAGCGGTTTGAGGCGTAAACGCCGGCCGCACCTCGCCTCCGGTGATCGGTTGCGCCAAATAGTCCGGAGGCGTCGCCCCCAGTGCCTGGTAAATGTTTGAGAGATGCTTGCGATAGAGCTCATCGAAATCGCGGTCATTGGCCGAATGGTGCTCGGGACCGTACCACCAGTTCCAGTCGCTGCCTTCGGCGATCAGCACTTCCTCAAAAGCCAGCTTGCGTTGTGCCTCGCTGGCCTTGGCGGCATTCTGCGCATAGAATTCACGCGCCTGGTATAGATAATCCCACGCACGATTGTCCTCCGGAGCTCCAATCCATACATTGAAATTTGAGTTGATCCACGAACCCGGTATGAGCGACTTTAACGGCGACACATTTCGATGACGCGCAATGGCCTCGGAAACTGTGACGGCTTCGAGACCTACGTCGCGCTGCAGCGCATCATAAAATCTCCGAAGGAATTCCCGCCCGGATTTCGGGTAATATTCCCAGGCGTTTTCGCCGTCGAGAATCACCGATACCACCGCATCGCGCCCTTGTGCGAGCACCGGTTGAGCGGCATCTTTGATATTCCGCAGAAGATGTGCGGCAGCTTCTCCAGGATCCATTCCCGAATAAACAAAGCCGATCAGATCCGAAATCGTGTGGTCGCGGAACACCAGGTGCATGCTGGTGCGGCCGTCATCATAACGGTGAATGTTGTAGAGGCGCTCCGCCAAATGCGCGGGCAGGCGCCCATTGCTATCGCGCTGAAAGAATACTCCCGTGCTGCGCCCGAGCACGCCTTCATCGGTGGCCATCCACTTGATACCCAGACTGTGCGCAATTCCCAGCACCTCTTCCGAAACGCTTCCCTCCGAAGGCCAAATGCCCACTGGCCGCACCCCGAAGACTTGCTGGTGAAAATTAAGGGCGCGTACCAGTTGCTCGCGCGCGTCTTCAGGATGACGGAACCGGTTCTGCGGCAGGGTCAAACCCGGCGACGAAATAGCACCCGCAGTGGTGTCACATACCAAGGGAAGAATGGGATGATAAAAAGGCGTGGCGGAAATCTCGATTGAGCCTTTTTTCGCGGCGTCGGCATGAGCTGGTAAGACTTTCGCCAGAATTTCCCGCTCCCGTGCAATGACAAAACTCTGATCATCGAGTGAATAATCGCGTTCTTTCCGGATGAGCCCGGCAACGTCTTTGTCTTCCAGGAAGAACTCATCGAACCATGCGATCTGCGACAGCACCTGCAAATCCGTCAAGTCGCGCGGCAGAAAATATTTTTCCGCCTTCTCTGCCGAGAACCCGTGTTCCCGAAACCGCTCCCAGAGCTCGCGGTAACGCGGATACCTCCCGATCACGTGCGCGATGTTGGCCTGGAACAGATACTGCAGCGCAAACAACCGTTTGGCGTGCGTCAAATCCTTGGCGGGCGTAGACGCCACATTCAAAAAGGGATCCTGGGCCGTTCCTGCAACATAGTCCTGAATTTGGGTGATCAGCGACGGCACCAAATTGAAGTTCTGATGAACATCGGGGAATTCATCCAGCAATTTCACCATGCCGTAATAATCCTTGAGCCCATGAAGCCGCACCCACGGCAAACGGTATTCGCCGGTCACCAAATCCTTGTAGAAGGGCTGGTGCTGATGCCAGAGAAGAATCAGACGCAGGGCGGGCATGGAGGAAGAGTCAGTCTAGCATGTGGATTCGGCCCGGTCAGCGCACGGAAGCACGTGGGCGGATGGTTACACCGGTCTGTGTATTTCGCATACGCATCTTCCGGTACACTAGTAACTCGGAAAATGCCGGATACTCTCATCGCCGCCCCTGCTGATCGTCCGACGCTTCTCTCGGATCAGGACCTTTACCTGTTCAACGAAGGCAGCAACTATCGGCTGTATGAAACGGTCGGTGCCCACGTGGTCACGCGTGATGGGCAGGCCGGCACCATGTTTAGCGTCTGGGCTCCCAATGCGAGTCAGGTTTCCGTGATTGGTAACTTCAATTTATGGGGCGCCCGAAGCAACATGCTCCAGCCCCGGGGCGATTCCGGAATCTGGGAAGGATTTGTTCCTGGAGTCGGCCAGGGAGCGCTATACAAATTTCATATTGAATCGCGTCGGCACAGCTATCATGTGGACAAAGCCGATCCGCTTGGACTGTTGCACGAAAAGCCTCCGCGCACAGCTTCCGTGGTGTGGGATCTCGACTATCAATGGGGCGACGGCGAGTGGATGGGGAAACGTGCAGCGCACAACTCGCTGCGGGCTCCGCAATCTATCTATGAAGTTCACCTGGGTTCGTGGATGCGCGTTCCCGAAGAACACAATCGTCCTCTGACGTATCGCGAAACTGCGCCTCGTCTCGCCGAATATGTGGGACGCATGGGTTTCACTCATGTCGAATTCCTTCCGGTGATGGAGCATCCGTTCTACGGTTCATGGGGATACCAGACCACCGGCTACTTCGCTCCCACTTCGCGTTACGGCACACCGCAGGATTTCATGTACCTGGTGGATTACCTGCACCAGCACGGGATTGCTGTGATCCTCGACTGGGTGCCCTCGCACTTCCCTTCCGATGCACACGGCCTGGCTTATTTCGACGGCACTCATCTTTACGAACATGCCGATTCACGACAAGGATTCCATCCCGACTGGAAGACGCACATTTTCAACTATGGGCGCAGCGAAGTGCGCAGCTTTCTGATGTCGAGCGCCATGTTCTGGTTCGACAAATACCACGTCGATGGCCTTCGCGTGGATGCAGTCGCCTCTATGCTTTACCTGGACTACTCGCGGAAGCAGGGTGAGTGGATCGCGAACAAATTTGGCGGTCGCGAAAATCTCGACGCCATCGATTTTCTCCGCCGCTTTAATCAGGAAGCCTACAAAGAGCATCCCGAAATCCAGACCACCGCGGAGGAGTCCACGTCCTGGCCCATGGTTTCGCGTCCGGTATACCTCGGCGGCCTCGGCTTCGGCATGAAATGGGACATGGGATGGATGCACGACACGCTGGAGTATTTTAAGCAGGATCCTATCCACCGCAAGTACCATCACAGCAAGCTGACTTTCCGTATGTTGTATTCGTTTCAGGAAAATTTCGTGTTGCCGCTGTCGCATGACGAAGTTGTCCACGGCAAAGGATCGCTGATCGGCAAGATGCCGGGCGACGAGTGGCAACGCTTCGCCAACCTGCGACTCTTATTCGGATACATGTTTGCCCAGCCCGGAAAGAAGCTGCTCTTCATGGGCGATGAGTTCGGGCAGGTCCGCGAATGGGCGCACGACACCAGCCTAGAGTGGGACGTTCTGCAATATCCCGTTCACAGCGGATTGCAGAATTGGGTGGCCGATTTGAATCGCCTCTACTGCAGCGAACCCGGCCTGCACCTGCTCGATACAACTATTGATGGTTTCGAGTGGGTCGATTGCAATGACGCCCTGACCAGCACGATCTCGTTGCTGCGCAAGAGCGAAGACCCCAAAGATACAATGCTCGTGGTCTGCAATTTCACTCCGATTCCACGCCTCCAGTATCGCGTAGGCGTGCCTTCCGGCGGCTACTGGCGCGAACTGCTGAACAGCGACGCCGCACTCTATAACGGCGCTAACATGGGCAACGGCGGCGGCGTAACCGCCGAAGAACAACCCGTCCACGGACGCCCCTATTCGCTGAAGCTGACATTACCCCCGCTGGCCGCGTTGTTTCTGAAAGCTGGATAGTCAGTATCCTCTCAGAGCCTGCGGCCAATGGCTTGTCGTTTGCACCGGGAATCTATCGCTCTCCGGATACTCTTCGACGATAAGCTTCGGGAGTTTCAATCAGAAACGTGGTTCGCCCCGCTAGCGCCAGCAGATCTTGATCACCGCTTACGAGCACCTTCGCACCGCCGCTTTGCGCTAGGTTTAAAAACGGCTGATCGCTCGCATCCCGGCACACGCAGGCGCACGCTACCACCCGCTCGATTACCTCGCAATAGGGAAGATAATCGGCCATCAGTTCTCGTGCGTCGTCCCTGGAAAGGCCGAACTTTGGGTAGTGCAGAACTCGTGCGAGCTCTCCTACGGTGGAGCGAGAAATCAAGGGTATGCAGCCACCTTCGCGCCAGTGCTGGCGTAGCCAAGAGAGACTGCCATTCGCGAATAGGAGCGTCGACACGACCGTCGTCGTGTCAAAGACGACTCGCCAGTTCACCGCTTTTTGCGCGCCCATCCAACCGCATCGCTGACATCTCGTTCGTCAATTCCAAGCTGGGCCAGCCGAGAACGCACTTCCTCGGCGCGGCTTCTTTGCAACGGACGAAGAATGATGCAATCCCCATCGGTGCTCACATCAAAGTATTCCACCTCGCGAAAGCGCGTGATTACCGCCTTCGGAAGTGTAATTTGGTTCTTGACCGTCCGTTTAGCTAGCATAATCGGTATTCAAGGAAAACCTAATTGAAGGAAACAAGGAAATCTTACCATTTTCCCTTGTCTTGATACTAGGTCTCTTTCTCCCCCTTTCGCGAGATCGTGGTCAGGAAAAAGCCGACGGAGCCCTCCTGCTGTTTCGTCCTCACATGCTATCCTGCCCCCAGAACTGCTCTCATGCGGATTCTCACCCGCTACATTCTCCGCGAAGTCACCTCGCACGCACTGATCGGTGCAGCGATCTTCACTTTTGTGCTGTTCACTCGCGATCTGGGACGCATTCTCGAACTGGTGGTCCGCGCCAGTGCACCCTTGCCCAGCGTAGCCGCAATTTTCTTTTACACCGTCCCGCTTGCACTCACCTACACCATTCCTATGAGCGTGCTGGTAGGGATTCTCCTGGGCTTGAGTCGCCTCGCCGCCGATAGCGAAATCACCGCCATGCGCGCCAGCGGCATGGGCGTATGGAGCTTCGGCCGCGTGCTGGCTATTTTCGTCCTTGGCGCGTGGTTCCTCGCCTTGGGCAACGGGCTCTATCTGGCGCCCTGGTCGCTCGCATCGCTGGGACATCTTGAGGATCAACTCAAGGGTTCCCAGGTTTCCTTCGAAGTGCAGCCGCGAGTTTTCTATGAAGGCTTCCCAAAACTTGTGCTCTATGTGCAGGACGTACACACCGCTCAAGGTGCGGCGGTGTGGAAAGGCGTCTTTCTCGCCGACATCTCGGACCCCGCCAATCCGAGCATTACTCTGGCACACGAGGGGATACTCGTTCCCGAGGGCCAGGACCGTCTCCACCTGCACTTAATCGACGGCGCCACTCACGAAACCGACCCCAAACTGCCGGACCACTACCAGATCTCAACCTTCCAGCAGACCGACATTCCCTTGGATCTGCCTTCGACGGAAAACAAGGGCGAGGAACAAGTCCCCGTCGGACTCATAAACACGTGGACGTTGCGCGATCTTGCCCGCCGAGTCGACCCCGTATCCGCGCGCTGGTATCTGATCGAGTTTCACCGGCGCTTTGCCCTGCCTACAGCCTGTCTCGTGCTCGCCATGGTCGGAATTCCTCTAGGCCTCTCCTCGAAGAAGAGCGGAAAGTCGGGCGGTTTCGTCCTCACCATTGCGTTGGTCTTTATCTACTACTTCGTTTCGCTGCTCGGGGTATCGCTGGCGCGCCAGGGCAAGGTCGGACCCATGCTGGGAGCGTGGTTGGCGAATATCGCATTTTTCGCCGCCGGCGCAATTCTTCTGTGGCAAGCCGAACGCCGTCCCATCTCACTGTCGGAATCCCGTCTCGGGAAGCGCGACGCCTCTCTTACCACCGACCGGCTTCCTGCGTTCCGTCTAGGGCGCAGAGATAGCTCCAGCGCTTTCGAACGCGCCTCCACCCGCCGCCGCATGTTCAGCGCCAGCTTTCCAACATTATTGGATGACTACGTTCTGCGCGATTTCTTCGTGTACCTTGGGATGATCCTTTCGACCTTCCTCGTCCTGCTGCTGGTTTTCACCCTATTTGAGTTGCTGGGCGACATCATGCGCAATCAGACGCCCGCCATCGTGGTCGCAGAATATCTGCTCAACGTCACTCCCTACCTGCTGTACAGCGTGGCTCCGCTAATCATGCTGCTCGCGGTGCTCATCACCTTCGGCCTGATGAACCGCTCCAACGAAATCACGGCGATTAAAGCCACCGGGACCAGCATCTACCGTATTGTCACCCCCGTGATAACCGCGGCGGCTTTTTTGGCAATCGGATTATTCTTCGCCGATCAGTTCTATCTGCCCTATACCAACACGCGCCAGGAGGCGCTGCACAATCAAATTAAGGGCAAGCCTGCACAGACTTATCTTCGCCCTGACCGGAAGTGGATATTCGGCCAGCACGACGATATTTACTATTACCAGTTTTTCGATCCCGACCGCGATCAGTTCGCCAATGTCACCATCTTTCAAATCGATCCCGCGAGCTTCACCATCTCGCAGCGCGTGCATGCCGAGCGCGCACACTGGGCCGACAGTCTCAACCGCTGGATCTTCGAACAGGGCTGGGAGCGCTCTCTGCACGGCCCGGCCATCGCCGGCTATCGCACCTTCGAGGTCTCAACTTTCCCGGAACTCAGCGAGGCGCCGTCCTACTTCAAGAAGGAAGTCAAACAGTACTCTGAGATGAATTACGAGGAGTTGCGCCGTTACATCCGAGACCTGCAGCAAAGCGGCTTCGATGTAGTGCGGCTGCGGGTGCAGCTCAACAAAAAGCTTTCCTTCCCGCTGATTACTTTGATTATGGCAGTGCTGGCTGTGCCGTTTTCACTTTCAGCGGCCAAGAAAGGCGCCATCACCGGGGTAGCAGTCGCCGTGGGGATCGCCGTCGTCTACACGGTTGTCTCGCGCTTATTTGAAGCTATGGGAGATCTCAGCCAGCTTCCGCCCGCTCTGGCGGCCTGGTCGCCAGATCTGATTTTCGCCATGGTCGGCGCTTACATGATTCTGAAAATCCCTACTTGAGATCCCAGTCGAACTACTTCACTGCCACTCCCCACGGATTATTGTCAGTTTGTACCGCTGATTGCGGCGTTAATTCTCCACTTGAAGGCGTGATGGCATATTGCGAGAGATTAGCTGAGTTAAGATTGGTTACGAACATCCAGCTGTTATCGCTGCGGACAGCGATCGACGTGGGAAATGAATTGGTGGCGACTGTTGCCGGTGTCTGAGCCGTCAGGCTGCCGGTGGTACTGCTGATCTTGAAAGCGGAGATGGCGTTCTGCCCCTGATCCAGCACATACAGATAGTTGCCAAACGCATCCTCAAGCAATGGGCCAGGGGTGTCGCCGGCAGGAAACGGCGAACCGCTGACCGCCAGCAAGCTGTAGTCGGCAAGCGGGCAGGTCGGCAAAGAAACGGCGTTGCAAATAGTAAAAGCGTTAACATTATTTGAAGTCGAATTGGACACGTAAACAAACCGGTTGCAAGGGTCGACGGTCACCCCTGAGGGAACGACGGCCGTTGGATTCGATGATGTTGGCGCGCTTGGAAGAGTTCCTGCTGAAGACACCGGGTAATTCAATACCATGTAATTGACGGAATCGGTCACATAGAGGTTTTCTGTCGTCGGAGGTACATTCCCCGAACAAACTGCGTATGCAGGCGGGAACACGGTTGGAGTAACGGCGAGCGCGGAAGCGCTTGGGGTGGTGCCGCCCAGCTGTGCCGGTAACAGGAAAGGTGAACCCGCCACCTCGGTCAAACTTCCACTACTCCCGATGGCGAGCACGGAAACGGCACCCGGCGCTGAGTCGGCTACGAAAAGAAATTTACCGGCGGAGTCGATAACCATAGCCGCGGGACTTACACCGCCGTTTAATTTAGTTGTCGTTCCGGAGCCTAATTTTCCGTCTGAAGCTACCGGAAACATCTCTACTCCAGTGGCACTGGTATTTACGGTCGAACTCTGGGTGACCAGGATGTATGCGTGCGTACCGGACGGATCAAGCACGGTAGCTGTTGGCACTCCGTTTGTCGGGGGTCCGTCAGCATTGTTGATTTCCGAAAGGTGGCCGTTACCGAGATCAAGGCTAAAGGTGTCCATTACTGCGTTGCCCTGTGTGGAGACGACGACCAATCCATTACTTGAAGAGGAGTATTTCGTGCTGCACGCGACCACTCCCATCAAAATCAGAGTCGCGATCCCGAGTATCCAGGTAAACCTTGTCCGCATGCTTCCCTTTATCTCCTGTGAACGTGCTGGCGCACTCCCGGCGAACCATAAACCGGAGTCGAACCTTTAATGAAGGCTTGAAATACCATCCATTTGTGTATCAGGAATGCGCGGGAAGAGCAAACCCCAGTCAGATTGATTGGAACCGCGGAAGGGACGGGGAGTTGCCTGAAGTCAGCAGGTAGTGGTTAATGACCATTGAGTTACTTCCCACTGCTTACTGGAAGCAGTTCCCTAACTTTGTCCGTGTCGGGCGTAGCAAGCAAGGGAAGATGGATTTCCACAAGTAAACCGCCCTCCGCCCGATTGAAGGCCGCGACGCGGCCGCCATGAAAGCGTACCGCTCTTTCTGTAATGGCCAAACCTAGTCCAACTCCGCCGGTCTGTCGTCCTCGGTCATCGTCCAAACGATAGAAAGGCTGGAACACCTTTTCCAGCGCATCCACGGGAACGCCGGATCCGCAATCGGTGACGCTCACCACGGCTTCGCCGCTGCCGGAGTTCGGCATTCTCTGGAGATGAATCTCTACCGTCGTGTGTTCGTGCGTGTAACGAATTGCATTGCGGACAACGTTTTCGATTGCGCTGTGTAACAAGGAAGCCTCGCCCAGTACCGCCCAATTCCCCTCCGGTATGTTGCTGCGGACGTGACAATGTCGAGCTTGCGCTTCGAACTCGGCATCTTCCGCGACGTTCAACACCACTTCATCCAGGAGAACAGGCGTTGGCGGCACGCGCTGTTCACCGTCCTCAAGCCGGGCAAGGGTAAGGAGGCGTCCGATGAGTTCATTGAGGCGGCTGGCCTCGAGTTCAATACGCTCCAGCATGCTGGCGCTTTCCGGTCCGGAACGCTGCCGCGCGAGGCCAAGCGCTACATTCAGGCGTGCCAGTGGAGAACGAAGCTCATGAGAAATATCATTCAGCAAACGGGATTGCGCCTTCACCAGGCTTTCCAACCGGCCAGCCATGGTGTCGAAATCGCGCATTAGTTCGGCGATTTCATCGCCTCGCCGGCTCTTCGGATTTCCAGCGCGCGCAGTCAGATCACCGGCGGCGAGTCGCTGTGTGGCAGCGCGCAACCGCGACACCGGCTTCGTCAGATACCAGGCAAGAAAATAGCAAACGATACCGGAAGAGAGGACGGCAATGATCAAGCCCGGCACGGGCATTCCCCGGGGGCCGAAGAAAAAGCGCGGCCCCGGCGGCAGCCCCATCACTAGCGTGTAACGGTGCTTGCCGTCGGATGAGGCCCGCGATTCACGCTGGACGGGAGGAGGTGGGAAAAACACTCCGTCGTGCGGCGTGCGTCTCCCGCCAGAGGCCATGCGGATCGCCCAATCCGGTGTCGGGCGAAGTGAAAGTTCCTTGGCGTGCTCATCGAAAAGAAAGGCTCGGACATGCTGAGTCGCTTCCAAATTATCGAAATACTGGCTCAGTTGCGTTGCGCCGCCATCTTCATAAGCGGCGATGGAATCGTTCAAAGTGGTCGTGCGAAGCGCTTCCCACGTGGCATTGCGCGGGCGAAACGCAAGGGTGACGAGAATAGCCAGCACGAGGAACAGCGCCAGAGCCACCCAAAACGAAAGGAAAATTTTGAGGAAAAGACTTTTCATGACGTCGTCTTCACCTTTTCGCGGGGACGCGCAAAAATGTAGCCTACCCCACGAATCGTTTTGATGTGCTCGTCGCTATCGGTATCTCCAAGCTTCTTGCGAACCTTGCTCACATGCATATCGATACTGCGATCGAAGGGCGAGAATTTGCGGCTTAACACGGCATTCACCAGACGCTCACGCGGCACGACCCGTCCCGCTTCCCTCAACAAGACTTCCAGCAGATTAAATTCAACCGACGTCAGGTCTACCGGCTGGCCATCCCGGCGCACGCTGCGCGTTGCCGGATCGAGCTCAATCTCGCCGACGCGCACGATATCCGGAGCTGCGGGAGCGGATTTATCACTGCGGGTGCGGCGCAAAACGGCTCGAATCCGCGCCACCAGTTCGCGCGGATTAAACGGTTTTGGCAAATAATCATCGGCGCCGATTTCCAGACCCACGATACGGTCTACATCTTCTCCACGGGCCGTGAGCAGCAGCACGGGCAGCCGTGAAGTCGCGCGAATCCTTCTCAGCACCTCAAAACCGTTGATCCCGGGCAACATCACGTCCAGCACTACCAGCAGATATCCTCCGCCCGTGGCGCGCTGCAACCCGCTCTCGCCATCGTGTGCCGCCTCCACAATGAAACCCTCGGCCTGCAAATATTCGCCCACCAGAGTGCAGAGTTCAACGTCGTCGTCTATGACCAGAATGCGTTCCATGTTGTTTCTGGACTTCATTGTGCACCAGGCAACCCGCGCTTAGAGGTAAAGAATTGTCAGCGGAAACACGCTCCTCAGATGACAAAACTTTACTCGGATTTACTCACTTTTTACCACTTTCCAGCCCAACTCGTGTTTCTATCAGTGTACGCAAAACTGCCGGGTACCTGAAAGAAGGTTTTGACGGGCCTGGGTTTGAAGGGAAGGAAGTTTATGAAATCGATTAGTCTTCGTTTTGTTGTCGCGGCTCTGGCTGTGTTGCTGGGCAGTGCAATCGCAAACTCGCAAACGGCGGACACAACTCCACCGCCACCTCCGATGCACGGTGGAATGCATGGCGCTCTCGGGATGGATGGCGAGATGATGCACTTCTATGCCAAGTATCTGAACGTGACCGACGAACAGAAGACGCAAATGAAGGCTACCCTGCAGAAGGAACGCGCCACGCTGAAACCACTCATGACGCAGATGCACCAGCTGGATCAGCAACTCAAACCGTTTGAGGAAGGCACCTACGATGCAGCGAAGGTGCAAGCCTTGGTCGCGCAGCAAGCCCAAACGCTGGTGCAGCTGAAGGTGGAACAGGCCCGCATTCACAGTGAGCTGTATCAGATGCTTACTCCCGATCAGCAGACTAAGCTGAAGGAATTCGAGGCCAATCGCGAAGCGCGGATGCAGCAGCGTATGCAGAATGCCCCTGCTCCTCAGGAGCAGTAAGATCCCGCTCTGTTGCGTGCTTGCTGCTCAGGGGTTGGGACTTTCCTGACCCCTTCTGCTTTCGCAAGGCACCCTAAGGACGACATTATGGATTTTGATCAGGTTTTGATCTTCGATTTAGGATGGGCTTTTTTCGCAGGTTGGTTGATTGTACTCGCGACGCTAAGCGCGATCACTTTCGGCCGGGATCTATTCCCTTTCATTTCGCGACTAACCCGCGGTTCTGACCGTCATTAATTTTCCATCAGTTTTTACATCGGCAGCTTATTCCAGCCGTCGATTCGCCGGTTGGACTCGCTTCGTAAAGCCGTCACCTGCTTCCCGCAAGCTTGCACCCTGGCCTGCTAGAATTTCATCTACAACCCAGTCCATGATTCCCAAAAGCATGCGCCCGCTGTTGCCCTATCTCAAGCGTTACCGCTGGGGATTCGTTGTCGGCGCCGCATGTATTGTCTTGAGCAACGGCGCCCAGGCGGGACTGCCAAGAGTGATCGGCAACGCGGCCCAAAGTCTGGAAAGCGGAGTCACCCGCCACAAACTTTTAATCTTCACTCTGCAGGTTTTGGCCTTGGCTGTGATTCGAGCCATCTTCTTGTTTCTTACCCGTTGGATCGTTATCGGTATTTCTCGTGACATTGAATTCGACCTGCGTAACGACCTTTTCGCGCATCTGGAAACGCTCTCCTACTCTTACTATCAGCGCATGCGTACAGGCGATATTATGGCAAGGATGACGAATGATCTGAATGCGGTGCGCATGCTCATGGGTCCGGCCATTATGTATTCCGCGAATACGCTGGTGTTCACAGCCGCGGCGTTGTGGTTCATGGTGCGCAATAGTCCCAAATTAACTTTGTATGCTTTTCTTCCGCTGCCGATTGTCAGCGTAACCATTCAATATTTCGGGCGCCGCATTCACGAACGATTCGAAAGAATTCAGGCGATGTTTTCCGACATTTCGGCCCGCGCCCAGGAAAATTTTTCCGGAGCGCGGGTGATTCGCGCCTATGTGCAGGAAGAAGCGGAAATTGCGTCCTTCGAAGCAGCCAATCGCGAGTACGTTGCCCGCAGTCTGAAGTTAGTGCGGTTGATGGGCATGCTTTGGCCCACTCTGGAATTGATGCTCGGCCTGGCTTTGGTCCTGGTGTTGTGGATCGGAGGCCGCGAAGTCTTGGCGGGACGCATGCAAATCGGGGCATTCACCGCATTCAACATCTACATGATGCAACTCACCTTCCCCATCATCGCTTTGGGATGGGTGGTCAACATTTTTCAGCGAGGCACAGCATCCTTGGTGCGGCTGAATGAGATTCTGCAGGAAAAGCCCGCGATCAAAGATGAGTCGGAAGCGATAGAGCGCACGGTGAAGGGCGAAATTGAATTCCGCGAGCTTAATTTTGAGTACGACGGCAAGGTTGTATTGCATAACTTGAACCTTCATATACCGGCGGGCAGCAGTATGGCGATCGTAGGTCCTACCGGCTCAGGAAAAAGCACTCTGGTCAATCTGATCCCTCGCGTTTACGATGCGGCTCCAGGAATGGTTCTGCTGGATGGGCGTCCGATTCGCGAATTTTCTCTGGCTTCTCTCCGACAGAATATTGGCTTTGTGCCGCAAGAAACATTTTTGTTCAGCGACCGCATCCGCGAAAATATCGCTTTGGGGGTGGAATCGGCCCGTGACGAGGAAATTCAGGAGGCTGCGGACGCGGCAAATATCGCCGTCGACATCGAGGGCTTCCCCGAGAGCTATCAGACCATGGTCGGCGAACGCGGCATCACGCTCTCCGGCGGCCAGAAACAGCGCATAGCGATTGCGCGCGCTTTGATTCGTAATCCGCGCATCCTTGTTCTCGACGACGCTCTTTCCAGCGTGGATACGCACACGGAAGACAAAATTCTCAATCACCTCCGCGAGGTGATGCGCGGCCGAACCACCATTTTCATCTCGCACCGTGTCTCCACGGTGCGTAATGCCGACCGCATCGCCGTTCTGTACGGCGGCAAAATCGTGGAACTGGGCACTCACGACGAACTCCTCGCCTTGAACGGCTACTACAGCGACCTGTATAACAAGCAGTTGCTGGAAGAAGAACTCGCCGAAGTTTAGCGGCGATCTAGCGCGACCCAGCAAAGCCACGACCTCGCATGCAGCGAATCGACGCCCCTGAGATTCTCGATTCTGACGCCTGCTCCGCATCCGAAGCTCATGCCGTGCTTCGTGCAATAGGTCGCATCAACCGTGGGTTCGGCGGCGTTACCACCACTCGCAGGATGGTGCAACGCGTTGCCTTGGCTTCCAGACAGAATCATTTCTCACTGCTGGAAGTCGCAGCAGGCTTGGGCGAGGTACCCGAGATCGTCCAGAAAAAGCTGAAGCCTCGAGGAATTACCCTGGACATCACTTTGCTCGACTCAGCGTTATCTCATCTTCCGCCGGGAAAACTAACCGCAAATTGTGTAAGACGAAATCGGCGCGTAGTCGGCGATGCACTGTCTCTCCCTTTCGCCGATGGATCGTTCGATTTGGTTAGCTGCAACCTTTTCGCGCACCATTTAAATCCACAGCGACTCCAACAGTTCGTCAAGGAAGGCCTTCGGGTGAGCCGATGCGCCCTCCTCATCAACGACCTGGTCAGGCATCCGCTGCATCTGGCTTTGTCATTTGCGGGTTATCCCATCATGTGCAACCGCGTAGCCTGGTTGGACGGGCTGACTTCTGTGCGACGAGCATACACGCCGAAAGAAATTCAAAATACTTTCTTGGGGGCCTTTTCTTCAGAGGCAATGCCACAGGTAGAAGTCTCTCGTCATTACTTGTTCCGGATGGGCGTAGTGGTGAGCAAGAGCCAAGGGGAAGCCGGCGCGCCTAGCGAACTACCAGCACTTCGCGCACATTGTCGCGGGCGAGAAAGAATTTGATAGAAGCAAAATCGCGGAAAAGATTTTCGATGTTGCGGTTGTTGAACACACGTTGGAGCTGAAAACCATCTGAGGCTGCTGCGTGTCCGGCGCCTGTGGAACCCCGCGCGGCTTCGCGGCGCAGTACAATTTTCTGCATTTCCAGCGTATCCACACCGACAATGTGAAAGCGATAACACGGCGAATCCGGACCGGCGTCGCGTGTATGAAAGAAAGCGAGCAGCATCCCTCCTGGCTTCAGCACCGACCACAACCGCCCCACCACCGGCTTCACCAGACTTTCATCGAGATAGTCCGGAAGATTCCAGCACAGCACCACATCGAATTGGGCCGCGGGGTAAACCAGGTTTTCGGCCAGGAACTTGCGGCTGTCTAGAACGGAGTTGCCCTGCTCGTCTTTGGTGAGAAGCTCCGGGTCGGTCGACGCGGTGAGCAAATCTTCGCTGTAGATTCTGTGGCCGGCGCCGGTGAAGTGGCGGATGTTCGTGGGCGAAGTGGATCCCAGGTCGAGCACGCACAGGTTTTCGGCGGACTCCCAGCTGCGAGACAACTCCCCAATTCCGCTGGAGCGCCGCGTAAGCTTCTGTGAGCTATGCCCCGGGTCCGTCTCCGTTCCAGATGAACCGCGAAAAAGTTTCATGAAAGTCTGCGAAACCGACGACACTTTAACTTCAACTTCCCGATTGGTAATTCGTTGCACACATTCTAAACAATGTGATCCACCTGGAACTACTTCCCATCCAAGCGGTGGATGTCAACTTTGCCCTTGAGGAAGGCACCTTCTTCAATCGAAATGCGCTGTGCAGTGATATCCCCTGTCACGCTGGCGGATTTGCGCAGGTCCACGCGGTCGCTTGCCTGAATATTGCCGTCGAGTTTCCCCTGCACCACCACGCCTTTCGCTTCGACGCTGGCCTTTACCTGGCCGTTGGGTCCGACGGTTAAACTGTTTCCCTTAAGAGCGATGCTGCCCTCTACCTGACCGTCCAGATAGAGATCTTCGCTACCCGAAAGCTCGCCCTTAATGACTACGGATTTACCGATTTGTGCCAAGCCGCTGGCTGGTGTGCTCATAAGACGCGCTCCTGGTCGCTGAAACCGATTTCAAGATGATTAACTAAGTTCACGGTTCAATAAGATCCCTGTCACAAAATCATGCTCCAAAGCAGATCGATGTCTAACAAATCCTTTTTAAAGTTAATATCGGCTATGATGAATTCAGGATCGGTATCTCTGTGTGGACGCTTCGAACTCACGCTCGGAACTCATACCCTTCTAAAGACTATACGCAAGGCGCAGAGTAGGCGGCAAGCCTTGTTCGCCACTTAAATACCCGTTTTCCTGTAGAGATCGGTGGCCTTTGAGTTGCTAAACTAGCGTATGGGTAGGGATATCAGGGATGGTCAGACCCTTGGCATGATTCAGCGTATGACATTTCCGGTTATTTCGCTGGCTCTGCTTGGCGGGATCAGCCTCACTTGCCTGACTGCTGGAACCGCTCCTGCCGCTGAAGAGCCCGCTTCTTGTTTGGAATTGGTGCGGGCGGCCTCCGCCAACGAAGTCGTCGCCGCTAACGATAATTCTAAGCATATGTTCCGTTCGCACAGGTGGACTCCGCAGGGATCGCAGACCAAGCTTTACGTAGAAACACAACAGGCAATCGTTGGGATGACGGTTGCCTATAACGACACGCCGCTTACATCAGAACAAAAAAAACATGAGGAAAACCGCCTTGCAGCCTTGGCTGGCAACCCCGAACAACTTCGCCACAAACACGCACAGGAACAAGAGAATGCTGAGCATACGCTGCGGATTGTGAAGGCCCTGCCCGACGCTTTTCTTTACGAGTACGACGGAGAGGAGGAAGGGTCCGCAGCCTTGGGACAGCCCAAGGTCCGGCTGGTACGTTTAAAATTCCGTCCGAATCCTGCCTACCAGCCGCCCTCCCACGTGGAGCAGGTATTGGTTGGTATGCAAGGCGTTGTTGTGATTGACCCAGTGGAACGAAGAATCGCAAGAATCGATGGCACTTTGTTCAAAGAGGTTAGCTTCGGCTGGGGAATTCTAGGTCATCTCGATAAAGGCGGCCACTTTCTTGTGCAACAGTGCGATGCAGGGAATGACTCGTGGGAGGTGTCCCGCATGGCGCTGAATTTCACCGGCAAGATCTTTATGCTTAAGAATCTTTCTATCAAGTCGGACGAAGTGTTCAGCGATTTCCGGAAAGTTCCCGCCAACACGACATTCGTACAGGGCATACAGA
>JBAVZU010000146.1:0-9871 GCA_049588915.1 Candidatus Sulfotelmatobacter sp.
GCCTTGGGTTGGTAGAGCAAAAGCAACAGCTTCAACAAGAGCGAAATGGCGCTCTTTTACGAGTGCATGCTGTAGTGTGCTCGAAAACTGCTTGACACCGCCGACATTGTCAGAGACGCGATTTTTCGCCAACTGACAGCCTAAAATCACGCTCTGCGTTTGAGCACTTCCAATCCTGCGGGACACCTTCAGTTCGTCTAGTTAAGCAAGATCAGCTTTTTACCCATTGCACCGAAAATTCGGCCACATCGTCGCCCGGTGGAATCGCGACGCTGCACGAGAGTGACAGTTGTGTCGTCCCGCTACCAAGGATAATCGTGTCGTTGGCGAGATCATAGTAAGGTCGAACGAATGTGTTGTCCTGTAATGCGCTCGTATCGGTGGTGTCGAGACAGCGAAATGCTTTTCCACTCACGAAGACCCCGTAGGCCACCAGATTGTTGATGGTTCCCGAGAGAAATATGGGGAAGCCGGAGGGGACGCCGTTCTCATCGGCGCCCACCGACGCGACCGTAGTCGTGCATTCATTTGTAATCCCAATGCTCACGTTAGCCTGTGGAAACATCATTGGAACCAGACCGGAGTTTCCGAGTGCTGCGTGAATCCCCGCCGGTTTATTGGTACCCCAGATCGTGCAAATGACTTCGAAACTCTGTGCCAAGCCAGATGGATTGGCGATAGTCGCGTCGGCATGGACGCCGGGACCGGACCCGAAGATCGAAGCGACGACGGGCTGAATTCCTGAATTAGTTGGAAAAGTCGCGGTGTTTCGAATGGTGCTGCTGAGCATCCGGGCAGTCGTCGCAGAGGGATTGCCGGTCGTGATGGTCGTGCTGTGGCTTGTCGTACCGCTGCTGCACCCAACAAAGTATCCGATGGCGAAAACAATAGTGTAAGCGAGAGAATCCTTCGAAAGTCGACTCATACCAGGTAGTCCTCCCCCTTTTTACTCACGGCCAGAATCTTAGTTCCAACCGCAGCGTCGTTGCAAGTTGGCGGAATCAGGCGATAGCACTCATGGACCCCAAAAATGAGCATCTCGATGTTAGTCCACGGTCCTTCAGACGCCGCCAAGCTAAAATTCTACCAATTAGTTCGTGGCGCGGTTTGCCATTTCCTTGCGCCCTTACCGCCGAACCTCCACCAATTCCGCCTGCCCATTATGTGCATTGAGTTGCACTTGGCCCCAGCCCCCCAATCCACGCCCCATCGCTAACCCAAACAATTGCAACATTTTCAGCCTTCCAAGCTATTGGCGGATAAGCTGCATCTCCCTGTTTGCTTGCCGTTTCAGACGGCAGTCGGAGGCAGCATTTTGTCGGACTTCTTTGCGAATCCATCAGTGACGCCCATTGCGCCTCCCAAGAAGAAAAAGAGCCTTCTGCCCTTACTCACGGTATTGTTCCTGATCTCGTATGGAATGATGACGCTGCTTATCGTCGAACAGAACAACACAATGCAGGCCCAGCGCGGTCTCATTGATCTTTTGCAAGGCGACAGCAGAGAGCTTTTCGCAATGAAAATTAGAGCCCACGCAGACAAGTGGGCCCAGGATCAAACTCGAGACCACGAGCAAGATCCGGCTAGCCAAATCCCGTCAACCCAGATCCCGTCAACCCAGATCCCGTCAAACCAGGTCCCGTCGACCCAGGCTCCATCAGTACAGACTCCGTCAACCCAGGCGCCGTTCGCACAAGCACCACAACGTTCCCAGAGCCGGCCAGGCAAGGGTGCAAAACCCTATATAGAGATTCCACCCGTGCCTGCCTCGGATCTGGGTGATCAACGCCGTGTTTTGATTACGCTGTAGCTCCGGTTCTGAGTTGGTTAGTTCGCGGATTTAGAAGGAAGAAGTAGCAGGAAGTTAAACAGCAATGAAGGTCCTGACCCTAGCCTTGATGTTTAGTATGACGGTAGCCAAGCCGGCTTTGCCAGATCGGCATCTCTCCGCTCCTTTAGAACAGCATGCCAAGGGCGGACGCTGGTATTTTGCCGCCAGCGGCCACGCGGTTTACTGCTACGGCCCAGTGATGACCCTGCCTCAGGCAAACGGTGATCTACAAAAGGTCGCCACATTCTGCCGCGATGGCCACGCCGTAGTTCCTCTGAAAGACTAGCGATAATCCCATCTACACATATGTCCCCGCAGGCCTTGTAAACTGACTAGGCATGCCTGAACTGCCCGAGGTTGAGACCATCGCACGCGGCCTGGCTACGCGCGTTTCTGGAGATGTGATCGAATCGGTCTGGCTCGGTGAGAAACCGGAGCCACTCAAATCGCCCGCCAAGAAGATCGCCGTCACGCTGGAAAATAGCCGCATCGTCGCCGTCCGACGCGTGGGCAAGCACATCGTCTTCGACCTCGAAAGGAGCAGGGTGGCGCGGACACTCCCTTCGACAGGCTCGGCGCAGGCCCTGTCCTCGAAAAGCCAACGCAAAAGAGGATCGAACCTTCGCACCTCACCAGCAATGCAAGCAGAGGCGGACAAGAGTGTCCACCCCACACAAACTGATCCAGCCCAAATAACAGCTCAGTGGATCGTCCACCTCGGCATGACGGGCCGGCTGCAAGTATGCGAACCTCAGTCAGAAATTCTCAAGCATACGCATGCGATTCTTAAGCTGGCATCGGGCCGCGAACTGCGTTTTGTCGATCCTCGCCGCTTCGGTCGTTTAAGCGTCAGTCTCGATTTTGATGCTGTCGGCATCGAACCATTAGAAGTCGACCTCGACCGCTTTGTCCCTCTTTTTCGCGGACGCAAGACTCCTGTCAAGAGCGCCTTGCTGAATCAGAAATTGCTTCGTGGGGTAGGGAACATCTATGCGGATGAATCTTTATTCCGCGCCGGAATCCGCCCCCGTCGCCGCGCCTCCACCATTCCTCGCGAGAAGCTTGCGGGGCTCCTGGACTCAATCAAAGAAGTTCTCCGCGAGGCGATTGCCCTCGGCGGCTCCTCTATCTCAGATTATGTCGACGCCGACGGCGAAGCCGGCTTCTTCCAGTTGCAGCATCGGGTCTATGGCCGCGAAGGCGAGCCTTGCCTCGTCTGCAAAACTCCCATCAAACGCATCGTGATCGCCGGACGCAGTAGTCACTACTGCCCGACATGTCAGAAGTAAAGACGTCGTGCTAGCGACAGGGTCACTGAGGGACAGCCGCGCCGGCTGTCCGGTCGAGCTCAGCTCGACGGCTTCTTCGCCAAGCCACCGCCGCGCAATTCTGATAAGCTCCCGCCATGCCCGATTTCTCCATCGGAGTCGATCTCGGCGGCACCAACCTGCGCATTGCCGCCATCAGTCGCGACGGGCAACTCCTCGAAAAAATTACCCTCGGCACCAAAGTCGCTCTCGGCCCCGACCACGTCATCGGTGAAATGTGCGATGCAATCAAGCGTCTCTCAGCCCACTACCAAAAATCCGGGAAGTTTCTCGGTGCTGGCATCGGCATCCCCGGCATCATCGACATGCAAACCGGAATGCTGCGAAAGTCAGCGAACCTTCCTGGGTTTGAAGATTATCCGGTTCATTCGGAAATCGAGCGCCGCCTCGGCGCCCGCGTTGTCCTTGAGAATGATGCAAACGTCGCTGCCCTCGGCGAGCAGTGGCTCGGTGCCGCTCGCGGCATCCCGAATATGGCAGTCGTGACGCTGGGAACCGGAATCGGCGGCGGGATTGTACTCGAAGGAAAAATCTGGCACGGCATGAACGGCATGGCGGGCGAGTTCGGCCATATAACCGTCGAGCCGCAAGGTTATCTTTGCGGCTGCGGAAACCACGGATGCGCTGAGCGCTACGCCTCCGCTGGCGCGATCCTCCGCATGTCACGCGAAGCCATTGCCGGCGGTGAAGCGCCATCTTTTGCGCAGGCCGCGTCCTCCGACCCTGAGTTCGGTGCGAAGTCAATCTATAATCTGGCCATCCAGGGCGACGAACACGCTCGCCAGATCTTCCGCACGTTCGGGCGCTACCTCGGCATCCTGCTCGCCGCCCTGATCAACACTTTGAATCTCGACATGTACGTTATCGGCGGCGGCGTTTCAAGCGCGTGGGACGCCTACGCCCCCAACATGTTTGAGGAGTTGCATGCTCGCTCGCTGGTCTACGCCGCCACAGCACCCGACAATCCGCTCGGAGGTGATTCTTCAGGAAAGGAAGAAGGGGCGTCGGCCAAAACCGAGAACCGCACCGAACGAAAAACCATCATTACTCTCGCCTTGCTCGGGAGCGATGCCGGCCTCTATGGCGCCGCACGGGTTGCGGCGCTGGCGGGATAGTTCGCGTCGTCGAGGATTTGCTCCGCCAGCCGTGGTGGCCGCTCCGGGTAAGAAATCATAACGTCTTAATTTGCTACCTCAGCTTTTGGACTCTCCGCTGACTTCTCTTGGCCGTTCTTATTCATTTGCCGTTTTGAAACCTCGAATGCCGGCTCCCAGGCCTTTTCCTAGCTCAGGCAATTTCTTCGGAACGAAAACGAGCAACAGAAGCAACGGCAGGAATTGTCGGATTTGGGCTTCATATTCCTTCCGAGCCTGCTAACATCAACTTGTACGCTCAAAGATTGAAATCAGATTGCTCGCGGAGGATCAATTCTTTCCAATAGTCGAAAAGCAGACTTCGCGGGTGAGAAAAAGTCAACTCACGAGTAAGGCAAATACTGTATATGCGCCCGCTGAACACCTGATTATTCTGTTGTTCATTGAGTGCCGAAGTAATCGCAATGCATACGAGTGCCCGTGAACTCTGATCCTTCGCGTGACTTAACCGCTGCCCCCAGACCGTTAGACCTGAACTCGGGTTCCTCCGTGCGTTCTTCACGCCCGTCAGAAGTAATTCCGTTCAAATCCGCGAACGCCAAAGGTGAAATCACTGACCGCTTCGCCGAGGGTGGCGGAGAAATGGCCGCGCTGATGCGCAGCTATAACTGGAATTTCCATCCACTGGGTCCAGTCTCGGTATGGCCGCAAAGTTTGCGGACGGCCTTGAGCATATGCCTGGAATCGCGCTTCCCCATCCTCATCTGGTGGGGCGCCGACTTGTTCATGCTCTACAACGACGCCTACCGGACGATTCTTGGAAGCAAAAAACATCCCGCAGCCATGGGCCAGGCCGGTGCCGAATGTTGGCCTGAGATTTGGGACGTAATTGGCCCCATGCTGGAAGGTGTTCTGCGGAGGGGCGAAGCCACTTGGTCGGAGGACCAGCTTCTTTTGCTGGATCGCAATGGATATGTAGAAGAGTGTTATTTCACTTTTTCCTACAGTCCCATTCGGGATGAGTCCGGCGAAGTGGGTGGTATTTTCACGGCGGTGACCGAAACCACCGAAAAAATCCTGGGAGCACGGCGCCTGACCGCTTTGCAGGAGTTAGGTGCGGCTCAGGCCGAATCCACAGGGACTGCGGAAGCATGTCGACACGCCGCTGCGGTTCTTTCCAGATATAGCCTGGATATCCCTTTTGGCCTTGTTTACCTCCTCGAAGGTGACGGTCCCAGCGCCACTCTGGCTGCATCGATACATCTCGATCCCGGATCTGACGTGGCTCCTCAGCATATTCGATTGCAGGCCGGTGAACATTCTCCTTGGCCTCTGCATGAGGTTCTGTTGAAAGGCGAACCTCTGATGATGAGCAGCCTTCCCGCGCCTCTGGAGAATCTTCCGGGAGGGCCTTGGCCGGAAAGAGCACGAAGCGCAGTGCTCTTACCGATTGCTTCGGCCGGAGAGAATCAGGCGACCGGCGTGCTCATCGCCGGAATAAGCCCGCGCCGGGATTTCGATGAAAAGTATCAGGCATTCTTCGGCTTGATCGCGCGCCATCTTGCCGCCGCCGTCGCCGATGCGCGTGCCTATGAGGATCAGCAGAAGCGCGTGGAAGCGCTGGCGGAGCTTGATCGTGCCAAGACCGCTTTCTTCAGCAACGTGAGTCATGAGTTCCGTACTCCGTTGACTCTGATTCTGGGTCCGTTGGAGGATACCCTCGCCGCTCCGAGCGAAAGATTAGACGCTGTGAGTAGAGAGCAGCTTACGGTGGTTCATCGCAACGCTCTGCGTCTGTTGAAGCTGGTGAACTCTCTTCTGGACTTTTCCCGCATAGAGGCGGGTCGCGTGGAAGCCATTTATCAACCCACGGACATCTGCAGCTATACCGCGGAGCTGGCAAGCACATTCCGCTCGGCAATGGAGCGGGCTGGATTGCAGTTCCACGTGCAATGCCCACGCGGCCTCGAGCCAATCTACATCGATCGCGATATGTGGGAGAAAATTGTGCTCAATCTTCTCTCTAACGCATTCAAGTTTACCTTCGCAGGAAGTGTGTCGGTCAGCATGGAGTCGATCGATAATTCCATGCGGCTGCAAGTGAGCGACACCGGTATCGGTATTTCTCAAGATGAGCTGCCCCACTTGTTTGAACGCTTCCACCGCGTCGAAGGTGCCCGGGGCCGAACTCACGAGGGCACGGGGATTGGACTCGCCTTGGTCCAGGAATTAGTAAAGTTTCATCACGGAACAATCACCGTCGCCAGCAAAGAAGGGTCCGGCACGACTTTCTCTGTGACCATCCCGAAGGGTAAGGATCACCTTCCACCCGACCGCGTTGGAGCTGCCCGCACCTTGGCCTCAAGCGCGATCCGCGCAGACAGCTACGTGGAAGAGGCTCTGCGATGGTTGCCGGAATCGATTGTCGATAACCTTCCGCGCGACATACAAAAGTTACATCAACTCGCTTCCGCAACTCCTGAGCCTTCCGAACTCGATGCCGGAGGAGAGTTGATCGTCTTGGCCGATGACAACGCCGACATGCGTGATTACTTGCGTCGTCTGCTTAGCCAGCGCTATCGCGTTCACGCCGTCCCCAACGGAGAAGAGGCGGTTCGAGCGGCGCGAGAGCTGCACGCCGATCTCGTTCTCACCGATGTCATCATGCCCGGGCTGGATGGATTCGGAGTCCTGCGAACCCTGAAAACAGATCGCGAGACTCAGGCGATGCCCGTCATTTTGCTTTCCGCGCGGGCTGGTGAGGAATCTCGAGTAGAGGGGCTCTATGCCGGCGCGGACGATTATTTGGTGAAGCCTTTCACGGCTCGCGAACTCCTGGCTAGAGTAGGCGCCCACCTGAGGCTGGCGCGCGTCCGCGCCGAAGCGGCGGAGAAAGAACGCATTCTGCGAGCCGAAGCTGATCTCGAGCGCCGCCGCTTCCGCGAGTCTTTCATTCTCGCGCCTGCAGGCATGGCTTTACTAAATGGCCCCGATTTTCTCTTCACATTCGTGAATGCGGCTTATTTGCGGTTGGTTGGACTCGAGAGCCCAAATCAAATAGTAGGCAAGACCGTGAAAGAAGCATTTCCAGAAATTGAGGAGCAAGGTTTTTTTCAACTTTTGAATCAGGTTTACCAAACCGGCGAACCTTTTTTGGCGACCGACCGGGAACTTCGCCTGCGCCGCAACGGAGAAGAGAACACGATTTATGTCACTTTTAGTTATCAGGCCGTCAGAAATGTCGAGGGCGAAGTGGAAGGCATTTTGGCCCACACCGTCGATGTCAGCGAACAGGTGATGGCGCGCAATCTGCTGGAAGCGCGGGTCAAGGAGAGGACGGGCGAACTGCAGGAAGCTGAACAGAAACTGCGTGCTCTCAGTGGCAGGCTTCTGCAAGCGCAGGATGAAGAAAGGCGCAGGTTAGCGCGCGACCTGCATGATAGCGCCGGGCAGATTTTAGTGGCGCTAAAAATGAATTTGTTCGCGCTCCAACAACAACTTAAGACGAACAATCCAGAATTGGATAAGGTTGCAATCAGCAGCGTTGAACTGGTCGACGATCTCTCGAAGCAACTTCGAACCATGTCCCACTTGTTGCATCCTCCTTTGCTGGATGAGGCTGGACTGGCCTCGGCTCTCCGCTGGTACATCGAAGGATTTGGCGAGAGAAGTGGAATTCGCGTGGAGTTGGACTTGGATCCGAAATTGCCCAGACTCCCGCAAGAAACCGAAACCGCTATTTTCAGGATCGTGCAGGAGTCTCTTACCAACATCCATCGCCATTCAGGAAGTCAAAGCGCCACAATTCGCCTTGAGTACACTCCCAGCAAAGTCACGGTTGAGATCCGCGATGCCGGCAGAGGCATTGCGCAGTTCGATTCGAAAAAGAAAATGCCGGCCAGAGTCGGCGTCGGCGTCCAGGGGATGCAGGAACGAGTTCGGCAGCTGCAGGGAACATTCGATATTCGCTCTGGAGAAACGGGAACCGCCGTTGTCGTGACCTTCCCGACTCGATAGCTCCGAAAATCCGCAGGGCACCACCATTCTTGCAGCAACCCCGCACAAATGTTCACAACCTTAGTCGGCCAACGCTGAACCAGATGCGGGCGACTCGTCCGCAAGACTGAAGGGACCGATCCGCCGCACCGCCTGCAAAAAAGCCTGGTTCTGCTCCGCTGTGCCAATGGTCACTCGAATGCAATTCGGAGCTCCCCATGGCCCCAGCGGACGCACCGCCACTCCCTCGTCCAAGAGGCGCTTCGCAAAAGCCGCAGCGTCTTCCCTGAGATCGCAGAACAAAAAATTAGCCCATGTTGGAATCACGCGATATCCGAACTTCGATAGTGCCGGCGCAAGATCCCGCGACTGGATGGCATTGTTCTCCACGACGTGACGGATATGATCCAGGTCGCCGATGGCCGCGATCGCTGCCGCTTGCGCCACCGACGAGACGGAAAATGTATTTCGCATGCGAGTGCAGTATGCCAGCAATTCCGCCGGACCCAAACCGTAACCCACGCGCAAGCCGGCCAGTCCGTGCGCTTTGGAAAATGTTCGCAGCACCACCACACTCTCGCCTCGGCGAACATAATCCAGGGAATTGGAGTACTCGACTCCCCGCAGGGCCGCAAAGTGCATCGCAAATTCGTAGTAAGCCTCATCCAGCACCACGATCACATGCGCAGGAGCGCGAGCCACAAACCGCTCTACTACAGACGCTTCCAGCATCGTGCCGGTAGGGTTATTAGGATTCGCCAGAAAAACCAGGCGCGTGTTTGAATCGATTGCGCTAAGAATTCCTTCCAGATCGAAATTGTCGTCACGCATCGGCACCTCGATCAGGTGGCCGCCCGCAGCCTGCACTGCCATGGAGTACACAATGAATGAGCGCTTGCTGGTCACTGCGTTCAGTCCCGGCGCGAGCAGCGTCTGGCATAGCAGGCTGAGCAATGCAGTGGATCCCGCCGTCACCAGCACCTGTTCCGGCTGCAACTCGTAGTGGCCCGCCAGCTCGCGGCGCAAAGCATTGCAATCATCGTCGGGGTAGGAATTTGCCGTGGCGAGCGCACTTCTCATGGCATCGATCGCGCGCGCCGAAGGCCAGAACGGACTTTCGTTGGAATCCAGTTTGATCAGCTGCGACCGGCGTTCCGTCAGCGCGGGCTTGGCGACGGAAATAATCGTTTCGCCCATCTCGCGCGCCGGCCTGGAAAGTAGGTCGAAAAATCGGCTCATAGCTGGCGCTCATCATCCCACGGAAGGCTTTGCACGCGCCATTGGTTTGTTGCAACTGGTCCGCAGGCGGTCGACTTCCTGCGCCGTCAATGCGCGAAATTCTCCCGGTGGAACATCAAGCGTGAGCGGTCCATAGCGGACTCGTTTAATTTTTTCCACATGGTGTCCAACCTTCTCAAACATGCGCCGGATCTCGCGATTGCGCCCCTCGATCAGGGTAACTTCATACCAGGGATTATTCGCCTCTTTCACCAGCCGAATGCCTGCCGGCGCAGTGCGCAGCCGGCGGCCGTTTTCGGCCGCAATGGAGACTCCGCTGCGCAACTTCTCCAGAGATTCGGCGCTCGGCGTCCCCGCAACTTTCACTACGTAAGTTTTTGGAA
>JBAVZU010000147.1:0-1773 GCA_049588915.1 Candidatus Sulfotelmatobacter sp.
GCCTTCGCTCGGCACAGTGACTGGGGCGGGCACGGTGAGTCCAAGCGATCAGCTCGCATTTAAATTGAAGGCGGACATCGGCGGATTGGGCGCCATTCCGATTGATGTCACTGGAACAACTTCTGATCCCCATTTTTTGCCGGACATGAAGGGCATGGCAAGCGGCCTGCTAAAAGGGGCGATGAGCGGCAAGGTGCCAGCGAATCCTGCCAGCAGTATTACGGGAATGTTCGGCAAGAAGAAGCCGCAGTGAAACCGCGGCAAGCTCAACCCTGATTTTCCTGATTCCCATTCGGGAACGTGGGAGCCCCGTCCTTGCGGTTTTTTGCAAGGGCGGGTCGCGATGCTGCCGGTATTCTGCGGTCATCCCTAGCACACGAGGACCCTGCAAGCGTCCGTGGTACCCGCCCTTCGCAAACGGCGCGACGAACGGGGCACCCTCTGTGGTTGTGGTGTCACCACAGTCAACCCCACTCACCGCCGAAGATTGATGCTGGCGTGCTCTTCTGGATCGACTTGACTGAAAAACATTACGAGATACACTGATGGCGACCTTCTAAGGTTCGGCAGTCCCCACCCCGGGAGTTTTCGTTCAGACATCGAAATCAGAGCTGAGGAGAGCTATACGAATATTCGGCTCGGGCTGATATGGGTCGCCCTACTCCGATCGAGGATGCAGTTCCTGGTATCCGTTGCCACTCTCGGAGTTTTTCTCGCGGCGGCACAACCGCGAGCTCAGGCTCAGAGATTTTTCTATCGCTTCACACCTATCGTTGACACTGCGCAGGGATTTCCCATCTCAGACCTAGGCGTAACGTTTCCGTGCCAAAACAGCGAGAAGCTTGTCGCCTACGAGGCGCCTTTCGGCAGTAGCTCAGACATATTCACTAGTCTTAACCTTGGTGCCCCTAATAGCTTTGCGGACTCGACGGCACTCGGATACAGCGGCTTTAGCACGACCTGCTCCATCAATGCCAACGGCGTTGTACTCTTCCTTGCTTACCAGGGAGATGCCGAGATCCTGCTTCTCTGCTCAGCGGGAACTCAGCCGCAGAATCTGCTCAGCACCGGTGGAACTTACTCCGACTTCGAAAGATTCCAACTGAACAGCCAAGGCAAAGCCGTCGTACGGGCAGCGCGCTCGGACGGCAGCGGTGATGTCATCCTGACCGAGACGGCTGGAGGCTCAGCAAACATTATTGCCACGACCTCTCGAGGCTCGCCATACACGTCCTTCGAAGGAGTAAGCATCAACAATGCCGGAACCGTGGCATTTGTGGCAGGGAAGCCCGACGGCTCCAGTGGCGTTTTCACCGTCTCGGAGAACGGGTTGACGCAAATGGTTGCTGATATTAGCTGCCCCGGATATTACGGTGAGATAGATCTGAATGACAAGGGATCAGTTGCGTTCGACGGCGCAACTACGGACGGTACTGCGACTGTGTGGCGCGCCGACAACCCTGGATCTGGATACGTGATCACAAAAATTATCGACGCGAACGCGGTAGATGCGGCTCAATTCGAAGCCGTGTCGATTAACAACTCCGGGCAAGTCTCCTCTTTCTTCGAAGATCCAAACTACGGGTACAACGTTGCATTTGGTAATGGTGGCCTTTCTCTCCTGAGCCCGATTGTGGTTCGACCCTACGAGAACGTGCTGGGACGCCTTACAGTCCTTGGAACAACCAGCCAGGATTCGTTGAATGATTCAGGGCAAATCGCCCTACTCATTGGTTTCTTTGACGGCTCATCAGTAATCGCCCTCGCCCAGAT
>JBAVZU010000148.1:0-1966 GCA_049588915.1 Candidatus Sulfotelmatobacter sp.
GCCAGCAGCGCCACACCCGCCGCCACAAGAGAAGCCGCAATCCACCGCCGCCGGTCCACGCGCTCATGCAAAAAGATTTTCGCAGCCACCGCATTCCCGATGTAAGTGAGCGAAGCCGCCGCGGGACCCACCAGGCTCACATCTCCCCAGGACAGGGCAAACAGGAGACTGAAGAAAGCCATGGCCATGGCCATGACTCCCAACAAGAAGTAAGGATTGCCCAGGGTCCGCCGAATCACAGCCACTAAACCGGAACCGTGCCACAGAGCCCCCACGTCCCCAACCTGCTTCATGGCATGCGCCAGAAGCACATCGCCCACCACCGAAGCGAAGGTGATCGCCAGAATCCCGCCCCACGTATAAACGCCCTTCACGATTGCACTCCGCTGGGTGCCCCATTTCTCGCATCTTTTGCGAGAAGTGAGGATTTCGACGCCAACGCCGCGGTGCACGATTCTTCTACAAGAGGATGCTCCGTCAGTTCCGGCCCTCCGGCCACAAACCCTACGCCGCCCGTAATCAATGCAATGCCCATCCAGCGTAGCGGGCTGACATGCTCGTGCAAGAAAAACTTGGCAACCAGCGCCAGCAGCACATACCCAAGAGAAGTTGCCGGCAGCACATACGTGAGATCCGCCCATGAAAGCGCCGTCATGTAAGTCGCAAAAAACGCGAGCAGCAGAAGGATTCCAATCGCGACCCAGGGATTCAGGATCGCGAATATCACACTTTGCAGATGATTGAGGGAAACGCTGCCGACTTGCTTCATCCCATGCGAGAGCATGGAATCTCCCGCCGCGGCAAACACCGTGACTCCGGCCAGCACAAGATACTTGCGAAAGTTCACTGGAAAATCACTGTGGTGGCGCGGCTCATTTGTAAGGTTTGTCATCCCGAGCCAACCGGCGGCGCAGTACCCCGCGTTTGGCTCGCGTCCTTATCAGGCTTTGACCAGATCAGGCTTTGACCAGTTCCACCGCCGCGTCGTCGCTATGCTTCTTCACCAGCTTGTTCCGCGCCGAACGCAGCTTCAGGAATGTTTTCGCTTCCCGATAAAGCCGCTTGCGGTCGTTGCTATCAAACGCGGCCTTCTTCAGGATGCGAAAAACAGCCTTGGGCCGGAAATAATATTCGTCGTAGAAACGGTGCACGGCAGAAAGAATTTCATCCGCTGGCAATCCCGGATATTCTATGTGCGCTAATTGGTGCCCGCCTTCGTCAACCATCTTGTTATCGCCCACGATGAACCCGTTTTTTACCGCATAATCGTAAAGCTCGGTGCCCGGATAAGCGTGAGCCACGGAAACCTGAATCGTTTCTACGTCCAACTCTTTCGCAAATGCGATGGTGTTGTTGATCGTCTCTCGCGTCTCGCCCGGAAGACCCATGATGAAGTCGCCGTGAATCACCAGGCCTAGCTTGTGGCAGTCTTTGGTAAACTGCCGGGCCCGCTCGATGGTCGCGCCTTTTTTGATGTTCTTCAGAATTTGCTGATCTCCCGACTCATAGCCCACGATCAGCAAGCGGCATCCCGCTTCCTTCATCGCCTTCAAGGTTTCAAAGTCAGTTGTCACACGGGAAGTGCAAGACCAAGTCAAGCCGAGCGGTTTCAGTTTCGCGCACAATTCAACCGTGCGTGCCTTCTGAATGTTGAAAGTATCGTCGTCAAAAAAGAATTCCTTTACCTCCGGCCAGTACGCCTTCACCTTGGCCATTTCGGCGGCCACGTCATCAGTCGAACGCTTACGCCAGGGATGTCCGCTCAGAGTCTGCGGCCACAAACAAAATGTGCATTGCGCCGGACATCCGCGCGTTGTGTAGAGCGACACGTAAGGATTCAACAGGAAAGGCACGTTATAACGCGTGACATCGAGATCGCGCTTGTACACATCGGTGACATGGGGAAGCGCATCAAGATCCTGAATCTGCGGCGCATCCGGATTGTGCACCACTTTCCCATCTTTCA
>JBAVZU010000149.1:0-2758 GCA_049588915.1 Candidatus Sulfotelmatobacter sp.
ATCATGAAGAATTCGATCTTTGCGTTGATCTTTGCGTTGATCACCACTATTATTATGGTTGCAGCGATTGCAGCTAGTTACTTCTCACCGCGATACACGTTGTATCAACTAACGACCTATGCCGAGAAAGGAGACGTTTCGAAGCTGGACGAGTATGTCGATTTCGGGGCGTTGCGGGAGAACATTCGACATCAGCTCACAGATACGGCAGGTTCGGCACCGGCTATAGCTGATAACAGTGAATTCGCTGCATGGGCCAGCGATTTGCTCCAGAGGACCGTCAATCGGATGGTGGAAGGCTACGTTTCTCCAGTAGGCATTAAGGCAATACTAACCCACCATAATCCACCAGATCAGGGTACGCCGTCAGCACCAGCGGAAGCGGAGTCACTCTATCGGAACTGGGGTACCTTTGCGGTGGAGTATCAACGAAACGGTAAGCCAGATGGTGCAGTTATCTTGGCGCGGCAAGGGTTGTTTTCATGGAGGCTTTCAGGAGCAGAGCTACCGGACTGGTTGGCTAGTCCCGACATTGCTCCTGATAAGAACAAAGCTGAGCAGGTTGCGCCGAGTGCTCCGAGAGCAACAGCAACTTTGGAAAGTTCCGCCGGGTGGAAATACGCAGACGTGCCGGACCAAATGCGAGGCACATCAACCCGAATCGCGTCAATCAATGCGCTATCAAAACTGGATTTCGATTTTCCATATCAGGGCGGAAGCGTTGCATCAATCGTGTTGCGTGATAGGGGCCGCGAAAAACCGATTGTGTTCCTCGCTGTAAAGCCGGGGCAGTTTTCTTGCGGTAGCGAGTGTAAGTTTGCTGTCAAATTTGATAATGGCCCGATCAAACAGTTTGTTATGTTGCACACTGACGATGGTGACCCGGCTGTATTGTGGTTCTATGACTCCCGGTCATTCATTGAGCAACTAAAAGAAGCAACGAATGTAGTTGTCGAAGCTAATTTTTATAATGTTGGAACCCGTCAAATGAGGTTCGATGTAACAGGGTTGAACTGGGGAAAGGACCCGAGTGTGGGTACTACCAGACAGAACAGGGAGCAGGTGCTATCCGTCCCCAAAGTCACAGCTCCGCAGCGCATCCGCGTTAAGGCGGGGGTCACGTCTGGACTTCTGATCCGAAAAGTGGACCCAGCGTATCCACCTTTGGCACGGCAAGCCCGTATTTCCGGCACTGTGGTGCTTCGGGCCGTGATCAGCAAGGATGGGTCGATCGAAAACCTCTCTTTGGTGAGTGGGCATCCAATGCTGGCCCCGGCAGCAATCGACGCCGTGGAGCAGTGGAAGTACAAGCCATATTTAGTGAATGGCGAAGCAGTCGAAGTTGATACAGAAGTACAAGTCAACTTCACGCTCACGAAAAACGAGTGAAGGCTGGTCTCTGTTTTCAACAACTTAAAACAAGGCCACGAATGTACCATAAATCAGTTGTTTTCTGATACGATTGTGGTGGGAATCATTTCAATGAAAGCCGCACTTTACGGTCAGCACAAAGGACAAGGGACAGGACGTTTCCAATCAGCTCCTCCAGTTGCGTGTGTTTTGCACTAAACAAGGGTGGGAGATAGTTTCTGAGTACATTGACCGCGTAAGTGGCAAGCATAGCGACAGGGAGAAGTTTCAAGCCATGTTTGCAGCCGCCAGTCGCCGCGAATTTGATGTGGTGGTTTTTTGGAGTCTCGACAGGTTTTCCCGAGAGGGCACGGTTGAAACCCTGCAACATTTGCAGCGGTTGACGAGCTATGGAGTCGCGTGGCGCTCTTTCACGGAACAGTATTCTAGACTCGACGGGAATCTTCAAGGACGCCGTGATCGGCATTTTGGCGGCAGTCGCCAAGCAGGAACGGGTGAGGCTCTCGGAACGAGTTCAGGCTGGTTTAGAACGTGCCAAGGCTCAAGGTCGCCTTGGGGGCAGACCCAAAGTGAGTCGTGAGCGTGATAAGGACGCTAAGGAAATTCGCCGGATGCGTGACGAGGGTGAAAGCTATGCCGAGATTGCGGATGCTCTCGGGCGGTCAAAAGCCGATATTTACCGAGTGGCGACGACATTGGGATGTCAGTCAGATTCTACCAGTCTTGCCAGCCCTATGAGTCTGAGCTGACTCCGGGCAACCGCGATCCGCACTCCCCCTCTTTGCAATCAAATTGCACGGTCTTAGACATTTGGAAGTCGCAGTCTCTTCTTGGCAGTTGGTCGAACACCGTTTCGATGTTTCTTTCAATCGAGACTAGCTTTTCCTTCTTTTTCCTCCTGCGTGGGAGTTCACTTTTCAGGCGTCTTTAGTCCTGTAGCATCTGTGCCATGTATCCCACGAAATCATTGTAAGCAGCCGTCCACCGATACAAACCCGAGCTGCCGATTTCTTCCGCCCAGCCTTCAGCCATGGCTTTATCAAGCGAGTGCTCCCAGATGTGCACTGAGTACCGCATCAGGACATTGAAGGGAAGATATATTCCCCGCTCTACTTGGTCTGCAACCTTTTCGTCTATTATGACCGTCTGAGCTGCTGAATCGATGACATGGTAATCCAAATCAGCCCACGCCTGCTTATTTTCAGCATCTATGAGTCGTTGGCTTGCCGCCTGTACTTCATCTAATGAACACTCTCGCCTGTAGGCCTCAGTGACCAGTTCCGAAGCTGAGATTTCGCCGTGCTGATACCTCTTAATCCAGTCCTCGTTCCACATCCGACGAAACACAAATTGTGAAGTTCTGAAGTCACGATGGAACGTGAATTCG
>JBAVZU010000150.1:0-2832 GCA_049588915.1 Candidatus Sulfotelmatobacter sp.
GCTGAGGCCCTCGAATCACTGCTTGAACCCGGTGGGCCAACCGCTCAAGCTAAAGTTCCTCTAAGGCGGAGTACACAATGAATTCTTCTGGTTCGATCAAATTTCTATACGCCGCCTACATCGCCACCTGGATGATCCACGGGCTCTATCTGGGCAGTCTGGTACGCCGCTACAACCGCGCGCGGCAACAGAGGAAAGATTTGCGAAAGTAGGAGCGGCTGCCGGCTTTCGGTTTCAGTTTGTCGCTTTCCAACCCTCTTGCAATGCGCTGAGGAAATCGGAACTCCCGGTGGAGCGCAGGAATTCGTAGTCTTCGATCATAGCGGCTGTGCCGACGCGGGACGAGGGCAAAGGTGATTCCGACCGGATTACGCGGGCGCTGAAGCGCACGCGAACGGCGTCTGTCAGCGTTATGTGAGGCGGGAAGGTCAGGGTGATTTCGCAGGGAGTGCCCTCGGGGACGGACCGCTCAAGATAGAAAAAAACTCCTCTGGCGCTGACGTTTTGCGTCTCCGTTTGAAATTTCTCTTGATCGAGACGGACTAAGGCCGGCAGGCGCATATCAAAGCGCCGCATCAGCCTTCGTTCCTTCGTGTCGGGTTGCATCCGTGGCGTATTTTCCGAAAGCATTTTTTTCGAGACGAACCAAATCCAGTGCGGAACGGAAATCGCAGCTTTGGCTGGCCAGGCTCAAGTCCGATCCAAAGCTTTTGGGGTGGGCCTTGATAGCATTACACTTTATAGATTTGCCAGCAGTTTGCAAGAGCAAAAAGTCCCCAGAAAGTGAGTGGGTACCTAAGTGGCTATCGGCAAAGGTTCGAGTGATACTTTTGCGAGCAGGTCGCGGCATCTTTCCGCACGATCCCACGCATCTGACAGGTCGTGGAGCGCGCGAGCAAGCGGACCTCGCTTGACTTGACTATCCGGCAGATGATTAAGTAGTTGTTTATTTTCCGCCAGTTCCTAAGAGACGTGTCAGCAGCGGGCGGTTTCGCCGGCGCCGGGTAAAGACTCGCGCCCGGGCTCTACTCTCCATTTATGATCGGTGTGCACCGGAGGAAAAGCGTAATGGGAAATGGCCGTGGGTGGTCGTCGGGAACAGGCTCGAAAAGCAAACTGCAATCGGTCTGGGTCGTGGGAGCTGGTTTGGTTTTGCTGCTGATGGCTTTCGCGCTGTTTGGATTCAGTTCCCGCCGCTATTCGCAGAACGCATCGGCCCAGGTTTCTGGATCTCCAATTGCAACCGCCTTCGCAAGGTCTGATGCGAAATCGAAGGCGAAGCCGGACGCAAAATCGATCCTCAGCCATCTCCCGCTGATTTTTGAGCCCAATCAGGGCCAAGCCAATTCCACTGTGAAGTTCATCGCGCGCGGGTCGGGATATAGTCTTGGTCTCGATGGAACCGGAGCGGTGCTGGCGATGCGAGCGGCCCCGCCATCTTCATCCCTCCAACTCAAGCCAGGTCAGAGCGCCGAACTGGTGCGCATGACGCTGGTTGGGGCGAACGCTAAGGCGGAGGTCGCAGGAAGCGATAAGCTTTCGGGAACGAGCAACTATTTTCTCGGGAACGATCCAAAGCAGTGGCGAAGAGGAATTCCGCAGTTTGCGGCGGTTCAATATAAAAGCGTCTATCCCGGAATCGATCTGGTTTTCTACGGAAGCCAAGGACGCCTGGAGTATGACTTCAAAGTTGCCCCCGGCGCCAGCCCGTCGCAAGCCGAGATGCAATTTGATGGCGCAGCCAAGCTGGAGTTGAGCGGTGGAGATTTGATCCTCAAGGGAACTTGCGCGAACGTCCGCCTACGGGCTCCCCGCATTTACCAGAGTGCTGCTGGGAAGAGGCAGGATGTGGAAGGGCGCTTTGTGCTGCGAGCCGCGAATCGCGTGGGTTTCGAGATTGGTGCGTATGACCATTCAAGAGAACTGGTGATTGACCCTACGGTTAGTTATTCCACTTATTTTGGTGGAACGGGAAATGAAACTTCGCCATCGATTGCGGTGAATGGGGACGGCACCATCTACCTGGCGGGATCTACGACTTCTACCAACCTGCTCACGACATTTCCATCACCGGAGACTCCACTGCAATCCACGCTGAACGGAGCTCAGAATATTTTTATTCTTAAGCTGGACCAGACGCTGGGTGTAAACGGAGTTCTATATCTCACGTACCTGGGAGGCAACGGAACCGACACTAACGCCGGGCTTGGAGTAGACACAACGGGAACAGCCTACGTTGCGGGCACGACGACGTCGACGAATTTTCCAACGGTCGGCGGATACCAGAGTGTGCCGGAAGCCGGCAGCACTGGGACCTCGCACGTCTTCGTGAGCGCTTTGAGTGGGCTGGACAGCCTTGCTCCGGCGCCCGCGGCGCCTCCCGCTCTGAAATACTCCACTTACCTCTCGGGAAACGGCACGGACGTTGCGAGTAGTTTAGCCATCGACAACAATAGTGATGTCTTCATTACCGGCACAACAACCTCCAAAGACGTGAATACCGGTTTTCCGTCAAGCCTGCTGCCGGCCCCTTATCAGCCTGCGCCGGCGCCTAATTCGACGATCCAATTCTTTGTGACTGAGGTAAATACCAAGACCAGCGGAATCAACAGCGTTCCTTACTCAACTTACTTTGGCGGCAACAACGGTACGATCGCCGTAGGGGGCGGAATTGCGGTTGATACCAACGGAAATGTTTACTTCGGCGGCACAACGAATTTCTACAACAGCGGCGAGGGAACGAACGGAACGGGTGGATTGACGTCAGGTGATTTTCCGATATTGGACGCGTATCAGCCATGCCTCAACACGCCTCCTCCGACTACCATCACC
>JBAVZU010000151.1:0-11478 GCA_049588915.1 Candidatus Sulfotelmatobacter sp.
GCCCATGGTGTGCTTCGTCAACGTCGAAAGCGTCGACCGCATCATCTACTCCATCTTCCACAGATTCAACCTGGAGTGGAAAACCCGCACCCTCAACCTATTTACACAAGCAGCTTGACGTCACCTCACTAAGCCTGTTTCGGTGACTTCGAGCGCGATCCTGAGATATCATCAAAGGGATGCTGGTTTCACGCCTACACCATCCATTTCAGACAGACGACGCGCGGCTGGAGGCCATCCACGCCAAAGTGATTGCCGGCCAGCGCCTCGATTTCGCCGACGCCATTACCCTCTACCGTACAGGAGATGTGCTGGCCTTGGGTTGGATGGCGAACCACGTCCGGGAACGCATGCATGGCGACAAAACCTATTTCAACGTCAATCGACACATCAATCCCACGAACGTTTGCGTGGCAGCATGCCGTTTGTGCGCCTTTGGTCGCAAGAAAGACACTCCCGGCGCCTACACCATGGCGCTTGAGGAGGCTTTCGAAACCGCTGCTTCTGGATATGGCGAGGCCGTTACCGAATTTCACATCGTGGGTGGACTCCATCCCGACCTGCCGTTTCAATATTTTCTCGATCTATGTTCGGGCCTCAAGCAGCGTTTCCCGCAGGTTCATCTCAAAGCCTTCACCATGGTCGAGATCGCATACCTCGCGAAGCGCGCCAAGCTCTCCATTCGCGAGACGCTGGAACAACTAAAAGCTTCCGGCGTGGATTCACTTCCCGGCGGCGGGGCGGAGATATTCGCCGACAGGATTCGCCACATCATCTGCGATCACAAGATTGATGGCGATCAATGGCTCGATACGGCAAGAATCGCCCACCAGATCGGCCTGAAATCCAACGCAACCATGCTCTATGGCCATGTCGAGAATGACGAAGATCGCGTGGATCATCTTCTCAAACTCCGCGCGCTACAGGATGAAACGGGCGGCTTCCAAACCTTCATCCCGTTGGCTTTCCATCCCGATAACACTCCGCTGCAACATCTGCCGAAAACCACCGGCATGCTCGATATCAAGCAGATCGCGGTCAGCCGCCTCGTGCTAGACAACTTTCCCCACATCAAATCCTATTGGCAGATGATGACGGCCAAGATCGCGCAAATATCATTGCGGTTCGGCGCCGATGATATGGACGGAACAGTGATCGAAGAAAAGATTTATCACGACGCGGGGGCTACCACCCCGCAAGGCATGCGCCGCGAAGAACTCGAGCGTCTGATCCGCGCCGCCGGCCGCGAGCCGATCGAGCGCGACACCCTCTATCGGCCCGTCACCCGCACTGAGACGTCAGTCACGGTCGCGGTCTGAAACGTTCGCGCTTACTTGAAAACTCCGACATCTCTAGCGCGGTTGCCGCAGCCCCGGGGTAATTCCGTGACGCCGCGGCGTCCGTCATCAATCTCAACGTGTCTGGTGCTGGTAATGTTGCTGGAAGTGCCTCAGCCCATCGTTTTTACCAAAATGCAACGGCCGGAGCAGGGAATCAATCCCTTCTTCTCCGGCCGTTTCAAACCCAAACTTGATTCTCTTACAGCTTCTCGAAAAACTCACATGCCGAGCAGGAGATATAAATCCCTCCCGGTACGCCGCGCTCTCGATCTTTCATGCGTTTGACAATGCGCGTTGCCTTGCCGCACTTGGGACAATCAGTGCTCTTGCTGGTGTCCATAACTTTTTTACGGTCTGCCGTTTTTGCAATTTTCGCTCCAACTGCCATGATTCATTTCTCCTGATGTCGATTACGCAGCGTATCCCGCTCTTGACCAGCTGCGCGAATGATTGTGGATGGGATGCTTCGAACGCTTTAAGTCCGCAAAATCGTGGATCCGCCCAGAAGACTCGCACGCCGCATCTAGGCTCTCTTCCGACACATTTGATTTTACAGTAAGGTTATGGCGGTTGTCTCGATCGGAGCCTCACGCGGCAGACTGTGGAACCATTGCTGAAGACGGCATTGTTCACCATTCTCGTGCCAGGAACCGTGACGATAGTCGTCCCTCACTTCCTGCTCAATGGAAACACCGCGCCCGGTCACGGTCCGCTGGCATGGTTCGGCATCCTGGTTCTGATTACCGGCGGAACCATTTACTTCGTCTGTGCCTGGGAATTCGCCGTGCGCGGACTTGGAACGCCGGCGCCGATTGCTCCGACAAAATTCCTCGTCGTCAGCGGACTGCATCGTTACTTGCGCAATCCCATGTATGTCGGAGTGTTTCTGGTTATCATCGGACAAGCCGCTGTTTTTCACAGTCTCCGACTCGCGGCGTATGGGATGATCTGCATTCTCATCGCCCATTTCTTTGTAATTTCCTACGAAGAGCCCACACTCCACCACCAGTTTGGAGCTTCGTACGATGAATACCGCAGTACCTTCCCGCGCTGGATTCCGCGATTCAGAAAGTGAAGCAATAGGGAGAAGCGCTTGCTCAACTACAGGCCGCCCTGGCTTGCGGCGAACTGAAATTACCAAATTCGAGCACGTGACCTTCGCTGGAGGCTCCGGCAGCGTTCGTTTCCACCCAATGCACCCACCGTGAGAAGGGCCTGTTATTACCTGCGCGATACTTGTCCCTTACGGTCACTCTAATTCTGCAGCCCTCCCTTAGTCGCGCGCTCCATTGGGACTCGAGGTCATGGTAACTTCCTCCCGCGCCCCGAAATGTTTCCTGAAGAGATTTCGGGGCGAAAGTGTTCATGTTCGGATTCTGCAAGCCGAGGTTGCGTTTGTCCCCAGGCGCTCCGAACTGGATACCAATGAGGTGACCGGCATGCTCTCCTGTGCCGGCCGACAGTGCGTGCTGCGCGATGAGGCTACGATGCGTCGCCACTCGTCCGGGCGCTCCCAATTCGCCGGTGGCCTCTTTGTAGGTAAACCTGCCTTGCGTCCATTCCCTAAAAACAAATTGCGCGCTGATGTCTGGTAGCGCCACGGACACACCTCAAGCTAATTCGCGGATCGCAGAACAATGTCGAGATTGGGCCGACCCACGGGGTAAATAGTAGCTCAGTTCGGGGTGATATCGCCTCGATTTCGACTTCATCGCGGTCACATTGACCGCGGTTCACTGATCCTGCTAACGTCAAATGTTTGCCCTCGCCGGATGCTCCGTCCTCGGGCGGCAGACCCTCGGTCTTGTCGTTCGCCTGATCATTTTCTGAAATTAGAGATCCACGTCATTCACGGAGATTCATCATGCCTGCCATCAAATTTCGCGGCGTAGATTTTATCCAGTTCGATTCATTACTCACGGAAGAGGAGCGCCTTGTTCGCGATACCACGCGCCAGTTCATTGAGGACAATCTCATTCCCATCATCGAAGAGTGCAACCGCGCGGGACGCTTTCCGCGCGAACTGGTCAAGCCCATGGCCGATCTCGGCTTCTTCGGCGCATCACTCAAAGGCTATGGCTGCGCCGGCATGGGCAATGTCGAATACGGACTGATGACCCAGGAGCTCGAACGCGGCGATTCCGGCGTACGCAGCTTCGTCAGCGTCCAGTCCGGACTTTGCATGTACCCAATCTATGAATTCGGCAGCGAGGAACAAAAACAGACCTGGCTTCCGCCCATGCAAAAGGGCGAAAAGCTTGGCTGCTTCGGCCTCACCGAGCCCGGTTTCGGCTCCAATCCGGGGGGTATGTTGACGCGTGCTCGCAAAGTGGGGAACGAATACATTCTCAATGGCGAAAAGATGTGGATCACATCCGGCACCATCGCCGACGTTGCGATCATCTGGGCAAAAGTTGAAAACGAAGACAACAAGGTTCGCGGGTTCCTGGTCGAGACGAACCGTCCGGGTTTTTCGGCCGACGACATTCATGGCAAGTGGTCGCTGCGTGCTTCCGTGACATCCGGCTTGTCTTTGCAGGATGTCCATATTCCCGAGTCGAATCTGCTGCCGAAAAGCGATGGCCTGAAATCCCCGTTGATGTGCCTGAATCAAGCCCGCTACGGCATTGCCTGGGGCGCGATCGGCGCGGCCATGTCCTGCTACGACTGCGCACTGCAATATGCGATTCTGCGTAAACAGTGGCGCGATCAGCCCATCGCTTCGCACCAACTCGTGCAAGACAAGCTCACCTGGATGATTAGCGAGATCACCAAAGCCCAGCTGCTGGTGCTACAGGTCGGACGATTGAAAGATGCCGGCAAGGTCGAGCACCAGCACATCTCCATGGCGAAGCGTAACAATGTCTGGATGGCGCTGGAGTGCGCGCGCCTCTCGCGCGACATCCTCGGCGCCAACGGAGTGGCTGACGACTACCCCATCATGCGTCACCTAATGAATTTGGAATCCGTAAAGACCTACGAAGGCACACATGATGTCCATTCGCTGATCATCGGGCAAAGCGTGACAGGAATCGACGCGTTCTGAGGACGAGTTTTGCTGGGTTTGGAAGGAAGGGGCAGGTAGCCTTATGCCCGGTCGTCCGATGGGAGGGCACCGTCGGATGTATAATCGCCACCGCCTAAGGAGGGGCGTACCATCATGAGAATGTTGCTGAAAGTTTCCATACCGGTCGAAGCCGGGAACGCGGCGGCTCGAAGCGGTAGTCTTGGGGCGACGATTAAATCTATTCTAGATGACTTGAAACCTGAGGCAGCGTACTTCGCCGAAGAAAATGGCCAGCGTACGGGCTACATATTCTTTGACATGAAAGACTCTTCACAGCTGCCCGCGATCGCCGAACCATGGTTTCTGGCTTTCAATGCCAGGCTCACGGTGCGTCCAGCCATGAACCAGCAGGATCTTGCTGCGGCTGGGGACGGCATCGCACGAGCGGTAAAAGGATACGGCAAGGCGGCGTAGCTCCCTGCTCGATTGAGGTTAGTGAAAAGTCGGCTCGTCAGCAGGTTGGCGGAAGAGACGCCTCGGGTTACGCGGTAGGTTTTTCCCGCGGGGGTTCTATCGCCAAAAAGTCCTGCACAAAGCGGGGCGCGTACTCTGCCAGCAGAGATGGGACGCGCTCCGGATCATGCGACCGCAAAATAAGTCCCGCGTGATGATGCCTCTTGATTCGCAAGAACACTTCGGCATCGTTGTAACCCGAAGTGTCGGGCTCGTCCTGCCGCGCTAGCGAAAGAATAACGCCTGCATATTCTTCGCGCACCGACGGAAGCCGATACGTTCCATCTTCGCCAGCGATCTCAATACGCGCCCACTCCCGCCATAGATTAATTCCCGTTGCCGCCTCAACCATCTCGTTGATATAGGCCCCGCCCACGCGCGCCGCGCATTCGAGAAAATAAAAATTCCCATCCGCATGGGCCTGGATAAATTCCGCATGGGCCACGCCGCGCAACAATCCCAGCGCTGCAATTAGGCCGCGATTTAGTTGCCGCAAGCCTTCGTCGGCATCACCTCCACGGAGTACGGTGAACGTGGTGAAGACTCCTCCACCCTGCGCCACATTCATGGGAGGCTTGCCATACTTGCTCACGTTGGCAAAGAGCACTTCATTCTCAGAGACCACCGAATCGACATGGAAGACCTCGCCAGGAAGATATTTCTCCAGCAGATAAGACGATTGCTTGTCGCCCAACTGCTCCAGAATCGGCCAGAGTTCGTCGGGATCATGGATCTTCTTGATCCCGATCGCCGAAGCCTCCTGTCGCGGCTTTAGTACCCACGGCCCGGGCACATGATCCAGGTAATAACGGATATCGTCGTGGTGAAAGACCGGCACGAAATCCGGCACGCGCACTCCGCGATCCAGAGCACGCATCCGCATCGCCAGCTTGTCCCGGAAGTAGCGCATGGTGGTCAGGCCCATCCCGGGCACGCGCAAATGTTCGCGCAGCGTAGCGGCCGCTTCCATGTCAAATTCATCCAGCGCTACAATGCGGTCGATTTTCTTTGACCTTGCCAGGTGCGTGACCGCCTGCACGATGTCAGCGAGCGGGATCTCAGCCGGAAGATAAAAGGTGTCGTCGAGGCACTCCCGTGGCCAGTCCGCGTCGCGCAGTTTTTCCGCCGTAACCAGCATCACGTGGCATCCCTGGCGCTTGCACTCGCGGATGAACTCTTGCCCCTTTTCGTAAGTGGTGATGCAGAGCAAGGTTAGCGGATGCGATTCCGGCATGAAACTCCTTTTTCGTAATAGGCTTGAGAGGATAACACGACAGAATCGGCTCAGGTAGCGCCTATTCCATGTTGACACTCTTCTTCTTGACGGTCCCCTCCCGAATGGAGCATGATGCGCGGTGCTCCTAGAGGCGGCCATGGCTGCCACAATTCTTTGGAAGGTTTTTTATGGCTACTCAAACTCGTCCGGAAGGCAAGGCCCGCAGTTTCGGGGAAAACATTGAGAGCGACCTGGCATCGCGATTTCTGCGCGTGGTGGAAGTGGCGGCCATCGCATCGGCGCGCACTATGGGTCAGGGCGAACGCAAACTCTCTGACCAGGTGGCTACCGAGGCGATGCGCCACACCATGGATTCCATTCCCATGCGCGGCACCATCGTTATTGGTGAAGGTGAGCGCGACGAAGCCCCGATGCTCTACATTGGTGAAAAGGTCGGCGCTGAGTTTACCGATGGCCGTGAGGTGCCTGAAGTCGATATTGCGGTCGATCCGCTGGAAGGCACCAATCTCTGCGCCACCGGCGCTCCCGGATCAATTACCGTGCTCGCCGCCTCCGAGCGTGGAGGCCTGCTCAACGCTCCCGACTGCTACATGGAGAAAATCGTGGTCGGACCTTCCTGCAAAAATGCGGTCGAACTCGACGCGCCCGTCGCCGACAACCTGAAAAATATCGCAAGAAGACTGGAACGCGACGTTGAAGATCTGGTGGTGATTGTGCTCGATCGTCCGCGCCACGAAAAGTTGATAGGCGACATTCGTGCCGCCGGCGCTCGCATACGGTTGATCGGCGACGGGGATTTGTCCGCAGGAATCGCCGCAGCCGTCATCGGCACCGGCGTGCACGCGGTCATGGGCTCGGGCGGTGCTCCGGAGGGCGTGATCACCGCTGCTGCCATCCGTTGTCTCAACGGGTACATGCTTGGCCGTCTGGTCGTGAAGCCTGACCAGGAAGAGCGTCTCGCACGCATGGGGATCAAAGACAAAAATCGCATTTACGAAGCACAAGATCTCGCGCCCGGCAAACAGCTCATCTTCGCCGCCACCGGCGTCACGGACGGCGCCCTCCTGAAGGGTGTCCGCTTCTTCGGCGAAGGCACAAGAACTTCCTCGGTGATCCTCACTCAGCAAACCGGCAAGGTACGCTTCATCGAAAGCATTCACCTGGAAAGGGGACCGGACGTGAAGGTGAGGTTTGCATAGCGCACCATGAGTGGCAGCTCATTCGTGCAGGCAATTGTGCTTTCGAGACGAATCATCTAGAATATCCATCTAGATAGGATGGTACGGATGCGCACGATAGGCTTGTTTGAAGCAAAGCAGAAACTGTCCGAGTTGGTGGAGCGCGCCAGTGAGGGAGAACAGATCGCGATTACTCGTAGAGGAAAGCTGGCGGCACTTCTGGTTCCCGCTCGTAACGCAATCACTCTAAAAGAAGCTTTTGCTGACATTGAGCGGATCCGCTTGCGCACCAAACCACTGCCCAAAGGCATGACCATCAAGGATCTGATCGAAGAGGGGCGAAAGTGAAGCGTTTTGTGCTCGATGCTTCGATTGCTCTCGCTTGGTTTTTGGATCGCCCCACCGCGCAGTACGCTGATCACATAAGGCGGCTGTTGCTGCGCGGAAGCCGGGCAGTCGTTCCCGCACTTTGGCAGCTCGAGATCGCCAATGGATTTATCGTCGCGGAAAGGCGTGGCTCGCTAACGACTTCCGACACAACTGAAGCCTTACAAAATCTTGAGATTGTAATCGCGCAAGCCATCGAGAATAGTCGTGACCCTGTTTCACTGCGAAGCGCGTTGCGGACAGCACGGGAATTCCGCCTTACAGCCTACGATGCCGTTTACCTTGAGACGGCGCTCCGGGAAGACCTACCGCTGGCAACGCTCGACCGACAACTGCAAACAGCCGCCAAGAACGCCGACGTCGAAATCGTTGTATGAACTTCGTTCGCACGCGCTCGCTATTTCAGATACTCGGAACCTTTCTTCAAGTCCTCAGGGATATCGGGAAACGGTGGAAATTCCTGCGAGTATCCTTTGAGCAGATTCACCGTCACTTCGGCGCGCAGCGTGCCATCATGAACCGCAATCTTGTGAGGATTGCCCTCAGAGTAGCCTTGCCACAGCGAAACGCCCGCGTAGGCGCCGTCTTTGCGCAGAACGTAGTACGTCATGTCCAAAAATTGGAGCTTGTTCATGTCGCCGTTGTAGTTGCGTACGATGCGTTTCAGCGCATCCATGCCGGCTTCCTGCGGGGACATGCCGTGGCGCATATTTTCGACGATGGTGTGCGCGCCCGCGACCTTGATGTTCTCCTCACCACTTCCGGTAGCACCGGCCGAGCCCACGTCTTGATCGGTATAGCAGCCAGCTCCAATGATTGGCGAGTCGCCGCAGCGTCCCGGAAGTTTAAAGGCCAGTCCGCTAGTCGTGGTGCATCCGGAAATCTCGCCTTTCTCATTCAGGGCTGAACAGTGAATGGTCCCAGTCGGTGGAAACAGTACCTTACGCACGGCTGCAACTTGCAACTCCGGTTCGATGCCAAGCTCGGCGGCGCGCGCCTGCAGATTCTGAATTTTTCTTCGCCACAACTCAGACTGCGGCTCGTCTTTTTTCGCGGGGGCCTGCCAATGCGGATCGGCCAGCCCTGGCCCCCACCAATCGTCAGTCGAATGGAACTCTTTCCACAGCAGCCAGATCTTGCGCGAGTGCTCTGTAAGCAGGTTCTCGCGGGGAAAGCCGAGAGCTACAGCAAAACGCTCGGCCCCTTCGCCCACCAGCATGACGTGCCCGGTGTGCTCCATCACCGCCTTTGAGACCAGCGACACGTTCTTGATGTTGCGCACGCCGCCCACTGATCCGGCGCGACGCGTGGGTCCGTGCATGCAGCAGGAGTCAAGTTCGACAACGCCTTCTTCGTTGGGAATTCCACCCAGGCCGACTGAATCATCGTTGGGATCGTCTTCCGGACCTTTCACCACTTTGAGAGCGGCGTCGAGTGTATCTCCGCCGCCCTTGAGGAAGGCAAATGCGTTTTCAAGGTAAGCGTAGCCATTATTGGCGCAAGCGATGATAGGACGCCTGTGCGACTCTGCACGCGCATCGTGTTCCTGTACGGCGCTTTGCTTGGACACTTCTGCGTGAGCGTGGGTTCCTACCCCAGTGGCGGCCGCTCCGAGAATGGAAGCCTTTACGAAATCACGGCGCGAGAAAGTCATGTTCCTCCTGCTTGTTTGAAAACGGGAAGCATATCATGCAACGGCGTAAGTCCATATTAGATGGTTAAGGGAAGGGAAGCGCCAGCAACTCATGATGGCTTGGCCGCAAGGCAAGTGCTTACGACACGCCACTCAAGTTTGACAGTCATCTCTGAGAGCACGTAAAATAGTGTTGCACAGTATCACGTGCTCATTATGAAAACCAACATCACGCTTAAAGTGGACGCTGATTTGCTGCGAGAAGCTCGCATCCTGGCGGCGGAAGAGGACACTTCGATCAGCGCCATGCTTGCGGCCCGACTGGAACAGATCATGCGCGAGCGCAAGGCCTACCATCGTGCACGCAATCGCGCCCTAGCCCGCCTGCGTGAGGGAATGGATCTGCGCTGGACGCCTCCTCGGTCCCGCGACGAGATCCATGAACGATAGGCGCAGAAGGCACTACGATGGCCGACAAGTATTTCGTTGACACGAACATTCTGATTTATGCTCACGACCGCGCGGCGGGAACCAAGCACCAGCGGGCGCGCCAACTCATCGAGGGTTTGTGGACGAGCGGACACGGGGTCTTGAGCACGCAAGTCCTGCAGGAGCTTTGCGTCAACCTGCGGCGCAAGGTTGCTCGTCCGCTTGCCGCCGACGAAATTCGCCGACTGATCCGCGATTATATGAGCTGGGAGATCGTGGTCAACTCTGCCGAATCTGTGATCCATGCGATCGAGATTGAGGCGCGGTACAAGACTTCTTTTTGGGACGCGCTTATCCTGCAAGCGGCCGAACAATCGGGCGCTTCGATTCTATACTCCGAGGACCTGGCGGTGAGGCAGAGTTACGGGCCGGTTCGGGTGATTAATCCGCTGCTTGGGTAGTGCTCGATGTGTCTCTCAAAGCGCTGCTTCCATGAGTAGCGTTTGGCACGGGCATGAAACAGGGCACTTGCAAGGTGAACACTGAACTCCCACCCCTGAGGGTGCTCGCGGAAATCAGCCAGCGGCCACGCCACGATATCTGCCGACCAGTCTAGTTTTCGGCTTCATGGATTCTCTTTCTTTGCTTGTGACATCGGTAATTGTTCGAACATTACTTTGGCTGGCGGGGCGGAAACGTAGCAGCGCCGCGATGTTGCCCACAGCGTCAAGTCCGGGATCGTCCTTTACGTAGAACATTTCAACATCGTGGCGGATGACCCAGGGCAAGATAGCTTCTGCTACGTCGACAACCTCCCGCGTTTCCCGTCCGCAGACCGGACAAAAACTCACCAGGTGCGCGTCCAGATGACCGCAGCCTGTGCACTCAACCGCCTGTGCCACATAATTGTCGCCAATCAGCAAGGTTTGAACTTCACCCAACTCGAGCGAACGCAGCACGCGCCGCAGTCCGGTAACGCCGCGACCGTTGCCGCGGGCCTGATCAATGGTTTCGCGAACCACTTCGCCGCACCGTTTTTTTTGCCACTCGCCGAAAATCCGTTCAGCGTGCGAACGAATGGCGTCCTGGCTTATATGGGCTACCTCGGTAGAAAAGCGTCCCAGCAATTTTTGCGCAACATCAGGATGTAATTGCGGCTGGAATTGAGTCCAGTGAGTTTCCTGGCACCCCAGGATCCATTTTTCAAAGGCATGTTTTTCGAGTGCGTTTTTCAGGACTTCGGCGACCAGCTTGAAGTGCTGGCGAGCTTCGTCGGCAACGCGGCGCTCCGCGTGACCACCGTCATACCCAGCGAATCCGTCACTGCGGCCGCGGCGGGGAAGCGGATGAAAAAATCCCTCGCGTTCGATCAGCTCGCCCAAGCGCAGGTCGAACAGGCGGGCTCGTTGACGGTCCACAAGGACGATACCCAGGCTGGGGAATGCTCCCAGCAATTGGGCCAGGGGTTTCAGATAGAAATGCCGGTTCCACGAAAGGTGCGTGCCCCCGAGTTGCGGCGGAAGATCATACTCACGCCAAAACCCTTTTGCAGCACAGGCGAACACCGCTTTGGCGTGGGTGCCATTGCCGCGCAAGTCCGGGGACAAGCGCACAATTCGGTCGATATCGGAGCGCGCCGCTTCATACTTGTCTTTAGTTTCCTTGTCCTTATCATCGTCCTTATCATCAGAAACCCTACTATCTTGAAGCTTGGCCCTGTACTCCAATTGCCGTAATGCGTCGCGCACCAGGTC
>JBAVZU010000152.1:0-2461 GCA_049588915.1 Candidatus Sulfotelmatobacter sp.
TCTACCCGGCTCACACTGCGGTGCTGAGCATGGATTGCCAAACAGGGATCGTCTCTATCTACAGCAGAGACGAGAAAGACGCATTTCTGAATCGTATCCTCGTTGTATACTTCGCGATTGGATTTGGTGCAAAGCCGATTGGCAAGCATGAAAAACGCAGCCTTTGGTGTTCGGATGCATTCGGGATGGGGAGTGCTCGTTTGCGTCTCCGGGGACCGTGCTGGTCCTGCCATAATTGATCGAAGACGAATTGTTATCATTGAACCTACGATGGAAGGAGCAAAGCAGCCCTATCACTTTGCGGAGACGTTGCCGATTCAAAAAGCCGAGCGCCATCTCCAGAAGTGTGCAGCCGTTACGGAACGCCTTGCCTTGAAGACGATACGTGAAATGTTGGAGGGGGTGAGTGCACAAAATTATCGGGTGGTTAGCTGCGCCATGCTACTTGCCTCCGGTCGTTCGTTGCCATCTCTTCAGAAAGTGCTTGCCTCACATGCTCTGATTCATACAGCCGAAGGAGAATTTTTCCGCAAGGCTGTTCGCGAGGCATGTGAACGCTGTGGCGTCCCAGTCGCTGGTTTTCGCGAGCGCGAACTGGATGAACGTGCGGAGGCGACATTCGGGAAGGATGCGGTTCTCGTGCGCCGACGGATCTCCAGTATGGGGAAAACCATGGGTCCACCATGGACGCAGGATGAGAAGATTGCCGCCCTCGCCGGGCTGATCGTGTGCGACGAAGGGCGCTGACGAGTGTCTGGGCGTAAGCACATTCCACTCTGAGCCATTGATGCTGACACTCCGACACGCGTGGGAGAGCCGTCGAGCGATCGCGATTAGTTTTATCTCCTATCAATTCCAGCCGTCTACGATCCACCAAGCTGTCCAGGTTTTTGCCGACCAAAGTTGTTGCTTCCACGCCGACTGCAGACGCGGCATTTTTGGGTTCAATCCACCAGCGCGGACGCCCCACGCCTTCCGGCACACATTCGCGATTCACTACCTGCGGAAGGGCGGCTCCGTGTTCCATATCCAGAAGGTGCTCGGGCATTCCACGCTGGAGATGACGCGCCGGTACGCGAACCTGATGACTGAGGATTTACAAGCGGTCCATGAGCGGGTGAGTTTGTTATCTGCGTTTGTTATCTGCCCGGTGACGCCTTATCGGGCCGCGATAGCTTGCTCGACTAATGCCCAAGCACGATCAACCTTGGCCGTAACGCGCTTTAAGAACTCGCTTAGGTATCGTGGACAGGGAATACCTTGAGATTCAAGCGAAGCGAGTCTGCCTTCTGCCCAGCGCCTTTCATTTTCGGCATTGCTGAAATCCCAAGCGAGCTTTACCAAATATGGCGGAAAGCACACATGATGGAGCACTATGTTGTCTGCTCGAACGTTCATTCGTTTATTCGGCATTACAACGTGGGGAATGACAAGGAAAATCAAGTAGGCCAGAACACCGAAGTAATCGTCTTTTGCCCTTCGATTTTGCCCCTTGACTTCGTGGTTTGGCGTGCTACGTTTGCAAATCAAGGGGGGAGTCGAATGCCTAACCACTGCTCAATCGGGCATGACCTCTATTACAAACTGGCAGAAAACCATTTCAATTTTGAGAAGAAGGAAGATGTGCCGCCAGAACTATTCGATGAGAAGAAGTATCACGACTGTCTTGCTAAACTCGACGAGCATTTTTGGAAATGCCCACAGTGTGCTGCGGCAGAGTATGGTTATCTTAAGGATGAGGCTCTCAGACTTTTTCTGAATTAGCTGGTCCAAACTTTGCCCTCTTGAAGATCCTTTCCCGCCCGTACGAGCCGCGAGCTAAGACGATGCAACGGTAGCCCCAGAGTGATAATCGGGACTACTGCAAACCATCCCACGGCGTAGCCTATCGCACGGCGCGATCACGTTGGCGTAAGAAACAACGGGCAGATGAGGGGAAGAAAAAGGCCCCTAAACCCATGCGCTGATTACTTAATTTCCCAATCGTTCTTTCGGCTGATGGCCTTGCCGCCCGTCCGCTTGTTGAATAGTGTGTAATCCTCTTCACTCAACTGCATCCCATTGCCTTTTCAATCTCGCGGTCGCGGCTCATCGGTCCAGGGTCAATTGCAACATGGTCCCCTATTTTCCAATCGTGATAGTGGGCCGTGTCGAAGATGAACATTCGTATCGTTCGGGGATTTGTTGAGGACAATAGGCGCAGCTCACACACCAGCGCGTCAACGTCAATGCTGACAATCTCCCATTCATAATCCGCGTTAGTCAGGTCCGATTGTTGCATCGAAGATCCTTGCGTGGAATAACCCATTGCCTTAGAATTCCAGCCTAGTAGGGATTCCGTGTAAACATCTGGTTTTGATAATGGTGCGCCCGGAGAGATTCGAACTCCCGACCTATTGCTCCGGAGGCAATCGCTCTATCCATCTGAGCTACGGGCGCACGCCGGAGAATTTAGTTTACA
>JBAVZU010000153.1:0-4262 GCA_049588915.1 Candidatus Sulfotelmatobacter sp.
GACATCATCCACTATAACAACAACCGAAAGAAAAACACGCTAAACATCAATTTTTCAGCAGCCTGCTAGCGAACTGCCAGCGGGAGAGAGGGGCACCGAACTGAACCGGTGATAGTAAAAGAGATTAGTACATAGTGCGATCAATCGAAGAAGCAACACTGCGAGAAAGGTCGCGCCGATCCCAATAACTAGCGCCACGCCCGAAAGCAACCAGACTCTGCTGTCCACGGTGAAGTCGCGGAGCGCGGAAGATTCAGATTCCACTGTCCCTCCGAGCCCCTCGTTTGCCCGGTTTTCTGTGTACTGCCCGCAGCGCGGTCAGCGTCCGAATGAGCCTCGGAGCGAGGTCGTTAAGCTCACATTCATGGTCGATGGAGAGAGCTTCCAGCTTCTTCCGTCCTCTCGGCGAAAGCTCCAGAAGGACATACCGGCGGTCAGACCCAGCATCCTTGCGCCCGATCAGGCCCGCGGCTTCGCATCGATTGGTGAGCTCGACAACGGTGTTGTGGCGCAGACTAAGACGCTCAGCCACATAGCCGACCGTCGCAGCCACCTTGTCGGGGGCTCCAGCGATTTGAAGGAGGAGTTGATGTTGTTGTGGCTGGAGACCGCGCTTCTGTGCCGCTATCTCACTGAAGTGAAGAAACAGGCGGATCTGGTGGCGAAATTCGGCGAGTATTTGAAGTTTGTCTGCTGAGGCAGGCATTCTTTCTATGCTCATCACCGGTACAGTATATCGTAACACGATATAGTGTGGCTGAGCAAAGCGGCTATTGTATATGGCGCAGTGCCAGGAAAGCGCAGGATAAGAGGCGAACCTATTCGAATAGTTCAGATTCACTCAGGAGAATCTATTTCGGCTTCTAAAGTCTTCAAATTAGGAATGACTACAGTGCGACCGTCAATCTTGAGTATCCCTTCGGCCTGGAGGCGAGAAAGATTGCGGGAAACGAGCTCGCGGACTGTCCCAATATGCGACGCCAATTCCTGATTACTGGTGGGCAACGCGAATTCCACGCCTGCAGCAGAACGTTTTCCTTCCTTTTGGGCGAGACGCAATAGAAACGAAGCCAGCCGGTGACGAACCGTGGTGAACGAAAGTTCTTCGATTATGCCCACCAGTCGGCGCAGACGCGCACCGACGACCCGCAAGACTTTCAGTGCTACCTGAGGGTGGGCCATGCACAATGCCTGAAAATCCTGCTTGCTCACAAAAACCAGCTTCGCCTCATCGATAACTGTTACGGACGCGGGATAACTCCCGCCATCGAAGACGGGAAGTTCGGCGATGGAACTGCCTGGACCATCAATGCTGAGTACTTGTTCGCGTCCATTGGCCGAACTCTTGAAGATTCGTACATGGCCGGACTCGACAACATAGAGTCCAGAGCAAGGCTCACCTTCACCAAATACGCTCTGCCCAGCCGAGTAGTTGCGCCGCGACACACGTTGCGCCAGAAAACTCAATTCACTCTCCGTCAACCCGGAGAAGATCTGAACTTTCGCTAGAATTTGCGCGGCTGTAGACGTGGATTCGGGCACGGGGGCTATTGTACCGGAGCACGGTGGCGGGAAACTGGAGGGCATCTACGAATCTTTCGCAGGAGTAGTGGCGAACAGCTGCTGCGTCTCTTTTTTCCGAGTCCTTACAAATCCTCCAGGGTATTGTGGGCCTCACATGTGACGTTATTAGGCTCGGAATCACAACTGTCGTAATGGCGCTTAAAATCCACTGAATGAGCGTTATCAGCGTCGGGCTTGCAGACCCATAGGTTGCAAACCGTCCAGTTGCTGATAAAGCCGTTCGGCTCGAATACGAACTCTTGATTCAACGATCTTGGGCAGCCACTCTGCGTTGATGCATCCCTGGCCTGATGTGCAGACCAGCATCGTCCCGCTTCACCTCCAGCGCCGAGTGGTCGGAGAAGATGAAGAGCAAAGGCAGCCCATCGTCAATTCGAGCAGAGATCAGATCCCGCAAATTCGAGTTTTCCTCGAGCGAATCTGTTGGGGATTTGGCTCGCAAGCTTCCAACTTGGACTGTTGAAGCTTCCTTGAACGCATTGACGAGAATATCGGTGAGAGCTTCCCGGCTCGCGCCGCAGGCACGGTCCTTCCATCCGTTGATGAACTCCTGACACTGATCCGAGTAAGATCTGCCAACAGTGGCTTCAGACATCGTGTTCCCAGAGGATAGTGATGCTTTTTCGCAGACGAATCCGCGACTCTACATAAGCGGTAGAATCTTCCTCTTATAAACTGTATTCGCCAACGTCGCCATGGCAATGTACCAAGCGACCAACCCGGTGATAAAGATCTCCCACCCCGCAACCGCTGCCGGACACTTGCCCAAGACCACGAAGTCCAGCAGAATGAAGGCCAGCAAAAGTAGCCAGAACAGGACCGCCAGGAACTTCCCGACGCCCTGAACCGCAACGCAAAAAGCGAACGTAAACAGCGTCCACATCAGGAAGAAACCAAGTTCCTCGGGATGACCCGCCGGGACGCCCGTCTTCGGCTGCACGTACAGCAACACAAATAACGACCACCAGAATGCGCCGTACGACATGAAGGCAGAACCACCGAAGATGCTTCCTTTTCGAAGGTCCACGATGCCCGCAATGAATTGTGCCGTGCCTCCGAACGTGATTGCTAAGGCCAGAGTTGGCCCTGCACTCCAGTAGCCCACGTTATGCAAGCCCGTCGCCATCGTGGTCAAGCCGAATCCCATCAGCCCTACCACAGCCGGATTTGCCCACCACTCCTTCAACATACCGCTATCTGCTAACTCCGCCATATTGTTGTTCTCCTTATCTCAACCCGAACGGACAGGGGTCAGCGACTTTCGGTGGAGTGACGCTTTGGGTTGTTCTGACATCATGCTCGCGTCTCTCAGCCAGGCCGGACACATTGTGTGTGAAACCTCTAACAAATATCTGTGAAACCTTTCACAAATCCCGAGGAAGATAACTTCTCCCAGCCAGTTTGGGGGCCGCGCTTCCACAATATCGCCTGGCGATATATTTCCTCTGAGCTGTGAAACCTCTCACAGAACTGGCGCCAGACCTAACCTAAAGTTCTGACAGAGGGGACTTGCAATGGGAGATCCTGAGAAAGAGCCGCTCTGTACCGTTAAGGGGTTGCTGGTATTTGGGGTGTTCTGTGTGGTTTACAGTTCGATCCTCTTCTCCTTGGACCCAGAATGGGTCGGATGGGCGGCGCCGCTAGTCTTCGGTGGTGCCCTCTACGCGGCCGATCCGCCCCCCTCTTCCGTCCACCTTGATTCACCCCAACATGTTCTTGCGATCGCCTATTTGTGCGACGTCCTGAGCCTCTTCGCCATAGTGCTCCTCACCTTGGTCCGGAACAAACAACACCTCAGCTGGCTTTGGTGGGTACGAACTGAGTCAGAGAGCGGCAGTATTGCAAAGGTACGCGGCTTTTTGAGATCTGGGTTCACTCTTTTGATCGGGCGTTGAACTGTGGAGCAGCCCGGTGCTAGCATCCTCCGTGCAAGTACCGGTCATTCCGAAGAACGTGTGGCCAAGCTTCGTTACCGCTCTGGACCTGTTTCAAGGGGTCGCGCAGCGGGATGCGCGAAAGATCGCCAACCTGTGCACGGAGAAGTGGTTCCCCCGTGGGGCACCGATATTCCGAGAAGGCGAGTCTGCCGATTCCCTTTGCGTCCTGAAGAAAGGTATGGTGAGGCTGATTTCCCTCTCGGACCAGGGGAGGGAAACCATTCTGCACATCCTCAAACCCGATGAGCTCTTCGGCGAACTTCTCCTCTCCGAGGAGAAAAGAGCCTTCACGGCCATTGCCACTGAAGATTCTCTGGTGACGATTATTTCCCAGGAGTCTTTTGTGGAGCTTTTGTCCGGGGTCCCAGCTGTCGCGCTGAACTTCATTCGGCTGCTTTCCAAGCGATTGGCCACAGTCGAGAGGGGACTGGCTGAATTCAGCCATACCTGGTCCTATCACCGGCTGGCCAGAGTGCTTCTGCAGTTGAGCGAAAAATACGGACAGGAGATTCCTACTGGTACGTTAATCAACGTCCGCCTGACCCATGAAGATTTCGCCAATTTGATTGGGACGAGCCGGGAAACGGTGACGACACAACTCAGCAAGTTCGCACGGATGGGCCTTCTGAAACGCGAGTCCAGGAGTTTCATTGTGGTCAAGGCTAAGCTTATCGACTTTATTCGATCCGAAGAGCTTCGACTGAAGAGTCTCCCTTTTTCACAAGGAACAATTCCTCGGTA
>JBAVZU010000154.1:0-24129 GCA_049588915.1 Candidatus Sulfotelmatobacter sp.
TCCTTGGAGGCTTGGCTTTGAACTGAGAAATCCATCCCCTCTTTCCGAGGCCGGATGAAACCACAACCAGGGGTCATTTCTATTGTGCACAGGCCGGGGACATTTCTATTGTGGTATGACACCAGCCAGCAGGCCGGTTGACGCATCTCAATTTTGGCGCTTATCATCGTCGTTTGGCCTTTATCTCATTCGCGGCTCAGTAGAGTCGCAGGATTTTAAGAAGTGAACATATGGATAAGAAGAAGTTAGAAGGATTCAAAAAGCGGCTTGAGACACGGCAGCAGGAGCTGCGCCGCACTGTCTCCCGCACCCAGGCCGATGGCCGCTCCGCCGACGAGGACACGGCCCAGGATATTGCTGATCGCGCCGCCAGTTCCTACACCAAGGAATTTCTGTTCAGCCAGAGCAACAACGAGCGGCAGCTCCTGCAGATGGTCGATAAAGCGCTGGCCCGCATCCGCGAAGGCAGCTTCGGTGAGTGCATTAACTGCGGCAAAGAGATCAACGCTAAGCGCCTCGAGGCTGTTCCCTGGACGCGCCATTGCATCGAGTGCCAGGAGAAACTCGAGCAGGGCTTGCTGGAAGAAACTTCGCGATAGCTCCGGCCGAGAACCCATTCTCATTGAGCCATCACACCTCGTCCGCAGGGGCGCAGTCTAATGAGAGGGGGAGTGATTCCGTGATTTCACCCCTCATAATCGCGCTTGCGATCGGATTCGTCGCAGGTTTGAGATCGATGACCGCCCCTGCTGCCGTGGCTTGGGCTGCCCATGTCGGCTGGATGAATCTTTCCGGCTCCCCCCTGGCCTTCATGGGTTCACGCTGGAGTGTGACCCTCTTCACGATTTTCGCGCTGGGAGAGTTTGTTGCCGATTTGCTTCCCGTAACCCCCGCGCGGACGGCTGCGTTCCCCTTGATCGCGCGGATCGTTACCGGATCATTGACCGGTGCGAGTGTCGCGATTGCCGCCGGATTGCTGCTGTGGCTCGGAGCGGTCGGCGGGGCCGTCGGCGCAATTGCTGGTGCATACGGCGGCTATTGGGCTCGCACCAGACTTGTGCGGGCTCTGCATGTCCCGGATGCGGCGATCGCAATCCCCGAGGACGTCGTTGCAATTGCGCTAGGACTGCTACTGGTTTCAAAATTCTAAGCCACGTTCTAAGCGAAGTGACGACGAGCCAGCTTTGACGCGCCCATTTTCGTCCTGCTAAACTGATGTTTCGCCATATTTCGTTTCACCCTCCATGACAGCCATTAGAAGGGATCTTCGTGCGCGCACAGACACGCCATCAACTTAAGCAGGACGCATTCAGCCGGGTCACCATCGGGGCTGCCGAAAAAACCGCCCACTGGAGCGTAGAACATCGGAACACGCTTCTCATTGTCGGCGCTGCCGTTCTAGTCATCATCGGCATCATCGCTGGCGGCTGGTTTTACCTGAGCGCTCAGAACGAAAAGGCAAGTTTCGAAATGACCCAGGCCGTCCGCACATTGGAGGCTCAGCTTCGCCCCGCCGGAGCGCCGGCGCAACCCGGAGTTCCCAGCTTCACTTCCGCCAAGGAGCGCGCTGAAGCCGCCAAAAAACAATTTCAGGCAGTCGAAGAAAAATATCCCCACACTCGCTCAGCTGATATGGCGCGCTACTTCATGGGAGTAACGTCGGCAACCGAGGGCGACAACGCGGCTGCTGAAAAAGATTTCAGGACCGTCGCTTCCACCGGCAACAAAGAGCTTGCTTCCGTTGCCAAATTGGCGCTGGCCACGCTTTACGGCAATACCAACCGCACCAAGGACGCGGCGTCCCTTTACCAGGAGTTGATCAATAAGCCCACCACTTCGGTCAGTAAGGTGACCGCGCAGTTGCAACTTGCAGAGCTCTATCAAACCAGCAATCAACCGCTCGACGCCAAGCGCCTCTACGAGCAGATTAAGAAAGATAATCCCGGTAAAGAAGCTGGACAACTGGCTACGCAAAAGCTGGCTGAGCTGAAGTAGCTAACGCCCGGCGTTCCCACCGAAGAGCGATTGTTCCACGGCCAGGCTTCGGCAGGTAGCTTGGATCACTTCGTGCATCGAGTGAGACTCTACGAACTGAAAGCCGTAACGGAAAGCGTTCCGTTGGCGCACTGTTGCGTAAACCCTTACTGGACCAAACGGCAGCATGAATTGCAATTCCAGAAGTTCGCCGATCGGAACCTCGATTTTCAGTAGGGCCGAGACTCCAGATTCGCTGATATCTACGGTGTATCCATTGATCACGCCGCAAGTACGGGAATCGATTTTAATGTCAGCCCTGAACTTGAACCGCTGCTTGCGGCGGGCGTCCACAAATTCTGGCGAGTTTCCTGCCGGCTGATTTTGTGCATGCAATTTCATTTGCCTGATTCAACCTGGCCGACAGTGAACCCGCTCCGCTGCGATTGCCACGTCACCGCAGCAGTCGTTATCGCACACCGGGTCCTCTTCATTCCTCATCGGCAGGTTGGCGGAGACCTTTAGCGCACCAGCTTTCAGCCCGAAATCCATTTCACTTTTCCTGCGGGTTGGGTAGGATGATTGCTCCAGCCCACGCTTGTATCTTGGAACCTATGGCCGATATCACATTCCGCATCAACGGTAGTGACAAAAAAATAAGCGTTCCGCCGGAAACTCCCTTGCTCTGGGTGCTGCGCGACACGCTCGAACTAACGGGAACGAAGTTTGGCTGCGGCGCAGGCCTCTGCGGGGCTTGCACGGTGCATGTGGATGGCGCGGCGATCCGATCCTGCTCCACCCAGGTATCCCAGGTCTCAGGAAAAGCCGTTACGACGATTGAAGGTCTGGGCGCAAATGGCTTGCACATTCTGCAGCAGGCCTGGATTGCCGAGGAGGTCCCGCAATGCGGCTACTGCCAGACCGGACAGATCATGACCGCTGCGGCGCTGCTGGCAAAGACGCCAAATCCCAGCGATGAGCAGATCACGCAGGCGATGAACGGCAACTTGTGTCGGTGCGGAACTTATGAACGAATTCGCAGAGCGATCCGCCGGGCTGCAAACGGCGGCTCGGTGGCGACGGCAGGTGCGCGATGAGCCCGCTGAACCGTCGTGAATTTGTTGCGGCTGGCGTGGCGGCAGGAGCCGGGCTGGTTGTCGGCTTCTACTTGCCCCATGGTGCAAACTCGGAGAAACGAACTTTCTCGCCCAATGCGTATGTGCGGATTACGCCCGAGAACGAAATAACCATCGTGGTGGCTCGCTCGGAGATGGGACAAGGCATACGCACCGCGCTACCCATGATTCTCGCGGAGGAATTGGAAGCGGACTGGAAGCGCATCGAGATTGAACAAGCGGGAGCGAGCACGCTCTACGGCGATCAGACGACGGGCGGAAGCGCGAGCGTGCGCACCACTTGGGATCCCATGCGCAAGGCGGGTGCAGCTGCTCGAGAGATGCTGATCTCGGCTGCGGCGCTAACCTGGGGGGTGCCGCGCTCGACTTGCTCGGCGCAGAACGGCAATATTCTGCATGCCGCCTCAAAGCGCCAGCTGAGCTACGGTGAACTCGCTTCCAAGGCCGCCACTCTGCCGATTCCTACCGATGTTCCGCTGAAACAAAGCAAGGATTACAAAATTGTTGGACAACGACTTCCCCGCGTGGATACGCCTTCGAAGATAAAGGGTGAGGCCGTATTCGGTATCGATTTCCGAATGCCCGGGATGAAGTACGCCGTCCTCTCGCGCTGTCCCACAATCGGCGGAAAGATCCTCAGCTTCGACGATAAAGAATCAAGAAAGATTTCCGGTGTGAGTTACGTAGGGAAGATCAACGATTCTGCCGTGGCGGTTTTGGCGGACAGCGTTTGGGGAGCGATGGAAGGCCGCCGTCTGTTGAACGTAAATTGGGACGAGGGTCCTAACAAAAATCTGAACACTGCCATGGTGATGGATTCGCTCAAGCAGGGCGCTGCAAAAAAGGGCGTGAGCCTGTATGCGGTCGGCGATGCGTCAAAGGCCGCGGGGCGGAAGGTTTCAGCGGACTATCAATTGCCATTCATGGCGCACGCACCGATGGAACCCGGAAACTGCACTGCACACTTTACGGGATCGACCTGCGAGTTGTGGGCCCCGACACAAGTGCCACAGGATTGTCGCGACTCCGTTGCCCAAGTACTGGGACTCGATCCCGACCAGGTAAAGGTGAATGTCACTCTGATGGGCGGAGGATTCGGACGCCGGCTTGAGCATGACTATGCGGTGGAAGCGGCTCTGGTTTCGAAGGCAGCTCAGGTTCCAGTGAAAGTGTTGTGGACCCGCGAGGATGATATGCGGTCTTCAACGTATCGACCCGCGAGCCTGCATCAGTTGAGTGCGGTGGTGGATGGGGCAGGATATCCGGTCGCATTCACGCATCGATTGATTGCGCCATCGATCAGCGGACAACGAGGTCAGCCGGGACCGAACGGGATTGATCCGGATCTTACCGATGAGGCAGCATTTGTTTACGGATTGCCGAACGTTTCCCTGGAGTATGTGCTGACAGAAACGGTGGTCCCCCTGGGATGGATGCGTTCGGTTTACGCGTTGCAGGTGGCTTTTGCAAATGAGAGTTTCATCGATGAACTGGCGGCCGCGGCGCGAAAAGATCCGCTGGAGTATCGGCTGCACATGCTGGGACAGGATCAAAATAAAAGCCAGGACATTTCATTTTTCACCACCACCTGGCACACGGCGCGGATGCGTGCCGTCCTGCAACTTGCCGCCAACAAAGCCGGATGGACGAAACCCCTGCCAGCCGGGCGCTTTCGCGGCATCGCCTGTTTCGCATGTTTTTCTTCCTATGTCGCCGAGGTCGCGGAGATCAGCATGGAGAACGATACGCCGCGAGTGCATCGCGTAGTGGCAGCGGTGGATTGTGGTCAGGTCGTAAACCCCAGCATTCTTGAGCAGCAGATTCCGGGCGGCGTAGTTTATGCGCTCAGCAATGCTCTGCGGGCGAAGATCACGATCGAAAAAGGACGCGTCGTGCAGGGAAATTTTGACGACTATGCCCCCCTTCGGATGGAAGAGACACCTGTAGTCGAGGTGTATGCGGTGCCAAGTACGGAACCGCCAACTGGAATCGGAGAACCCTCCGTGCCGCCTCTGGCGCCCGCTTTGTGCAACGCGATTTTTTCAGCCACCAGGAAGAGGATTCGCTCCCTGCCAATTTTGGCCTGAGACAGCATGAGGTTTTTGCGGATTACCCGGAATATCGCATTGTTCGTTTTGTTGATTCGGCTGAGTGCGAGTTTCGTGCCGGCCCAAAATGTTGCGCCAGCTTCCTCGCAGCCGCTTTCCTCTGTTCCAGCGTCGCGACTGGCGCGCTTGCGGCACGGCATTAACACGAGCGCATGGTTTGCCCAGGTCTACGACAAGCGCGGCTACACTAAAGAGCATTTCCAGACTTGGACCACCGCTGAAGATATCGCCCTGATCAAATCCATGGGTTTCGATCACGTGCGCTTGAGCGTGAATCCGCAGCCGCTGATGACCAACCATCGGCCCGAAGACATTCCCGCGGAATATCTGGGATATCTCGACGCCGCTGTAAAAATGATTCTCGATCAACAGCTCTCGGTGGTCATCGACTTGCACCCTGAGAGCGAATTCAAATCACGATTGGCCAAGGACGACACTTTTGTTCAGGAATTTTCTGATTTCTGGCGGGCGCTGGCGCGTCATTACTCCACCTGGGACACCGAGCGCGTCTTTCTCGAGGTTCTGAACGAGCCTGAATTCAATGACCGCTACCGCTGGTACGGCGTGCAGGCAAAGCTCGCGGCTGCGATTCGCGATGGCGCACCGCAGCACACCATAATCGCCACCGGAGCACGCTGGTCTGCCGATGATGAACTGGTTTTTCTCGAACCCCTGCGCGACCCTAATGTGATTTACACCTTTCATTTTTACGAGCCGCATCTTTTTACCCACCAGGGCGCGACCTGGGGCGCTTATTTCTGGCATTGGGTGAAGGGATTAAGCTATCCTTCGTCGCCGGAAAATGCTGCGAAAGTGGCCGCCGGCGTGCCAGATGCGGTCGATCGGCTGGCGCTGATCCGCTACGGACAGGATCACTGGGACGCCTCGCGCGTCGCTGCTGATATTAACCAGGTCGCGGAATGGGCCCGGCAGCACGGAGTTTCAGTGATGTGTAACGAGTTTGGCGTTTACCGCGAATATACAGAGGTGCGCGACCGCGAAGCCTGGATTCACGACGTGCGCTCAGCACTCGAGAAGCATGGCATGGGATGGACAATGTGGGATTATTCCGGCAGTTTCGGAGTGGTTACGAAAAAAGGTGACCGCAACGTTCCCGATGAAGTCACTCTGCGCGCATTGGGATTGAATCAGCAGGTGAGAAAATGAAATCTGCTTGCTGAGCGATGGCGGGCATTGACTCGCCGACCAGCAATTTAAAGATCAGAATGTTTTTGCCAAAGGATTCAAATTGCAGCCCGCGGAATTCTGCGAAATGACGCTGCAAATATTGGGGAAGGGCAACTCCCCACCCTGCTTGAACGATCCAAACTGTTTGGCCGGGCTTGAGCTTGTAGTCCTCCACCAGGCGCTGCCATGCTTGAGGAAAATTGCTCGCCCAAAACTGCCATAATCTGTAGTCTTCAGAAACTACCTGAGAGCCGCCGCAGGAAAACTGTTCAAAGGTGCCGGGCGCGGACTCAAAGGAAATGGGACGTTGCTGGCACAGATAGTGCCCAAGTATCAGATCGGTCTGGTAATCCGTGAAGATGAGCTCCGACGGTTTTACATTTTGTTTTAGGAACTCCGTCGCCGTTAACATATTCTTCTGGCTTTGATCGACACGCTCGATTCTGGGCGGTCGGGTCTTGCCAAACGCGATGCAGGCCAGCACTATGAAAGCCGTGATTGCCAATCCGCGTTCCCATCGCTCCGCTGCTAAGCTCGCAATCACAACACTGACACCTGCCACGCCCGGAATGATCAGGAATGCGACATGCCGCGTACCGCCGTAGGGATAAACATGCGCCAGGGCGGCGATGGCGCCAATGGCGAATGGCAAAAGCAGGAAGATCCCCAACCGGCGCGAACGCGTTGGCTGCTCCGGCAGAGGCTGACGACGCACAAGTAGCACGACCCCCACCAGGAAGAAAAGTCCCATGAGATCGCCCACGGCTAGCTGACCAAAAAAATACTGAAAGACTCCGAAGCTGTGCCCCACGAGGAATAGCACAGGGTTATCGTGAGCCGAATCGAGATAGGACCGGCGAAGAAAGAAGTCGCTCATCCAGCCCTGCAGCGCGGTCCTCGATTCGCCCACACCCAGCTTCGATATGTGACTCTCGTATAGAAAAATCGCCAGCGCCAGCGCACCAATTTGACCGACTGCCCAACCCATCATCAGATTCATCCCAAAGCGTGCCGCGAGAAATCTATAAAGTGCGTAAATACCCAACGCCGTGGCAAACAGGAATGCCGAGTAATGGGACAGCATTGCCAGATAGAGGCACAGTGAAAACGCCGCCATCCTGCCGAATGAATTCTTCGCGAAAGATTCGTCCAGAAAGTACAGTGCGGCAGCTAGAAACGATAAGAGCAAGGCGTACTGCCGGATTTCCACTGAGAGCAATACGATGGGAGGAAGAAATGAAACAAAAATAAGACCAATCAGACCAGCAAGGTCGCCGGCGGAATTCCTGAGCCACTTGTAAAAGATCCAACAAAAAGCCACACCCGCCATGATGGAGGGCAAACGCAGCCAGAGTTCCGACGTCCCTAACACGCGCCAGAAATACAAAATGAAAGTCAGAAGCGGAGGATGAGAAGCAGTCAGGCTTTCCTTGTAGGCGAGCACCAGCGAAGCCTGATTGGCCAAACGGAAATGCAGCGCCTCGTCGGGATTGAGGAATGTCCCCGACGCGGCCCAAAGGCGCGCCAGCAGTCCGAGAAGCAAAATGACGACTGCGACTATTTCGATGTGGCCGTGAACCCACGAGCCATCTCTGTCCTCGCGAGTCACCTCTCTCGGCGGAGTTGTGCCTTATAGACGCCTTCAGACATAGAGTGCAACCATAGGAGATTCCTATGGTAAATATAGCATTTCCATATACGCATTCGAGACGACCTCCGTCAGCCGGTAGTGGGCTATTTTGTTCGCGGGACGATGCGCCGTTATACTCGCCTGTCGAATGGATTCTCGCGCTAGCTAGAGAACCATGCCGCTGCCACGGCCCTCAATTATTTCGCCTACAATTTCATCAAAATTCATCGTACACTTCGCACGTCCCCGGCTATGGCCGCTGGTGTCACAGATCGGCTGTGGAGCGTAGATGATTTGGTAGCCCTCTGGGAAGCCTATGAACAGCGGAGGGCGGAAAGAGCGGCATGAACGCTAGAACCGTGATTTAAGTGGCGCGTCAACTCTTCATACTCTTTTTCTGTGCGACGATCACCTTCCTCCTTGGAAACGGTTATTACAAATCCCTTCGCCGTGGTGTCCTTACAGTCAAAGGCCGCACCTCTCGCCGGGATGAGGAACCGATCAGCTTCTGGATTGGCATGGCAATAGGGACTTTCGCATTTCTCGTCATGGCGTCCGCGACCGCGGTTATGGCGTTCCTAGTATGCGTGGGTTTATCCGGGACTTCAAAGTAGCCCACTACCACGGCATCCGTCAGCTTGACACTCCTTTCTATCAGCCTTTATTCTTAGTTCTTGCTCCTTGCGGTACTTGCGCCTTCTTGGCGTGCTTCCGCGGGTTTGGTGAGGTTACTGAACGTTGTCGCGGGAGGTCTCCGATGTTCTTCGAAATCAAAGATTTGGAACTTCATCCGGTTGAATTTACGGAGAAGTTTGAGCCGGGCGTGATTGACTTGGGACCCGATTACCGCCAGATCGCTCCCGTCGAGAGCAGCGGACGGGCGGATCTGGTCGAAGAGCATCACGGCAAGAATAAAACAATAAAAGATATACGAATCCAGGGCCGGTTAGCCACTACTCTCGAATCGAACTGCGCGCGTTGTCTGGAACCTCTAACCCAGGATGTGAAGCGTGACTTCGACTTGCTTTATCGCCCCCAGGGGGTGGACGGGGGCCGGGACGAGATTTCGGTTACCGACGCTGAGGCAGAGATCAGCTATTATGAAGGCGAGGGAATTCTGCTGGACGATGTAGTCCGGGAGCAGATTCTCCTCGCCGTCCCATTAAAAGTTACTTGCCGTGAAGATTGCAAGGGCCTGTGTCCACACTGCGGCCAGAACCTGAACGAGGGCAAGTGTGCGTGCGTGGTTACTCTGGAAGAACCCCGGTGGGCGGCGCTTAAGGAAATCCGCAGCAAGCTGGCGCACTGAAACTGATTTTCAAATTTTAGAAGAATGATTCATGCGGGGCCGAGGGCCCCAGCGAGAGGAAGTTAGACGATGCCGAATCCGAAACGAAGACATTCTCAGAAGCGAACCTCCACACGGCGGGCCCATGACGCCTTGAAGAGCCATTCGCTTTCGGAATGTCCGAACTGCCACGAGAGAAAGATGCCGCATCGCGCGTGCGTCAAGTGCGGCTACTACAAAGGCCGCGAAGTGCTGCAAGTTGAGGAAGCCAGCTAAGCGCCCGCCAACATGCCTAGCGTGATCGCGCTGGATGCGATGGGTTCGGACCGGGCCCCCAAGCCTGAGATCGAAGGCGCAATTCTTGCTGCTCGCAATTACGGGGTGCGCGTCCTGCTGGTCGGTCCGGAAGCCACAATCAGAACTGAACTCGACCGTCACCCCACCGCTTACCGCCTGCCGCTCGAGATCGTCCACGCCAGTGAAGTGATCACTATGGAAGACAAAGCTGTACAGGCGGTGCGCGCCAAACGCGACTCGTCCATGCGCGTGGGTTTGAGGCTGGTTCGCGAAGGGCACGCCGCGGGATTTGTCTCGGCAGGCAACACCGGCGCTGCTATGGCATCGGCCAAGATGGTATTGGGTGCTTTGCCCGGTGTGGATCGGCCGGCGCTGGCCGCGGTTTTTCCAACGGCTCCTGGAACGGCGGCAATTCTGCTCGACGTCGGCGCCAACGTAGATTGCAAACCACAAAACCTGGAACAGTTCGCGGTGATGGGCGAAATTTATTTTCGCTCCATGTTCGGTGGAGTACGATTCGGCGATCTCAAAGCTGGCCGATCCGCGTTCGGCGCGGCAAAGTCTCCGCGCGTGGGATTGCTCTCCATCGGCGAAGAAGAAACCAAGGGCAATGAGCTGACGCGTGAGGCTTTTCAGCTATTGAAGCGGTTGCCCTTGAATTTTGTGGGAAACGTCGAAGGACGCGATCTTTTCAATGGACACGTCGACGTGATCGTAGCTGACGGTTTCGTCGGCAACGTGGCGCTAAAGATTTCCGAAGGCGTTGCGAATCTGGTGCGCACCGTTCTGAAAGAATCTCTGAGATCGACAATCACACGCCAAGTCGGATACATGCTCTCGCGCAGCGCATTTGCCGACTTCAAAAAGCGCATCGACCACACCGAGTACGGTGGCGCGCCACTGCTGGGCGTGAAGGGTGTCTGTATTATCACCCACGGATCGTCCAATGCCAACGCCATCAAGAATGCGGTGCGGGTGGCGGCAGAATTTTCCCAAAGGCGCATCAACGAGGCGATTGAGCAAGGGCTCGCGGCGGTGCGACCGCCTAGCGAAGCTGAGCCGGTGCACTCCACGATTTAATTCCTATTCTTATAAGGACTGACCATGAATTCTTTAACCTTGGGAAACAAGAAGTGGTCAGTTGCAACGTTCAGCGTCTTCAGTGAGACGCTTACAACCGAAGAGATCGGCCAGGCGCTTGGACTTTGGTCAACTCAAACACACGTGAAGGGCGAACCGCGCGGCTTCCGCAAGAGGGATGCTTCCGTAAGCCAGTCAATTGTCTGGCCTGATTGTGCTTGGCACCTCTCAAGTCCTCTCGGATACGAGACGAAACTAGAGGACCACATAGCATGGTTACTCGATGTGCTCGCGCCCAAACTCAACGCCATCAACTCGCTCGCGCCCCGGTGTCGACTAATTTGCATCAGTTGTGGTTTCGGCTCCGAGCACGGTCAGGGCGGGTTCACCCTGGCCAGTAACACGCTTTCACGGTTGGCACAACTTGGGATTCCGTTGGTAGTGGATCTTTATCCTCCCGGACCAATCGAACTTGAAGACTTAGAGCCAGAACTGACGACGCCCGCCACGGAGTCTCATGACTCCTAAAATCGCTTTCATCTTTCCCGGCCAGGGTTCACAGGCTGTGGGCATGGGCAAAGAGCTTTTCGACAAGTTTCCCATCGCGCGCCAAACATTTGAAGAAGCCGACGAGGCGTTAGGATACAGATTATCCCAAGTTTGTTTCGAAGGCCCGGAGGAGCAATTGCGCCTGACCGAGATCACGCAGCCGGCAATTCTCACCGTATCGATTGCGGCGCTGCGAGTCCTTCAGGGACAATTTCCCAAGCCACGCTTTGTAGCTGGCCATAGCTTGGGGGAATATTCAGCACACGTAACTTCAGGGACGATGACCTTTGCCGATGCGGTTTGCACCGTGCGCAAGCGCGGAAAATATATGCAGGAGGCTGTCCCCGTTGGCGTAGGAACCATGGCGGCAATCCTGGGCATGGAGTTGGAGAAAGTTCTTGCCGTATGCCATGACTCAGCCCAAGGTGAAGTCTGCTCTCCCGCGAATATTAATTCTCCAGAGCAGATTGTGATATCGGGGCACACTGCGGCGGTGGAACGTGGAACCAGGCTAGCCGACGAGCGTGGGGCGAAACGCGCAAAAGTCCTCCCTGTGAGCGCGCCTTTCCACTGCTCGCTGATGAAGCCGGCGCAGCATCGCCTGGAAGTGGATTTGAATGCGTTGAAGACTCAGAAGCCAGTCTATCCGGTCGTATGCAATGTCGACGCATCCCTCGTTAGCGATGATCTGCGGGCGCGGGAAACGTTGGTGGCGCAGGTGACGGCTGCGGTGCTGTGGGAACCGAGCATGCGCCGGTTGATCGAAGAGGGCGTGCAGACGTTTGTGGAGCTTGGTCCCGGAAAAGTTCTGTGCGGCTTGATGCGGCAGATGGATCGGTCAAAGACCTGCCTGAATGTCGCCGACGAAGCTTCCCTCGCCAAAACCGTGAAACATTTCGAAAGCTAGCGTAGCCCGATCATCCTAATGAAATTCCAGATCGCAAGGCGGGGTGCTTATCGTCTTATCTGATTTATCCACGTACAACTGAGCATGCTGCGCGCGGTCATTCACGATCAGATCGATCACCACGCCAGTCCCACCCCCGGGGCAGTTGCTCTCGCCATAAACTCTGTAACTCTTGACAACGCCCCACTGGCCGCCGGGTCCCCAGTCTTGCCAGAATTCGTTGAACGGATACTGCGAGTGGTTTTGTGGATGCTGCTTCCAAGTAGGATCAGCGTAGTAGATGCCATAGGCGGATTCGTAATCCTGTTTTTGCAGCGCCGAAAAAAATTTCTCGGCAATCCGTTTTTCCGGCCAGAAGCGGTTCCACCATCCCACAATGCCCAGCAGCAGAACAAGAAGAATGATGGAAATAATCCGAGCTCTCTTTTTCCGCTCTTTTTCGGGATGGTACTCTTTGGCGTCCAGTAACGTCATCGCTTTCTAGCATAACGGACGCTGCCGGGAAGTCAAACGTTGCCGAAATAATTGAGATGTGCGGAAGACATGAGGGCGCTCACAGCGTGCGCTTAAACAACGGAATAGCAATTCCGAGCGTAACCGTGGCGAAGATGCTCAGAAACAGCATGTCACCCCACACCGCCGCCAGCGTCGTCTCTTTCAGCAACAGGCACTTGAAGCCATCCACGGCATAAGTGAAGGGATCGCATTTGGCGATCGCCCGCAGCCACGCAGGGAAAGCCTGGATCGGATAAATCGCTCCGCTCGGAAAGAACAGCAGCGTATTCAGGATGCCAAACATGGCCCGCGGCACCAGCGGATCTTCGATTCGCACCATCAGCAAAAACATCATCGTGTTGAACGCCAGCGAGGTCAGCACGATCATTATTAGCAATCCAAAAATAGTGATGGGATTGAAAATCGTGCTTACGCCTGCAATCAGCGATCCGATGACGCAAATAATCACACCCGTCATCACGGCTTTGATGGCGCCCGCTAGATTGAGTCCCAGCACCAGTTCGAGCTTGGTGATCGGCGTGACCAGATAGCCTTCGTGCACCCCGCGTGCTTTGTCATCGATGTAGAGCATGCCGCCGCCGATCATCACCGACACAAACATCGCCAGCGTGAGCGAACCGGGCAGCAGATACTTCATGTATTCGATGTAGGGATAGAGTTCGACAATTCCAAGCGCGGTCTGCTGCAGGATGCGCGGCTCGATCGTCGGCTGGTTCAGCGAATTGACCAGGTCGGTCATTTCCGACTCCAATGCGGAGCTCATGAAGTTGTCGCTGTTGTCCACGACCAGCGCCACCTGCGGATGGTTCTCCTCATAGACCCGCCGCGAAAATTGCGGTGGAATGATCACTGCACCCTCAAGCTTGCCGTTGCGCACATCCTCTACCGCTTTTTTTTCGTTGTCGTAATAAACGGGGACAAACGTGCGAATGTTCGCCCGCACGGAATCGAAAGCTTCACGGATTTTAAGCGCTTGCGTGCCGCCGTCCTGGTCAACAATCGCCAACCGCGCATCGCGAATTTTGCCGCCAAACGCATTTCCCAGGATGACCAGTTGCACGAGAGGAAAAATCATCGAGGCTAACATCAGCGCCGGCGACCGGAAGAACTTGCGCATCTCCCGCTCGACAATCGCCATCATTCGATTCATAACTTCAACCTCGGCCAGTTCATGGCCGCAGCCCCGGACTCTGCGGCATTACGAAGGCGTATGCTTTTTGCAATTCGTCGCGCAGTTGCCGGCCGGTGTAGTGAACGAAGACGTCATCCAGAGTCGTGTTTTGCACGGAAAGCGATTTCACCGCAACCTCAGCTTCGACTGCCATTTCTACCAATTCAGTCGTCGTGCGCGAGCCGTTCCCGGTGAGCACCCGAAACATACCCGCTCCTTCGTGCTGTACGGACGTCACTTCATCGAGCGTATGGAGGCGCTGTTCCCAGTCGTCTGGAGGATTGTCGAATTGCACTTCAATCACGTTGGAGCCGGGCACACTTGCCTTCAAAGCCATTGGCGTGTCGAGCGCTACCAGTTTGCCGTGATCCACAATCGCAATCCGGTCGCAGAGCCGGTCGGCTTCATCCATGTAATGTGTGGTAATCAGGATCGTCAGCAGCCGCTGGCTCTTGATGTTGCCCAGCATCTCCCAAACCGCCACGCGTGAAACCGGGTCTAATCCAGTCGTAGGCTCATCGAGGAAAAAGATTTTTGGATGATGTACCAGGCCGCGGGCAATCTCTAATCGCCGCCGCATGCCGCCGGAGAGTGTCTTGGTCTGCGCACCGCGCCACTTGGTTAGATCCACCAGCCCAAGCAACTCATCGATCGAGCGCTGCCGTTCCTTCGCTGGCACATCGTAGAGTTTGGCATAGATGTTCAGATTCTCTTCCACCGTGAGATCAAGATCGCTGGTCAGCGCCTGCGGAATCACCCCGATCATCCGGCGCGCGGCGTTCGGTTCTTTCGCCACATCCTGGCCGGCAATGCACGCGGTTCCCGATGTGATTGGAATCAGCGTCGTCATCATTCGAATGAGAGTCGACTTTCCCGCCCCATTCGGCCCGAGCAGACCGAAGATCTCACCCTCTTTCACGTTGAACGAGACATTGTCCACTGCGGTGAAGTCACCATACTTTTTCACGATGTGCTGTACTTCGATGGCGTAGGGCATATCAGCCGTCGCAGGAGAGCCAGCGACTTCCGCCTTGGAGTTTACGTCGGCCATCATTGTTGCCCCGTGGTTGCGGCCGTCTGAGCGTTGCTCTCGCCCTTCATCTGCGCCGGCGACACCAGCACCTCCGCCGTCATTCCCGGCACGAACGCTCCCTTTGGATTGTCGAGCCGAACCTTTAATACGATCGTCCGGATATCCCGCTTGCGCCGGCTCACATCTCGCTGCGTGGCGAAATCTCCTTCCACTCCCTTGAAGAATACCTTGCCGCTGGTGATTGTCCCGCCGGCCAGCCGCACGCGCATCACATCGCCGTAGCCGATGTGGTCTGCATAGGTCTCCGGGATCGCCGCACGCACCCATGTATCCGTGAGATCGACAATCGTTACAATCGGCGCACCAATATTCACCACTTCTCCTTGTCTTGCCGCGCGGACCGAAACCGTCCCGGTAACAGGCGCATAAACGTTGGTGTAGCCTAATCTCACTGCGGCCTGATTCTTCTGCGCGATGGCATTCTTAAGGTCGGCCTCAGTGGATTGCACAGTGCTCTTCGCTGCATTGGCCTGCTGAGTGCGCGCGATGGCAGAGGTCAGGTCTGCTTCGGCCGCCTTCACTAGCTCTTGCTGGGCCTGCATCGTGGCCTGCGCCGCCTGCAAATTGGTCTCAGCCTGAACGCGGTCTTGATCCGACTGAACTCCCGCCTTCGCCAACTCGATCATGCGACGGCTGTCGCTCTCCGTCCGATCGAGTGCAGCTTTTGCCTGCAGGAGTTGCGCCTTGGCTGAATCAAGCTTGGCGCGAGCGTTGGCGACGTCGCTCGAGGTTGAGCCTAAAGTCGATTGCTCGGTGTGCTGCATCTCCGCTACTTTATGGTGCAAGCTCGCGATGTTCGCGGCCGCTGCGGCTTCTTGCGTCTGCAATTCAGAGGGGTCAAGCACGGCGATCAGATCCCCGGCCTTTACCGGCGTGCCTTCATCGACCAGCAATTTCTGGATGCGTCCTTCCACCTGCGCGCTGACGATCACCTGGTTCGAATCGACCGTACCAATCAGGACGAGGTCTTTCGAATGATCAGCGGAGAACACGTAGTAGATCGCGGCAATCACAAAGATGATCCCGAGAAGGATAAAAAATCTGTTACGAGCGCTCATTTGCGAACTCCTGTTTTTCGAACCGGCGACGCACAAGGCAGAAACAACGCGGCGGAAATAAAATCGAGAACCGCTGCTCTGCGCTCGGCGATCCGCTCCGGCGCCAGGGGATTAAAGCGCACGATCCTTTGCATCACCGGCGCGCTGCTGAAGTAGAAGACAATCATCGCCACCATGGACGGAACGAAGTGCGCGGGATCCACTTTGCGGAATTCGCCTTCCTTGACTCCCTGGTGCAATAACTCGCCGACTCGCCGGTATACGGGCTGAAAATAGGTCCTGACCAATCTGTCGATGTGAACCGAATTGCCCTCGCGCGCCCGCATCATTTCCCGCTGCATCAGTTTGGGATAAATCTGGTTCGAAGCAATGAAGTCGAAATACGCTCCCGCATAAGCCAGTACCTTTTCGCGCGGCGGCAGGTCACTGTCCAGCACCTGAAAAACGTCCGCTCTCATCCTGGAGAACGCGTTGTCGAGCACCGCGCCATAGAGCGTTTCCTTGTCCTGGAAGTAGTAATAGAGCAGCGCCTTGTTGACCTTCGCGGCGCGCGCGATAGCGTCTGTGCGCGCTCCGGCAATCCCTTGCTCCGCGAACTCCCGCGCCGCCGCCTGCAAAATGGCGGCGCGGCTCTCTTCCGGCTTCCCTCGGGAACCCATGCGAGAAGGGCGTTGACTGATGGCTCTAGTCATAGTTAATTAACTAGTTAGTTAGATTAATTATAGCAGGAAGCGGACCACAAGGGGAGATGCAAGGTGTACTGCAGCTAGATTGCTCCGCCGGCAATCGACGGCACCAGGAGCACCTCGTCTCCGTCCTGAAAGGCATAACCGGGCCCGCCCAGGAAGCGGATGTCTTCCTCGTTCACATAAATATTGAGGAAGCGGCGCACCTGTCCCGCCTCGTCTCGAAGATGAGGCTTGAGTTCCGGGAACTTCTCATCAAGAACCGAGAACAGCTCGGCCAGGTTCGTGGCCGAGCACGCGATCGAGCCTACGCCCGCCGTATGTCGCCGCAATGCAGTCGGAATTTGTACCGTTATCGCCATCGAACCTATCTCAGCGGCTAAAGCCGCTCTCAACTTTGGCTCCTTACAGCGCACTGAAGCCACGCCCTTCAAAGCGGCCGACGCACCTATGCTATAGCCGTGGCTGGCTCTTCACCGGCAACCTCAACTGCATCCAGCGTCTCATTGAGATATTTTTCGAACTCCGCCAGCTTGGGTGCAATTGGCCGCTCGATTTCATACACGCCGGCCAGCACATCGGTCGTCTTCAGGCCGTTGCCGGTAACGCAGAGCACGGTCGTCTCTTCCGGCAGGATGCGGTCCTGCCGATAAAGCTTGCCCGCCGTTCCTACCGTCACTCCGCCCGCAGTTTCGGTGAAGACGCCTTCCGTCTCCGCCAGCAAACGGATCGAATCGATCACCTCAGGATCGCTCACGTCCTCGCTCCATCCACCGCTGTTCTTGATCGTCTTGATGGCATAGTGCCCATCGGCCGGGTTGCCAATGGCGAGCGAACGAGCAATGGTGGCCGGCTTCTGCGGATCAATCTCTAAGCTGCCGGTTTTTACCGCAGTCGAGATCGGAGAACAGCCAGTCGCCTGCGCCCCAAAGAACTTCACCGGCTTCTCCTCAACCAACTCGATCTTGATCAGTTCATCGAACGCCTTTTTGATCTTGGTAATCAACGACCCGCCGGCCATGGGAACGACCACGTTGTCCGGCAAACGCCAACCCAGTTGCTCGGCGATTTCGAACCCAACGGTCTTCGATCCTTCGGCGTAATAGGGCCGCAGGTTCACATTCACAAAGCCCCAGCGCCGCTCTTCGGCAATCTGCGAGCACAACCGATTAACCTGATCGTAGTTGCCCGCGATGCGCACCACGTTCGCGCCGAACACTTGTGTGCCGAGAATCTTCGCCGGCTCCAGATCGGACGGAATAAAGATCCATGCCTTCAGCCCGAGACGCGCCGCATGCGCCGCCACCGCATTCGCCAGGTTTCCCGTGGAAGAACAAGCGACCGTGTCGAATCCGAAAGCCTGCGCCTGCGCAAGAGCCACGGCTACCACGCGGTCTTTGAAGCTCAAGGTAGGCAGGCACACGGCGTCATTCTTGATGTAAAGATTTTGTGCAGCGGTCTTTGCGTCGCCGTTATTGCCGGCCAGCCGCGCCGCCAGGCGCGGCGCCTGAAATAAAGGCGTGAACCCGACCGGCAGACGCGGCTCGAAACCTGCAGGCAATGGCAGCAATTCGGCATAGCGCCACATGTTCGGCGGCCGCTGCGCGATGCGCGCACGCACCGCCTTAAGCGGGTCAAGCGTACCCTCGCCCAGCAAGTACCGGATCCAGTCGTAGTCGTAAGTGATTTCCAGCGGAGAGAAACATTCTTCGCAGATCGAGCGGGGCTGGTTTCCCCAGCGTCGGCCACATTCCCGGCAGCGTAGTTCGTAGTGGGCGTCGTATGTCGACATAAGCTACTCGCTTTCGTTCGCGCCTGCGAATAGCTGGGGACGAGCCGGGAAAAAGCGCCCTAAAACTGAAAGGCCCCTTTTCCAGGAAATAGGAAAAGAGGTTTTCGGAATGCAAAATAAAAAGCTCGCATCCGAATCTCATGTTCCCCGTTTCCGGGCGGGAGTTGGCACCTGGCGGTCGGGATATATGATCCCGATCCGGTTGCCGTGGCGTCACAGGGCTCGTCCCTCAGCCACTCTGCATGAAATTCAGGTCTGCCCCGAAAGGCAAACTTGTCTTTATGATGCTACACATTCGAGAGCGGCTCGTCAAGAAGAAGCTGATTTCTAAACTTCTTGGCTCAGCAGGGGGTTGTGACGATTTCCCATAGCAGCAAGACGAAGGTACGTGGCTATGATGGCCAGCCGCTAAGCGCTTCGCTTTCGGAGGTCTATGCCAGTTGTCACCTGTGATGGAGAATCTAGCCCTGATCGTTCGCGGTAGACTAGCGCGTCTCTCTTCCATTTCGGCCACCCGTTAACCGTTTCCGCTGCCCTCTTTAGTGTCCGCAGGTGATTCCACGCCGTCCTGTTTTTCAGAGGTATCTTGTCCGTTAGTTTGTTCATCGTCTTTTCCTTGTAAATCGTTTATCACATCTTCGTGGTCATGTAACAATTTTGTTTCGCGTTCTAGATAACTGAGTGGAAGCATCGGGACTCGCGGTGGTCGTCCAGCCCTTTCCGGGAAAATAGCTTTCCCGTCACTGTCGCTTCGCTCGATTTTGGAGCCAGCGCTCAGTTCTAGAGAAAAGAGTTCGAGGTACCTTCTGGGGCCGACACCTATAAAGGGCACAAAAGGTATTCTCCCTCTGCCTTTTGCTTCCTCAAGGTCAAAACATATCGCGTCCTTATGAAGATCGGCAGCTCTGCTTTTGGGGTATGGCTCGATGTATGTGACTCTAGAAACGCCCGCCGCAATTATGTGCCTCGTGCAATTGTGGCAGGGAAAGGTCGTAGTGAAAAGCTGTTTTCCCTTGACGCTTATGCCTAGGCGGGCGCACGTAAGCAGCGCATCCATCTCAGCGTGCACCGCCCTACCATATTCAGTAATCTCCTTAAGGGCGCTCGACCGAATCGCTTCCTTAACAGACAACTTAGACACCAAAAAGGCGGAGATTGAATCAACTCGAGAATCCAATTCTGCATCAGTCGCGGCAGTATCTAGTTGCTTGAGGAGTTTTCGTATGTTCTCTCTCGTTAGAAGCGACGTGCCTAGATTGTCCACGACGCTGTCGACAATTCGCGAACGCTGCAAATGGTTGGAATCGATCTTACTACCGTACGCGTGATCACGAGAGTCCTCGGAGCTTCCCTCCCAGTACGGCCCACCGCCAGCAGACGGGACCTCGTTGAAACCCACAGCCACCACGTCGCCTTCGACAGTTGTAATTGCAGCACCCACCTGCCTACCGAATTGCGATGATCGTGCGGCCGACGCGTAGGCCATGAACATCGCGTGTTCCTCTTGTGTTGGCGTCTTAAAGGGGTGAGCAAAGACGAGTTCTAGAAATCTCTCGATCTGTTTCTTATATCTCTCCGCAGTTATCTCCACGAACACATCAGCTAGGTAAAATGTGTCCCTCATTCGTTGCCCGTAGTCAAGCCGCTCGTCCTGGTCGCGCTCGATTACCGCTTGGGTCTCAGATTCACTCAGGCCTTTCACGTTGGTTAAATATTCACGCTGCTCGTCGTCGTCGCTCGCTATCGCAATAAGGAAAAACCCTGGGCGATACACGTCGCGAAGAAGACGCACCTCCTCCGGGGTCTTTAGCGATCGAACTAGGTGGGCAACACCCATCAGAGGCTTCTCTTCGGCTCGTCTGGCCGCAATGTCATTCACGGCCATGACAGCAAGAATGTCGTTTGCAGTTGCGCGCTTGCGAGCAGCATTACCGGCGTCCATCAACGCGTTCATCTCTCCGAAGGCTCCGAACGGATTGAAAGTGATGCCCAGATTGAGAGTTCTCAAATGTTCACTGGCCCGAAACTCGTGAGTCTGGTAGCTGAATTGCTTTAGATAGTCTTTCAGCAACGACACAACGGGCCCGGCATCTGTTCCGATGCCGTAGACAAATCCAAATACGAGTTCGGATTGCGGGTTTTGCATCTTGCGCAAAGCGATGGAGACTAACCCAACCGTTGGAAGACATCAATCATAAGTTAGGGACGCTCCCGCCGCATCAGTGCCCATGAGGCAACTTCGCCAAATTGCGCCTGCGTACCTCTTCCCACGACGTAGTCTCAGCCTTGCCTGAGTCCAGATCTGCGATGCGCTTCCCGATTTCAGCTTCCCACGCCGCCTGCACGCCCTCGTCCACTTTGCCGCCGAGGTTCGAGATCAAGGAATCTGCCAACGCCTCCTGCTCTTCAACCGAAAGCGACAATGCGCGCTCCAGCAACTTGGAAACTTCCGGGGTCATCTGTGCCATGTGGACCTCGCCCCCTCATTCTAGTCTAACGTTTTCATGTCAGGGTTCAATCATTCCGGTGCTTGCCTTTTTCCACACTCCTCACGTTCACCTGACCTTGCCTAGCTTTCCGCAATACCGCATACTTACCCAATAGCTCTGAACAAAATGACATCCCATTCCACGAACCCATTTAAGCTCAAGACCTTGCCCCTAACCGATTGCAGCCCCAAGATCAAATCGCAAAATTCCGCTAACCCTCACATTACACAACCTCCAGAGGTATAAGGGTAGATCGCTATGGCCCGTTTGCCCAACCAATGTATGCACATCATGGTAGATGGCGCCCACTGCGGATCACCCGCCATGGGCCACCACCGCTTCTGTTACAACCACAAACGCCAGCACGAACAGCTCCTGGCCCTCAACGCCGACCGTGCGCGCGACAGCCGCAACCCCCAGTTCACCCTGCCCGCTCTCGAGGATGCAAGTTCCATCCAGGTCTCGCTCACCCAAATCATGCGCCTCCTAGCCGCAGGCCAAATCGAACGCAAAACCGCCAGCCTGATGCTTTACGCCCTGCAAATCGCCACCACGAACCTCCACGACACCGCATTGGAAAACCTGCCTTGAGCCGTGCAACCGCGTCGACGGGAGCGTGGCGCATCAGCATGGACGCGAACCCAAACGACGTGCCAGTTGTTCCAATCGCCCGGCATCGGTACACTCTTCATTCGCGAGGTGAGCATGGAGAAACTGGGAAGACGAGTCGGCTGGCCGGAAAATTATTCGCAATCTGGAATTTGGGTTCGCGCTGGAGTTGCCTTCGCCGTTATCGCGGCTGCGCTTTTATTCGTCAAACCGTCTTCCGCTCAGTCGGCCGAGTCTCCGGGCCTACCCAGCGAGACCCCATCCACCTTCACTCCCGTCACCTCAAGCTTCGACTACATCAAGCGCGACGTGATGATCCCGATGCGCGACGGCGTGAAGCTGCACACGGTGATCGTTCTTCCCAAAGGCGCAAAGAACGCGCCGATCCTGCTCACCCGCACCCCCTACAGCGCGACCGCGCAGACCAGCCACGCCGAAAGCTCGCATCTTGGACCCATATTGAGCGGCTATGACAATGCGACCGACGTGATCGTCGAAGGCGGCTACATCCGCGTGGTGCAGGACGTTCGCGGCAAGTACGGTTCCGAGGGCGACTATGTCATGACTCGCCCGCTGCACGGTCCGCTCAACCCCACGCCCGTCGACCAGTCGACCGACACTTACGACACCATCGACTGGCTGGTGAAAAATATCCCCGAGAGCAATGGCAGGGTCGGCATCCTCGGCATTTCCTACGACGGATTCACCACGCTGATGGGCTTGGTTAATCCGCATCCCGCGCTCAAAGTTGCCGTACCGATGAATCCCATGGTCGATGGCTGGATCGGTGACGACTGGTTCCACAACGGCGCGTTCCGCGAGCAGAACATGAATTACATCTACATGCAGGAGGCGACTCGCGCATCGGAAGCAAAATGGTGGACCGATCACTTCGACGATTACGACGTTTTCATGGAAGGCTGGCTCAGCCGGTGAACTGGGCCGGCGCCACGGCCTGGAGCAAGTCGGCTTCTGGCGTAAGCTTCTGGATCATCCCAGTTACGATTCCTGGTGGCAGGCGCAAGCCATGGATCGTATCCTTGCGGCCCAGCCGTTGAAAGTGCCGACCATGCTGGTCGACAGCCTGTGGGATCAGGAAGATATTTACGGCGCTCCCGCAGCCTACAAGGCGCTTAAAGCGGTGAGCGCGAACCAGGACAAATTGTTTCTCGTGCTCGGACCCTGGCATCACGGGCAGGAAATTGGCGATGGCAGCTCCCTCGGAGCCATAAAATTCAATAGTGACACCGGACTTTATTTTCGGCAAGAAATCCTGCGGCCCTTTCTCGACAAATACCTGAAAGATGGTGCGTCCAAAGCGGACGTCGCGCCCGTGAATGCTTTCGAAACCGGAACCAACACGTGGCGTCGCCTACCGACATGGCCAGCCGGATGCGCAACTGGCTGCACCGTTCAGCCGACGCCTCTGTACTTGACCGCCGGACTCAAGCTCAGCTTGGCCGCCCCTAAGGCGAGCGGCTCCGCATTCGATGAATACATCTCAGACCCAGCGAAGCCCGTGCCTTTCCGCGCCCGGCCCATCCAGCAGATCGGATACGGCAATGGACATACCTGGCCCGAGTGGCTGGTCGACGACCAGCGCGAAGCTTCAGGGCGTCCCGACGTTGTGGCGTTTACGTCGGATGTATTGACCGCTCCCATGAAGATCAGCGGACAGCCGGTTGCCAATCTGGTTGCTTCCACCAGCGGCACGGATTCCGATTGGGTGGTCAAGTTGATCGATGTATATCCCGACGAAGTGGCCGGGGACGACGCCATGGGCGGGTATCAGCTGATGATTTCCGCCGACATTTTCCGCGGGCGTTACCGCGAAAATCCGGCGACTCCAAAGCCCATCGCAGCCGATCAGCCTTTGCTCTACCGCTTCAATCTGCCCACGGCGAACCATGTGTTTCTGCCCGGACACCGTATCATGGTGCAGATTCAATCCAGCTGGTTTCCGCTTTACGACCGTAATCCGCAAACATTTGTTCCGAACATTTTTTGGGCCAAGCCGGATGACTATCGCAAGGCGACAGAGCGCGTCTATCACGCTCCCGGTCAGATGAGTTTTGTTGACCTGCCGCTGGTGGTTGCGCCCTAGAGTGCGAAACAAGTACGGCAATCTATTTTGCGCGCAGATCGTCGGCCGAACTTCGGAGATTCATCGGCTATACTGATTTTTTTTCTTGTCCGCATGCCGCTCCAGCCCAAGCTGGATCAGCCGGTCAATCAAATCCGGATATTCGAGCCCCGATGCCGCCCAGAGTTTGGGATACATACTGATCGATGTAAATCCCGGCATGGTATTGATCTCGTTCAAATAAATTTTCCGCGTCAATGGATCCATCAGAAAATCGACGCGAGCCAGGCCAGAGCAATCTACCGCCTGAAAACATCGCACAGCCAGTTCTTGAACTTTCTTTGTCTCCGCCTTGGTCAACTTCGCGGGGATGATGAGCTCTGAACCTTCATCTAGATACTTGGCGTTGTAGTCGTAGAATTCTTTGATGGGAACAATCTCGCCGGGAACTGAGGCAACCGGCTCATCATTGCCC
>JBAVZU010000155.1:0-1652 GCA_049588915.1 Candidatus Sulfotelmatobacter sp.
TTGCAGGAGTGTTAAGGTGCAACAAAAATTGTGCAGGTAGGAGTTACTGTAGTTACCAGAATGGGAACGGGACCGCTAGACTCCCCCCGCCATACAGGAGACTCGCGCCTCTGCCAGCGCGCGAAACTCCTCATGAAACGTCGATGCCCAAGGTTGAGAGTCATGCCAGCCTACTTCGCCGGAACCTCCAGAGTCTTCACCAGCCAGGGAATAATCACCTCCTTGAAGATCCGCGGATCAGGCCACACTCCAACTTGTCGCCCCAAATGTCCGCCTTGTGGATTGATCCAAGCACCTTTCGGCACGTCTCCTTTGCTCAGCAGCAGATATTCATCCTCGATCGGAACCTGCGTGTCGAGTACGCCTGCGAGGATGAGCATCGGCGCCATCGGCCTGCCCAGCAGCCCTTCACGCACGAGAGACAGCTTGGGAAGATAATCAGCCATCTCGTCTAGCGTGTGAACCCCTTCAAGTATGTTCATGAGCGCCGGAACCTGATCGAATAAGTATTCGCGATTCCCCAGCAGCGAGCTCATCAGAAAATCTTTCTGAAAGAATTTGTCGACCGGCGGAGACTGCGCACTGCACCCACGCAGGCGGGTCCGCTCGGCGATCGCCATCTTCGTTGCCCAGTAAGCGCCCCAACTCACGCCGTGCATGGCTAGCCGGTTTCTGTCGATCTCCGGCCGCGACTGTACGTAGTCGATCACTCTCGAGAGCACGCGATCCGAAGTCTCACTCACCTTGATGGGATTTTGCCCGGTACCCGGCCCATCAACCGCGAAGTAGCCAACGCCAAATGGAAGAATCGCGCCAAAGCTTTCGGCGAGATCTTCTTTGCGGCTGTCGAGACCGTTGATGGCAATCACCAGAGGTGCGGGGCCGTTCACATTCTTTGGCAGACGCAGGTAGCCAATGATCTCTTTTCCTTCGAAGGGAATGTGCACAACCTCAAGCGGCGGATCCATGAAACGTGCATGTGCCAGGAAAGCCTCGATCGCTTTTTCGTACGATCGCTGCTTGCCCGGAGATGCGGGAATCGGCCAGCGTCCGAACGAATAAAGCCGCCACGCCCGGATGTAATCGGCATTCGCTTTCGTCGGATCGGATTTCTCCAGGGACTTGGCCTCGTTGAAGTAGCGATCGGCCACGTGCATGAATGCCGCTGCCCATTCATCCTTGTCGCTGGAGTGAATGCTTTCGAACGCTTCCTTCACGTCGGCGGGATCGAGGCCGATCAGCGGATACTGGCCCACCTCAGCCCGGCGAATTGCTTCGACCCTGATCTCATCGATCGTACGTTCACGACGCTTCTCCTGTTGCGCGAGACCGCGTGCGGAAAAGAGCGCAAAAAATGCCATCAGAAAAATTGCACAACGAAAGCGGTTTAGCATTGCCATAGAGGAGACTCCGGTGAATACTTGCGCCGACGCATCTTGCGAAAAAAGGCCGGACGGGACCGCGTCCGGCTTTCTTCCATCTCTAACTCAACTACACGCTAAAAAATGAACTTCAGCCCAAGTTGCACGGCACGGCTGCCACCGGAACCGATGACCGGATTGGCGGCCGCAACGTCTGGCGTGGCGCAGCCGCAGCCGAAAGGACGAGCCGAAGGATCGTTCAATCCGAATCCATTTTGTCCACCGTAGGGA
>JBAVZU010000156.1:0-4167 GCA_049588915.1 Candidatus Sulfotelmatobacter sp.
GGCTAAGCCCGTGCCGGAGGGCAAACCGATTGCACCGGCAATACCTGCGCGTCCAGTTGCGAGTCCGCGGCCAGCGGAACCGAATCGCGCACAGCCGCAGACGAGACCTGCGACTCAGCCGAACCAACCTGTTCAGACTCGGCCTGTTCAGACTCGGCCAGCTCAGACGCGGCCTACTCCAGCACAACCACAGGCGAAACCCGTTCCCCAGCAGCTGGCGCCGAAAGCTGAGCCGAGACCCGCAAAGCCACAGGCTGCGCGTCCGCAGGAGGCCAAACCAAAGCCTGCGGCGCCAGAAACAGCTAAACCACCGGCGCGCCAAGAGGCAAGACCCGCGCCAAAGCCAGCCCCAAAGGCAGAAGCCAAACCAGCCGCACCGCCAGCCAAAAGGGAACCGGCGCGTCCCGAGGCCAAACCGAAGATTCCGCCCAAGAAGGAACCACCAAACGACAAGGAGAAAAAGGATTGATCAGAGGTGCCCGGAAAGTGGGTAATAGAAGGTGAGATTGAAGCGAATAGCTCCGCTACCTTCAAGGTCACTCATGCTATCGATCAATGAGCTCGAAGCAACCAAATTAAGAATCGAATACGGGAAGTTACTGCAAAAATCCCAACATAATTTGTGCAAACTATTTCGCCGTCTGCTAGGATTGATGGCCTAAAGAACGTGGATGTTATTCAGTGGCCTAGGCTCGTAGGCACCGCGGTATGGTACTTGAACTGCCGCTAAAACAGTGCGGCAAGTGCCGGTCCGGAGCCCGGAGCGGCCGTCGCAGGAGTAGTTTGTGACCGATCCAGCAGGGGGGAACGTCCAGGTAAGGAGGCGTCGGCGAAGCCGCCGTCATAGACGCAATCGGCGTATTCGGCGCTGGCTTGCGGTTGCAACTTTCGTGCTTTTCATCGCGAGCGCTTCCACGCTGGCTCTTAAGTATCTTAGTCCATCGTTATTCCGGGTGGAGCACGCCGCCCCGCCGAATCTCGAACAGGCGGACTTGGCCAATCGTCTCATCACTTCCGACCAAAATCTCACACACGAGGCCCCCTCCCCTGATCGTCTCGTCTATCCGTATTCTGTTGTGCCCGGCGGAGTCGAGGACGTAAAAGAATTGAAGTGGGTGGCGGAGCACGATCCGATTGTTGGCGCTCACTACGCTGGCTTTGACTATGACCACGCGCGCGTCGTGCGGCTGACCTTGGCGCGGACGGCATATGTCTCTTACCGCATCGGAAACCGCGTTTACTGGACCCGTCACCGGATAAGTCTGCACAAGGGCGAGAAGGTGATCACAGACGGCAAGATTACCGCGCGCGCGCGATGTGGCAATCGTGTCGAAGAAGCTCCAAAAAGCGCCGTCTCGCCAGTGGAACCTCCAGTCGAAAAATTCGATCAGCCGGTGCGAGCCGGAACCGGTACGGCAATGCAATCTCCTCAGGTTCCCTTTGAGTCCGCCCTTCTCCGCCGGCCAGCGATGCCGGGCTCGGGACCGATGGGCCCCCTGAGCTTATACGATCCAGTTGGCGGGGGAAATTGGGTTCCTCTCTCCCCACCACCGTTGCCCTCCGGACTTTGTGCGCCGATTAATAAAAAAGGCACAGTCGAAACCGGGTGCTGCGCGGGTGTGGAGGGCGTCGACAAGAAGAAAAAGGGAAGCCCGTGCGGAGGCCCTTCCACGGTGCCCGAGCCGGGAACGTGGGTGATGATGGCATCCGGCCTGGCCATAATTTTCTGGCAATCCAGCCGCAAGCTGAGCCGCGTCTGAAGCAGTCAGTGCAACTCTGAACTCCGCTGTCTCTTCTTTGCTTGCGCACCTTCGTTCGTTTCTGTAGGCTCATCCTGCGAATTTGCGGGTTCAACTTTCCGGAGGCAGATGTTTTGTTCGCGGAGTAGTCTTCATTTCTCTTTCTCCCTTCTACTCACACTAGTATGGCTAACGTTGATCGGCCCGTCTGTCGGTCAATCCATACGGCTGCGTGTGGATCTTAGCGACGCCCCGCGAAATATCTATCATGCGAACCTACGAATTCCTGCCAAACCAGGTCCGTTAACCCTGGTATTTCCCGAGTGGATTCCCGGCAATCACCGGCCGAGCGGCCCGATCGCCGCCCTTACTGGATTACGAATGGAAGCGGCGGGGAAGGCGGTTGAGTGGCAGCGGGATGATGTGGATATGTACGCCTTTCATGTGGTCGTACCCGAAGGAATTCAGGAACTCAGTGTGTCCCTGGACGCGATTACCTCCGCTGACAGTGCGGGTGGGGGAGGACCTGCGGCCTCGAGCAATCTGCTCGATCTGAATTGGAATTCGGTAGTTCTTTATCCGCAAGGCGCTGCTTCTGACTCGCTCCAATTCATCCCATCCATCAGACTTCCAGCAGGTTGGAAATATGGAACGGCGTTGCAGTCTGCACACGTGTCTGGAGATGACATTGAATTTGCTCCGGTTTCGCTTACGACATTAGTCGATTCTCCCTTGATTGCCGGAAAACATTATCGGCGAATCGAGTTGACCGCGGAATCTGAAACTCCTGCGCACCACATGGATCTGGTAGGCGAGACTGAAGCGGATCTGGCGATGAAGCCGGAGGACCTGGCGGCCTACCAAAAGTTGATTGCAGAGACCGGCGCGCTGTTCGGGGCGCGGCACTATCGGCATTACGACTTCTTGTATACGCTCAGCGGCGAAGTTGGCGAAGATGGACTCGAGCATCATGAGTCGAACGACAGCGTAGCGGCGGAGCGCACGTTGCTCGATCCGGATGTGCACATGCTCTACGCAAGCTTGCTTCCGCACGAGTTCGCGCATTCATGGAATGGCAAGTATCGCCGTCCGGCCGGACTAGCCACGCGAAATTATCAGGAGCCAATGGTCGGAGATCTTTTATGGGTTTACGAAGGACTCACGGAATATCTCGGCAATATGCTGGCGGAGCGCAGCGGATTGTGGTCCGCCGAACAGTATCGTGAAGCATTGGCATTAACCGCCGCCAGTCTGGACTATCGTCGAGGCCGCATCTGGCGGCCTCTGGAAGATACCGCACGCTCGGTGCAAACGTTGCGGATGCTGGGAGAGCAGTGGTCGAATTGGCGGCGTGGGCTTGACTATTATCCCGAGGGCGAGTTGATCTGGCTCGAAGTGGATTCGATCATCCGCCAGCAGACTCACGGCCAGCGTTCTCTGGATGATTTCTGCCGGCGTTTTCACGGCGGGCAGAGCGGACTACCCATTGTAGTACCTTATACGTTCGACGACGTGGTTCATGCGTTGAACGACGTTGTTCCATACCAGTGGGCCAACCTGCTGAAGGAGCGAGTTGGCTCAACCAGCACACACGCCCCATTGGGCGGAATCGAGCGCGACGGCTGGAGGTTGGTCTATAACGATCAGCCGAACTTGTTTACTGAAGCCGTCGAAAAATTATTCAAGTCCTACGATTTCTCTTTTTCGCTAGGCTTCACCGTTTTTGAGGACGGCAAACTTCAAGATGTTGTCGTGGATTCTCCCGCCTACCAGTCGGGCATCGGTCCTGGCATGAAGCTGATCGCCGTTGACGGCCGCAAGTGGATGCCGCCGATCTTACATGCGGCGATCAAAGCCGCGCAAGGCACTGGGGAGCCCATTGAACTACTCGTCGAAAACGGCCAGTTTTTTCAGACTTATGCGGTTTCATACCATGAAGGGGATCGAAATCCGCATCTGCAGCGGGTGGACGGCCAGCCTGATTTACTTGAACTAATGCTGACTCCACTTACCCATTAGAGCATCCTGCAAGATTGACCCAAAGTAGGTGCCCTTTTGAAAGCGCGGCCGCTTGCCAATGCTGTTAGAATCGGCGTATTGCAAGCCGAATAATTTAAAGGATATTTATGAAACCCTCCCCCGGAGTTTCGGCCACGTCATTGGTGTGGCCTGCTACACTGATTTTCTGCACGATACTGGGTCAAGCGCAGGATGCACCCTCAGTGCGACGGATGCAGGTGCTGGCCAACCGTAATCCCGTCGAGATCGAAATTGAGTCCAGCGATCGCATTGTTCCCCAGCCCCAAGTCCTGACCGGTCCCGATCGTCTTGTCGTGGATTTTGCGGGCGTAGTCCCTAGTGCTCGCTTGCGTAATCAGACTTTGAATCTCAAAGAGGTTAAGAGCCTGCGCGTGGGTTTATTCGCATC
>JBAVZU010000157.1:0-4699 GCA_049588915.1 Candidatus Sulfotelmatobacter sp.
TTGTATACCGGACGGTGTCCTTGTTCGTCGCGCAAGAATATCCCTGTCAGGCGGCGCGAGAGTTCTGCGGCAACCTCGGAAAGCGTGAGCATATTGCCCGAACGCGAAGGGAATTCGACTTTGAAGCGGTCGCCAGAATAGTGATGGAACTTCTGCAGAGACTCAATTAACAAATAATTGACGGGGAACCATACCGGCCCCCGCCAATTGGAATTGCCGCCGAACATGTTGTAGGCGCAACTTCGCTATTTCCCCATTCTGCTCGACACTTGCAATTCTTGAGACGGCGTCACTACGTAGTCGACTACCATGCAAGTTCGGATACGTTCGACGATCTCGATTTTGCGCAACTCAAGAAAAACGAGGCGGTCATGGCTGAGCTCACGCTCGAGCTCGCAAATGCGACTGACCGAATTGGTCTTCGGACACGATCTCAAAATCGAGGCAACTTTCCTGTAACGGACCTCGATGATCGATAAAGGGTTTCCGTTTATGGAGTAGTTGGAGAGACGGAAGCCGTGGCCGGCACCCTTAGTCGGCCAGCCAGTTTTTTTCTCCGGAGCAGGAGGGCAGAGTGCATGAGCGAACAGCGGCGCAGCGTTTTTATCACCGGGGGAACGGGATACATGGGTCGGCGTTTGATTCAGCGTTTGCTTGAGCGCGGTCATCAAGTGCGTGCGCTAGTGCGGCCCGGGTCAGAGAAAAAGTTGCCGGCGGGCTGTACTCCGATTCTCGGCAACGCGCTGGATGGAACGAGTTATGCCGGGCAAGTGGCTCCAGCCGACACCTTTGTGCAGTTGGTGGGTGTGGCGCACCCGAGTCCCAGGAAGTCAGTGAAGTTCCGCCAGATAGATTTGGTTTCTGGCCTAGAGTCGGTCGCTGCGGCAAAGGGGGCGGGAATCCGTCATTTCGTCTACCTCAGCGTCGGCCAGCCTGCGCCCATTATGAAGGCTTATGTCGCGGTGCGGGCCGAATGCGAGGCAGCGATTCATTCGGCGGGCCTGAATAGTACGATCCTTAGGCCTTGGTATGTAGTTGGACCGGGACACCGGTGGCCGTACCTTTTAATGCCGGCGTACAAACTCGCGGAATTGCTGCCGTCGACACGCGAAGGTGCGCGGCGGCTTGGGTTAGTGACTTTGGAACAGATGACGCTGGCAATCTTGGCGGCGGTCGAGAACCCCCCGCAAGGAGTGCGGATTATGACCGTTTCTGAGATCCGTGCAGCGACAGTTTGAGCATCGACCTTGAAGGTAATTGCTGCTCGCGAAATCATAGACGATTTTCTTTCGTCCATGCACGACTTTGGGATTGCTGGAACTGAGCCTCCGCGAGTTTATGCTAATAACGACGTCACCTTTAATGATGCCGGTGTTTGCGGCTTCCTCGCACAAGATCCTGTCGACTACAACCAGACCCATCACTCGCAAGCCGATACTTTTGACCTTATCCGTGTAGATGGATTGATCGAAGGCGCCGAAACCGCAGTAGTCTCGTGACCCGCCAAAAGGAGGGTCATCACTTCATCGCGCAACTGCCCGTCCGACATCGCGCGCCTGCCAATACCCTGAGCCTGCAGCAATCCAGAGAGCAAGTCGTCGGCGATCTCGGCATTCGCGCGTCGCCGCTGTATAAGGCCGTTTACGATGTCATCCAGTTGGCGGGCGGCACGCCGGTAACGGATGTTGTCGCCTGTTGGCAACAGGCGAAGAATTGGAGGTAATAACATACGCGCGCGCCCAGTTCCATAAAGGTGTTCAGAGCACGTGCGATTCTGTCTGTGTCGGCAGTGAGCTCGACACTAAAGAGCGACTTAGACACGATCTCCAGCGCGAGGCGCATCATGTCCAGATGAATATCCCGCACTTCACCATCGTGCCAACCAGCCAGCATCCGCTCCGTATAGGCCACCATGGCGTCGCCGTAAGATTCGATTCTGTCGCGATAAAAGGCCGGTTGGATAAGGTGCCGCTGCTGCAACCACGACTCTCCGTCGTTGGTCAAGAGACCGTTTCCAAAGATTCTGCGGTTGAACTGGAGAGCATCGCCTTTGATGAAACTTTTGTAGTCGTTGACCAGAACGTGCTCGATGAGGTCGGGGTTGTTAAGGAAATAGATGTGACGGGAAAAAACACGGTAGTAAAAGATGTCACCGTATTGATGAGCCCACTGCGTATATAGCCCAAGTGGGTCTGTGCTTCCCAGGGGAAAGTTCCCGATTATCCCGTGATTCGCAGGTCCGGGGGACGAATGAACGGCATCATAAATCGTTTTTTCAGTGCCTTTCTTGTAAGACCTTGAATGGTATGGTCTAGCCTTGGTTTTGTCGCTGCCGCAAAAGAAGTCCTTCGATTTTTCCTGGTCCTGACGGTAAAGAACTGAATGGCGCAGAATCCTTCGTGCCATCGGCGCGTCGGGAAAATCATGCGGTGGCTCCCGTTAGCGATAAGTTAGGATGACCAGCCTGCGTTCTAAAGGAAGCCATTCGTCTGCCGCCACCCTACTTCTCAATGGCTTGCGTCGGCAACCGTCGGGTTCAGTCGGTCACCACAGTCCACAGGCCTTTATAGAATGCCGCTCGTTGGTCATTGGTCCTTTGTGTCTTTCCATCTCCCTCGACCCCAGCCAGAATGGGCTTCAAGGATTAAAAGGGGCGCACAACCATGGAAAGGATTCCCAAAAATGACAATGAGGATCACCGTCCGGGCAAGAAGATAAATTCCAACAGCCGGCGCAAATTTCTAGGAAACATGGGCATGGCAACAGTCGCAGCCGGTGTTCTCGGCAGGAACCTTATCGCGTTCGCCCAGTCCAGGCAACGCAGTGGTTCCGCTATTGCCGATAGCGAAGTTTCGCCCGCGCTCGGTGGCCGGGTGCAACATGCCTTTAACCTTCGCGTCGCAACAGCGCAGAAAGACTTTCGCATTCCCGTTCCCCCACACACGACGAACGGCGACGAGCAGCGCTATCCCGACCACTCCGCGAGCTATAGTAAAGGCCTGCTGCAGGACGGTATTGGAGTGGTCAATCCGGCGGCCTGGGTGTCCTTTAAGAGAGCACTAAAGACCGGCCAGAATAGTGACTTCGAGGCCATCATCATTGGCGGCACGCGCACGCTGAACGGTCCCCAGGGGTCGTATGCCTTCGATCTGGAAACTGCCGATTCCGATCAGTTTGGCAATGCTCCGTGGATCGGTGACCCGGGCGGTCTCCCGCTCGTTCCGCCCTTCGCGCAGATCGAGAGCGCCGATTACGGTGCGCAATTGGTGGAAATGTACTGGTGCTCGCTTTTGCGCGATGTGGCCTTTAGCGACTACGCCACAAACGCCGCTGCTATTGCAGCGTCAGCAGAGCTTACGACCATGCCAGCCTACAAAGGCCCGAGAGACGGCAACGGAAATGTAACACCGGATCTGCTGTTCCGCGGCCCCTTCTCGGGTGACGCGATTGGCCCGTACATGTCGCAGTTCATGATTACTCCGACCACCTTTGGGTCTCAACCGATCAACCAGTTGATGACGACATACCTGCCGGGCATCGACTACATGACCGACACTACGACGTTCTTGGAGGTTCAAAATGGCATCAGCACCGGACTCGCCAATCAACTCGATCCGGTTCAGCGCTATCTCCATGATGGACGTGGTCTCGGGGCCTATACCCACGTGGACGTGTTGTATCAGGCGTACTTCACTGCCTTCCTGGTGATGACTGGTGTGAAGTTACCCGTCAACCCCGGCAACCCGTACAACGGATCCAAGACGCAGAACGGTTTCGGCACCTTCGGCGGACCGGATTACGCTGCCACCCAAGGAGAAGTTGCTGCTCGCGCCCTTAATAGAGTGTGGTTCCAAAAGTGGCTGATTCACCTGACACATCGTCCAGAGGCGGGCGGAGGGATCCTACATCAGATCCTGAGCGGCAACCAAAGCAAGATCAATGCCCGATTGAACAGCAACGTTCTGAACTCGCAAGCGGTAGCCCAGAGTTTCAACAAATATGGGACGTATCTGCTTTCGCAGGCATTCCCGGAGGGTTCGCCCACTCATCCGTCGTATCCCACTGGTCACGGAACCGTTGCCGGCGCTTGCATCACCATGCTGAAGTTTTTCTTCGACGGCAGTCATGTGTGGCCCAATCCCATGGTGCCATCAAGCGACGGCCTCTCGCTAGTGCCTTATACCGGTTCGGATGCGGGCCAGATCACCGTCAACGGCGAATTGAACAAGCTAGCGCACAACGTGAGCTACGGTCATGGTATCCACGCCGGCATCCACTGGCGTAGCGATACCGAAACGTCCATGCTGCTCGGCGAGGCAATGGCGCTTAGCATCCTTCAAGACAGAGCCCATACCTACCACGAGAAGTTTACCGTCCAACTCACCAAGCTTGATGGCAGCACCGCGACAATCACCAACGAATGAGTTCTCACCAGTGGGCTTGCATTACTTTTGCAAAATCGCTGTCTCTATCTCTCAAATAGTTAAACCCGCGCCACCGGCGTGCAGTAGGTTGTTAAAATGACGACTCGGTCTTGTTCGACGGCGTACGCCGATAAAAAACCTGACGAATCTCGATTTTTTCTCCACCTCGGTTTGCGCGCGTCTGCTTCGGCGATTGCACTAATTTGGTGACGTAACTTTGATTGTGTAAAAAGCAAGAGGGTGTAAGTTGGCTTTGCCTAGCAAGCAAAAGCCGT
>JBAVZU010000158.1:0-18603 GCA_049588915.1 Candidatus Sulfotelmatobacter sp.
GCTGTAGGTGCTCAGATTTGAACGGCCCCGAGGAATCGGGGCCTTCTCTTTCTCGGACGAAACGTTTCGGACATAGCTCACACCCAAGCAGCCATTAAATGCCCCAACCCGCCGCGGACAAGTAGACCGTCTTTGCGGTCTCTGAAATAGCGGGCGTTCAGTTCCCTTCCTTGCAGCAATTCGGTGCGTTGAAATCCCATGCTCTCCAGTTGATCCTGCAATTTTCCGGGATCGAAGAATAGTTGAAAGGGCTCTCCAGCCGCGGCTACACGTTTCGAGAGAGCATCGAGCGCCTGCCTCTGTCCCGCATTAAGAAGCGCGGGATCGACCGCGAAATCAAATACCACGCCGCTGCCCGCAGGCATTCTGGCAATCAATGAGAGTGTGCTCATGCAGGCTTCCCGAGTCAGGTAAGGAATTACACCCAGCCAAGAAAAGAACGCCGCGGCACTGGGATTGAATGCGGAGCACCGAAGTCCGTCCTCCAGCGTTTGGTTCTCGAAGTCGATGGGGACGAAACTCAAAGACGACGGGATCGCAATCTCCGCGGCTTCCAGTTGAGCGCGCTTCCAAGCCTGTGTGGCCGGATGATCGACCTCAAAAACCTGCAAGCCGGGGTGAGGGTTGCGGTAGGCGAAAGTGTCGAGTCCCGCACCCAGAACGACGTATTGAGCGACGCCACGTGCAACGGCGGAAGCCAGTTCGTCCTCAGCATATCGGCTACGCGCTGCCATGAACGCGCGAAAAGCGCGGGAAAAGGCATGGTGCTCCTTGGGATTGGAGCGAAGGGCTTCCGCCGTTTCGGAGCCAATGATGCGCAACGCCAGTGGGTCATCCAGAACTCTAGGTTCATCAAGAAGCTGATGGACGGCCCGGCGAATCGCCACCCGGTAGGCAGTTCCGCTGAATTTACCTTCTTGCATCCGCGGGCTTCGCCAGTTCTGCGCGCTCGGTCTTACACTCCGTGCACGGGCAGACTTCGCGCAGGAACCTCCAGGAATAAATGCCGAGATCGTGATCGTCGTTCCACGAAAACCGGATGGCGTACTTGCCGATTCCCTCGGCAGAAATCGGCTTGGCCGCAGCCTTGAACATGGGGAGCATGCCGGGACGAAGCTTCGCCGGTTCGCCTGGCTTGCGTCCGGATTTGTCGCGCTCTTCGTTGCACATGGCGCAGGGACAAGCGTCGCGGAGATAGACAAAATCGAAGTGGGAAACGTGACCGTCTTTCCACTCAATGTCCATCCCGGTGCCGGTAGTCAGGTTCACCTTAACGGACTTAGGGTCCGTGGCCAAAGACGGCGACTGGAGCGGCGACTGCATAGTCTAATTATCGCAGCGGAATAAGAACCCGAGAGGCGCCGTTTAGTGAGCAGCGCTTGACGTGGTCGAAGTCGCAGTCTTAGGTGTGGTGGCAATTCCAATCGCCAAGCCCCCAAGAGCTCCCGCCAGAATACCCATCAGGGCGAGAACCAGGGCATTTTCCACCAGGGTTGAGCTTCCACGATTCTGCATCGATTTCTCCTTGGGCCGACTGCCAAAACGCTCGAAAGCCGCGCTACTAGTATACCTCGGCCATTCTAATGCTGCGAATTGTCGCCTCCTGCCAAATCCGGTAGAATAGGCACTTAACTTCAGGCTGGAAAGGATCGCTCGCAGTTATGGCCCAACAGTGTGATATTTGCGGCAAAAAACCGCAATCAGGAAACCGCATCAGCCACGCCCATAATGTCACCAAGCGGCGCTGGAATGTCAATTTGCGCCCGGTGCATGCCCGCGTGGGCGCTACCACCAAGCGCATGCGTGTATGCACAGCGTGCATTCGCAGCGGCAAAGTGGTCAAGGCATAGAAGCGTACGTCTTCTCTCCTACTGCACGCCCAGCAATTGCACATCAAAAATCAGAGTCGCATTGGGCGGAATCGGGCCGCCGGGAGTGCCTTCAGCGCCGTAACCTAAAGCCGGCGGAATGCGCAGCTGGCGCTTTCCCCCAACTTTCATCCCCGCAACGCCTTCTTCCCAGCCTTTAATGACCTCGCCATTTCCGATGGTGAAATCGAATGGCTTCCCGGCATCGACTGAGCTGTCAAATTTTTTCCCGTCGGTAAGCCAGCCTGTATAGTGCACACGCACGTGGCTGCCTTCTTTTGCCGCTTCGCCGTTGCCCACTCGAATATCCCAGTAGACGAGTCCGGAGGGCGTTTTTACGCCATCGCCGGTAACTTTGGTCGGGGCGTTGGTATTGGGAGCAGCCGTCTTGCGGGTTGCGGTTTGAGCGGCGAGAAATACTGCAGCGAGCGCAACAATTGTTACGATTGCAGCGACGTACTTTATCATTCGAAACTCCTTCAAACCGACTTAGCAAGACGCACAACCGAGTCCGCATTTATTCCAGTGCGATCACATCAATTTCCACCAACACGTCCTTCGGCAAGCGCGCTACTTCCACAGTGGTGCGAGCCGGCGGTGCCGTCCTGAAATATTTTCCATAAACCTGGTTCATGGCAGCGAAATCCTCCATCCGTTTCAGAAAAACACCGGAGCGGACGACCTTGCCAAGGCCACTGCCAGCGGCTTCCAGAATCTCAGACACATTGCGCAACACGCGATCTGTCTGTCCAGCCACATCGTCGCCGATGATTTGCTGGGTGGAGGGATCGATCGCGATCTGCCCGGAAACGAATACGAATCCGTTTGCCTTAACCGCTTGCGAGTAAGGACCGATCGCTTCAGGAGCGTCCTTGGTAGAAACAATCTTGCGCATGGGATATACCTGTGGTCAGTCGCCAGTGGCTCGAAAATAATCTGGAAATAAACCTCACTGATTAACGCAGATCGATGAGGCAAACGTCAAATTGCTGGCCGTCTTACTTTGCTTTTGTCGCGGTGAGAAATTCGCGAGGTTCGACAATAAGAGTACCCCTGACAATGCTTTCTTGCAGTTTTCTTGCAGCGTTCGTGCGTGGTCGATCATCTGTGTTAAAACGCTTTCGACGCGGAGGACAATATGACTGATCTACGTTACCCCATTGGGAAGTTTACCTACCAAACACCGCTAACCGAAACTCAAAAGCAGAAGGATCTGGACGCAATCGAACAAGCGCCGGCCAATCTGCGTCTCGCCGTCCAAGGCCTCTCCGACCAGCAACTCGACACACCCTACCGCCCTGAAGGCTGGACCGTCCGCCAGGTGGCGCACCATGTTCCCGACAGTCATATCAACGCCTACATCCGAACCAAGCTCGCCCTCACCGAAGACGAACCCACGATCAAGCCATACGCCGAAGACCGCTGGGCCCACCTTGCCGATACGCAAAACACGCCCGTGGAAGTCTCGCTCGCGTTGCTGGCTTCCCTGCACACGCGCTGGGTTCGTCTTCTGCGCTCTCTTAAGGCAGAAGACTGGAAACGCACCTTCCGCCATCCCGAGCGCGGAGTAATGGACCTTGAGGAGACTGTCGCTATGTATGCCTGGCACTCCCGCCATCACGTCGCCCACGTTACTAGCCTGCGCCAGCGAGAGGGCTGGTAGCACGATGGGGACAGCTCCCCTAAAACTTTCGTCACCTTTTGTCCACCCAGGTGGGTAGATACGATTTGGACGTGACATCACCCGCACCATTTCATACCGTTTCCTGGCGGAGCTTGCTACGAGCGTCAGTCTTTGCCCTTCTGCTACCGGCCGCCGTTGCCCAGAACCCAACTCCGGTAGCTCCCGCCGACATGCCGGAACCTACCGCAACGGGCAAGGAGCAGTCTCTCGCGGCTGTGGCGAGAAACTCCAAGAAACAAAGCGCTTCCCAAGGCAAGAGGGTCTACACCGAAGACGATATGGATGCCCTGCGCAATGCGCTGCCTGCGCTCACGATGGACGACGCGGAAAACAGCGATGAGATCGTTGCCGCTATCGGCCGCTACAAACAGAATCACACCCCGGAGGAGACTGAAGACGCAGTACACGCCTGGTACGACAAATATGACGAAGAGTTGGCCGCCGCCATCAAGCAAAATATGGTCGTGAGCGTTTTGCGGGAAGAAAACAACAGCAACGGCTACGAACTTTGTCGTGAAAGCGGGAACTACCAGGCCTGTGAAGGTCGACGCCGAGCCGAATATATTGGCGCGCGTCATGATCAAGCCACTCTGATCAAAAACAGTCAGCTCGAAGTACGCATTCAACACGCCTTCATGAAAGTGCGCAATGGCATCATGCGTTACAACCTGCGCTACGATTGGTTTAAAATCCGCACGACAAACGGCATTGATAAGTTTTAGCTTCCGAAGCTTAATTTGGCTTCCCGAAGATTCTCCTTCAAAAGTTCTTGCGCGAATCAGACAAGATTCCGTGCCGACCTACGAGGCTCCTATCTTCCACAGCAAATAGCTGCACGCCTCGCGCAAAACCGCGTAGGGACGCTGCACCACGCTATGCGGCCGCGAACCAGGCCGCGGCGCTCCATACACCGGCCCAATCCCCTCGTGTTCCAGCAGCCGCTTGATGCGAAACAGGTGGTACGCGTCGCTCACTGCTACGCAACTGTGTAGCCCGTTCGCACGCATGATCACCGCGACGCGGGTTGCCGACTGAGCCGTATCGGAGCCTTGAGTTTCCGCAATTAAATTTCTCTCCTGAATTCCGCGATGTTGCAAATAATCCCGCCCCACCCCGCCCTCGCTGAAGCTGGGATCGGAGGCAGCGCCGCCGGTGATGATCACGACCGGAGCGATCCCCTTCTGAAACAGATCGAAGGCATGATCCAGGCGCGCTCGCAAGACCGGAGAGGGCCGGCCCGAATACTCCGCTGCGCCGAATACCACGATTGCATCCGCTGGGTGCAGTTCCTCGCGCGAACCTTCCCGGGCAATACGAATTCCGGTCACTCCCAGATAAGCAACCAGCGCCGCCAGCGCAAGTCCTTCAAGCCGCAGCAACCAGCTGCGTCGAGGATGCCGCGTAGCAGATTTGTCGTTCATCCTTTGGCAAAAAAAGTGGAAATTTCGTCGGCTGGAATCGCGCCTTCGCGCATGATCCGCCAGCGCGCGCTCTCATCGGTCAGGTCGACAATGGTCGATGGAATGTCGCGCGGAGAGGTTCCCCCGTCCACAATTATGCTGATCCTGCCATGCAATTGCTCATGCACCTGTTCGGCGCTGGTACACTCTGCCGCGCCGCTCAAGTTCGCTGACGTCGCCGTGATCGGAATCGCCGCCGCGGTCACCACTGCCAGCGGAATCTTCGCATTCGGCACGCGCAGCGCCACGTTGCCGGTGTTCGCCGTCACTTTCAGCGGCAACCGCGATCCTGCCTTCACGATAATGGTCAGCGGTCCCGGCCAGTATTTTCGCGCCAAGGCATAAAATTCCTCAGGCAGGGCTTTCGCCAGTTCCTCCGCGTGATCCACATTCTCGATCAGCAGCGACAGCGGCTTGTGGCGCGAGCGCGTCTTGATGTCGTACACCCGGTCGACCGCCCGCAGGTTGAACGGATCCGCTGCCAACCCGTAGAACGTGTCCGTCGGCATGCCCAGCACCTCCCCGGCACGAATCTGGTCGGCGGCGTACTTGATCAGTGAAGCTTCAGGAGTTTCACAATTGATTTTTATAATCTCGGCGCGCACGGCTTTCCCTTCCTGCCCTGCTTCTCGTGGAGTGTGTGCTTGTGAAACTTATCATAATACGGCAAAGAGCTGCGCGATGGGAGACTGGCGTATCATGCACACACAATGTCGCTCATGAAAAAGAGCCTAGAACCCGCTCGCAGCGCCCGGCACAGGCTTCGCCGCATTGAAGGACACCACAACCCTCTGGTGAAGCAACTGCGCCAGGCCTTCTCTCGCTGCGAACCTACCGAAGCTGGAGACTGTGCGATTGAAGGCTTGCGTATTCTGGAAGAAGCCATCCGCAGCGGCCTCCGTTTCAGCGCGGTTTTCTTCCGCGAATCCTCCCAAGACCGCGCCGAGCGATTGCTTCCGCAGATCGGCTCCCAGGTCGAAACCGTGCTGCTCCCGGATAAATTATTCGACAGCCTCGTTCCCAGCGAATCCCCGCAAGGCGTGGCCGCTCTCGTTCGTCTCAAAGAATTTTCGCTCGAAGATGTCACCGAACGCCTGCGGGTCGGCCCGATTATCGTCCTCGCAGGTTTACAGGATCCTGGCAATCTCGGGACCATTCTCCGTTCCTCCGAAGCCTTCGGTAGCGCCGGCGTTATTCTCGGCGAGGGCACCGTGAGCCCTTATAACTCGAAAGTCGTACGGGCTTCAGCCGGATCTGTTTTCCGGCTTCCCATCATCAATCAGGGAAAGTCAGCCGCGGCCAAGCTGGAAGAAGTTTCCGAAAAACTGCGAGCAAAAGGCGTGCGCCTCCTGGCAACCTCCTCGCATAAGGGCACACCTATCGATCGGGCGGATATCAAAAGTGCGGCTGCGATTTTCTTTGGCAACGAAGGCTCTGGCTTGCCCCGCGACCTGATGGCCAAAATGGATGAGGTTCTTGCCATCCCGCACACGCCGCAAGTGGAATCCTTGAACGCCGGCGTCGCCGCCAGCATCGTATTGTACGAAGCCGCAAGGCAAAGAAGATAAAAGTGCGATTGCCACAGAAGCACAGAGACACGGAGAACACGAAGGCAATTGGTAAATTCTTTTGTCGAACCGAATCACCCCGCCGCTGGCGCACAGCTCTTTAGCGTTTTTGAGATTTTCTCTGTGCTTCTGTGACTCTGTGGTGAAATGAATCTGTCGATGGGACTTTTCGAATCCATCCCGAACGCTGCCGCCGACCTCACACGCCCACTGGCCGACCGCATGCGTCCGCGAACCCTCGAGGAGTACACCGGCCAGGAGCATTTAGTCGGCCCCGGCAAGCCTCTCCGCATCCAGATCGAGCGTGACGATACCGGGTCTCTGATATTTTGGGGTCCGCCTGGCACGGGAAAAACCACACTCGCAAAGATTATCGCCAGCATGACGAAGGCGGAGTTCATCGAATTTTCCGCCGTTCTTGTCGGGATCAAGGAAATCAAACAGGTCATGGCAGACGCCGAACGTGCCCGCCAATACGGCACTCGCACGATCGTCTTCATCGATGAGATTCACCGCTTCAACAAGGCTCAGCAGGATGCATTTCTGCCGCACGTGGAAAAGGGCAACATTCGCCTGATCGGCGCCACCACCGAGAATCCATCCTTCGAGATCAATGGCGCATTGCTCTCCCGTTGCCGTGTCTACGTTTTGCAGCCACTCACCGAAGAACAAATCGTCCAACTTCTGAAGCGCGCTCTTGCCGACGAGGAACGCGGCCTCGGCGCGATGAAGCTCAAGGCCTCTGACGGTGTTCTAAAAACAATCGCCAGCTATACCAGCGGCGACGCGCGCAGCGCCTACAACGTCCTTGAAGTGGCCGCCGGTCTCGCGCAGCAATCCGGAACTCAGCCAGCAGAAATCACCGACGACATTATTCGTGAGGCCCTGCAAAAGCGCACTCTGCTCTACGACAAAGCCGGCGAAGAGCATTACAACCTGATCTCGGCTCTGCACAAATCGGTGCGCAATAGCGATCCCGATGCCGCCCTCTATTGGCTCGGCCGCATGATTGACGCCGGTGAAGATCCGCTCTATATCGCCCGCCGTGTCGTGCGCATGTCCGTGGAGGATATTGGCTTGGCCGATCCCAACGCTCTTTCTCTCTGTATGGCCGCCCGCGATGCGGTCGATTTCATCGGCATGCCTGAAGGCAATCTAGCCCTTGCGCAAGCTGTCGTTTATCTCTCAGTTGCGCCCAAATCGAATGCCCTCTACACGGCCTACGGCGACGTGCAACAGGATATTGAACGGACCGCTGCGGAAGCCGTCCCGCTCCATCTCCGCAACGCTCCCACCCGACTGATGAAGGACCTTAGCTACGGCAAAGATTATCAATATGCCCATGACCTCGAAGGCAAAGTGGCCAACATGCAGTGCCTGCCTGACAATTTGCGTGACCGCGTATATTACCGCCCCACGAATGAAGGGATCGAGAAGCGCATCCGCGACCGCATGGAAGAGATCAAGCGCCTGCGGCTGCAATCGGCCGCGGCCCACACACCTCCCCAAAATCCCGAGTCTTAGGCCCGCCCTTAAGCATCCAACCCGTGTTGTGATTGCTTAGGGGCTAGCAATATGGCCACCAGTCCTGCAAATATCTTCGACGAAGTCCCCTCGGGTCGTCCTCCATTGGATACACAGGTGGAAAGTCTGCAAAAGCTGCAGAAGGCCGCGCAGAAAATCAGCTCGATCCTAGACCTCGATCAACTGATCGATAACATCGTGAACGACGTAGCCAATTCCTTCGGCCTGCTGGAGAGCGCCGTCTATCTTCATGATGAGGATCATGGAGAGATGGTAATGGGTGGCGTTCACGGCTGTTCCGTACACCACAAGGGTTTCCGGCTGAAGATTGGCAAAGAGGGCATGGTGGGCTATGTAGCCTCGACTGGCCAGATGCGTTATGCCCCGGACGTGCGCAAGGACGAATACTACATCGCTTGCGAACACTCGACCCATTCCGAGGTGGCGATTCCACTTCACGTTGGCGAGCGTCTGGTGGGGGTATTTACCGCATCTCATCCGGATCTGGACGCTTTTCCTCGTCAACAACTCAGACTTCTCCAGGCCTTATGCGACCACATGGCCGTCGCAATCCATAATGCGCGCATCTTCCAGTCGGAGCGTGCCGAGCGCGAAGCCATGAGCCGTGAAGCCCAGGAAGCACGCGCCATTCAGCAGGCTCTTCTACCCAAGTCCTCTCCTTACATACCTGGCTTTGCCGTCTCGGGCCTCAGCATTCCGGCTCGTGCGGTGGGCGGCGACTGGTACGATTTCATCCCATTCGCCGATGGCCGTTGGGGATTGGTTTTGGCTGACGTCTCCGGCAAAGGTACGGCGGCCGCCCTGCTGATGTCGGCTACTCGAGGAATGCTGCGGTCTTTGGCCGAAGCCTGCTGCACTCCATCCGAGGTCTTGACCAAGCTCAACAGCTTATTGGTCGAGGACTTTCCAGCCGGTAAATTTGTAACGCTGCTCTACGCCGTGCTTGATCCGGCGGCTCGCAACATTACTTTTTCCAGTGCTGGACATCTACAACCTCTGTTGGTCGACGAACGGGGCGCCCGCTTTCTGGATACCGAGTGCGGTCTCCCTCTCGGATTGAGTTGCGGCGACTATTCCGAAAGCGCCGTGGCTCTATCCCCGGGTTCACGCCTTGTATTCTATAGCGATGGCATCAGTGAAGCTTCGAACAAAGAGGACGAAGAATACGGATTGGACCGTCTCGCCCGGCATGTTTCCGTTCCCGGCGCATCCGCAATCACGGTTCTGGATGATGTCCGCACCTTCGCCGATGGCGTACCCCTATGCGATGACGCCAGCGTCGTATTTGTGCAGGTGGGCTCGTAGAGGTTTTTCGATAGACGCCACGCGTTTATAACTCAATGGGCTCCCCGGGTCGTCGCAGCTCCTCCCGCGACTTATCGGATGCGCGACCGATGTTCTTTCAGAATGCAGCGATCCATCACCACAAAAATCCCCGCGTCGCGCGCCTTCCCCGCGGCCTTCTCATGAATCACGCCTTCCTGCATCCAGATGGCTGGCACCTTCAACTGAATTGCCTGATCCACAATTTCCTCCACGAATACCGGCCGCCGGAAAATATTCACAATATCGATTTTTGCAGGCACGTCGAGCAGTGACCGATAAGCCTTCTCGCCGAGAGAACATTCAATCTTTGGATTCACAGGAATGATGCGGTACCCTTGGCTCTGCATGTAGGCTGACACGCCATAGCTCACGCGCATCGGATCGTCCGACAGCCCGACCACTGCGATGGTTTTGGCGCGCTTTAGAAGCTCGTTCACATCGTGTGCTCGTGGAAGAGAGGCCATTCAGTTTCGACAAAGCAACCATTCTTGAGATCGTGCCTGGCTTGCTCTCTTTATTTCTTCTTGGTCGCATCCAACTTCTGGCGGTACATCTTCAGCGCTAAATTGCGTATCGTTTCCGAGACTTCTTTGTTACTGGAGAGATTCTTCAGATCGGTCATCAATAAATGTTTCATCAGTCCTAGTCCGAGATCCAGCGGGGTTCGCGGATTCGATACCAGATTCCGCACCACGATGTAATTTTTCATGAAGCGCCGCTTTAGCGGGATTTGCCTTAACACCGCTTCCAGTACATTTTTCTGCAGCGCAAATTTTTCCACTTCTCCATCGGAAAGTTTCGGCGCTTCAAGCACCGCCAGCGCGACCACCTTAGTGCCGTCTCGAATCAGAATCGAGCGCTCTTCCTTGTTGCCCTTCAATGCAAGTTGAATGCGCCCCTTTACGTCAAGGCGACTGATCTTTTGCATGGTGTTTTCGCGCTTCAAATAGCCCAGTGCCGCAGGACCTGTTTGGCTGGCTGGCCTAACACCTGCAGCGCGAACTGTTTTGGCCGCAGCCGCAACCGGCTCCGTTTTGCTAGTCATTTCCCGCACCGCCGACACCGGGAAATAGTCAGCTCCCAGCAAATCCAAAATCCCGCCGATCGGCTGAAATGGCTTCCCTTCCTCCGCGCTGATTTCTGATTCGTGTTCCGCTACGTAGGCTGTAACGACTTCTTCAGGATCTTTAACGGCCTGCTCAATGGCCTGTTCAGCGACGTTTTCAAACGGTTCCTCCCCAACCTCAGCTTTCTCTAAATCGGCAGGCTCAAGGAAACTCGCTGGCGCTGCATCGGCGGGCTCTTCTCGCTTACCGCCGCTCAGAAACTCAGCAATTTTCGCAGCCTGATCCGGCTTTGAATAAGGATTCGATCTCAGAGTCTCGAGAATTTCTTTCGAACCTTGCACGCGCCCGCTTTGCAGCATCATCGCGATTGTTTCCGGAGACGCGGAACGGGCAAACTTGGCTAAATCGTTCTCTGACACAGAGGGATTTTCCAACAACGCCGGCAACAGCTTGGGGCGCAGATTGTCAGGTGATACCAAATACTTCAGCACCTCCTGCGCCGTATTCGGGTCGGCCGCCGCAGCCAGCGAAACCTTCTCATCCCACCCCGCCAGGGTCATGCGGGCCAGATCGCCGAAAACTTTATTATGCTCGGCAAGATGAACCAGAATTTCAAGATTCTCATCCGGCGGCACAGACAGCGCACCTCTCGCCGCGAATTGCATCATGTTCGACGGCAACTTCAACGCACGAATTTGATCGATCATGCGCGCCATATCTTTTTATTTCCTGGAACGATGGGGCCGTTTTCCTTTGGCAGCAGCCTCAAGTTCCAGCACTCCAAGCTCAAACTCGCGAACCAACCGGTTCGGCTCGCCCCGCTGGAATTCCCTTAGCAACGCGCGGTAGTACCAAAGAGTTCCCTCGCGTCCGCCATTGAAGCGCGTCCATATTTCTTCCCCAATCTCGCGGTAATCGGAAAGAATCGAGCGGATGTTGTTCAGCTTGTCTGCCGCAGAAACCAGCCTGGTTTCCGCATCCGCACTCTTCAAGTGCAGAAGATAAGTTTCTTTCCGCTCACGCCACGGCGGCTTCGGATCCGTATCTGAATCCGTGCATCCATCCACAATTCTCGCTACGCGCGGCCCAAACCGCCGCTTCACTTCTTTTGACAACGGTGCGCCGCCGCAATCCTCGACCACATCGTGCAGCAGGGCCGCGATTGCAATATCTTCATCTCCGCCATGTTCCAGAGCCAGCGACGCCACTCCCATCAAGTGCGCAATATAGGGGATAGTCGAGGCCTTGCGCGTTTGTCCGGCATGTTTCCTGGCCGCCAACAGGAATGCCCGTTCAAATCGCGGACCGAGCTTCCTTCCGGCCGTCTTTGCCACCTTCCCCGCCACACTATTTCTCCTGTTTCTCCCCGCGCCGCGCCGCCAGATACGCGCGAATAAACGGCTGCAGATCGCCATCCAGCACCCGATCCACATCCCCCACTTCGGTCTTCGTGCGATGGTCCTTGATCATGCGGTAAGGTTGCAGAACGTACGATCTAATTTGCGATCCAAAATCGTTGTCCAGTTTCGAGTCTTCAATCTTCTTGGTTGCCGCGCGCTTCTTCTCCATTTCGAATTCGTAAAGCTTCGATCGCAGCATGCTCATCGCCCGCTCGCGATTCTTATGCTGCGAGCGCTCATTCTGGCAACTCGCTACCAGCCCGGTTGCAAGGTGCGTGATCCGCACCGCCGAGTCCGTCGTGTTCACGTGCTGTCCGCCTTTGCCGCTCGAACGGTAAGTATCCGTGCGAATATCCTCGGGCTTGATCACAACTTCAATGCTGTCGTCGATCTCCGGCGAAACAAATACGCTGGCAAATGACGTATGCCGCCGCTTCGCCTGATCGAACGGTGAAATCCTCACCAGCCGGTGCACCCCAATTTCACCAGTTAACAATCCGAAGGCATATTCGCCATTCACCGCGAAGGTCGCCGACTTCAGCCCCGCCTCTTCTCCCGGCTGATAATCATAAAGAACCGTTTCGAATCCCTGCCGCTCGGCCCAGCGCAAATACATGCGCAGTAGCATGTCGGCCCAGTCCTGCGACTCCGTTCCGCCCGCTCCCGGATGGATGGTCACAATCGCATTCAGGGCATCGTTCTCGCCCGAGAGCAGCGTCTCGGTCTCTAACTTATCGACCAGCTCGCGCAGCGAGTCGATCTCGCGGCGCAGGTCGGCATCCACATTTTCGCCTTCCTTCGCCAAATCGAAGTACGCCGCAATGTCGTCGCCGCGACGCGCCAGATCCGCGTCGGTGGCCAGCAAATGTTCCAGTCGCTTTTTCTCGCGCATCACCTGTTGCGAGCGTTGCGGATTCGACCACAAATTCGGGTCGGCGGACTGCTTCTCAATTTCGCTTAGTTGCGGACGGAGCTTGTCCGCGTCAAAGATACTCCCGAAGTTCCCGCACTTTCCTGCTCAGCAACCCGTATTCCTGCTCAAACTCTTGATTCATGAAGATGCTTCTGCTTTCCTGGCTGATTTCATGGGAAGCCCAAACCGCGTCAGCAGCGCCCCTGCAGAAATTATCGCACAGAGATACGCAAACCAATCCCCATGCCGTGTATAGAACGTGGTTACGGAAGTCAGTGCAAATGGCGCTGCCAGCACCCCCCTCTGCTTCCGCGGAAGTCTCACGACCGTCCGGCCATAAGGATCGATTGATGCGGTCACGCCCGTGTCCGTCGCACTTAGGATCCACCGGTCATTCTCAATCGCGCGTATGCGCGTCTGATTCAGATGTTGCGCGTAAGCACCGCTATCTCCGTACCAGCCATCGTTCGAAATGTTTACAAAAACCTGCGCACCCTGGTCCGCAAACTGCCGCACTTCATCGGGAAACACGGACTCGTAGCAAATAAAAACTCCCAGCGGCATGTTTCCTGCCATCAGTGGCGCTCGCGAAGTTCCGCTCTTAAATTCTCCAACTTCTTTCGTCAGCCCCCCGGCGAACGCAAAGAACTTGGGAAACGGCAAATATTCGCCGAAAGGGACCAGATGCACTTTGTCATAGCGCTCCGTCCAGTCGCCCGAGGGACTCACCAGAGCAGCGGAGTTGAAAACATCCGATGGCGTCTGGCTGTTCTGCATGTCATGCGCACTCCCGATAGAACCTACTACCACCCAGCTTTGCGCTGCCCGCGCCATCTCGCTTACCGGTTGGCGAAATAATGGATCATTCGTAAAGAAAGGTGCCGGAGATTCCGGCCACACGATCAAATCCGCATGTCCTTCAGCACCCATCCTTCGGGACGAAGAGCGGGACGATGAGGACGACGAACTGGAAGCCTGCGCCTTCTCGCTGAGATCAGTCAACTCCCGCAGCGTGCGCTCAAACGTATCGCGCGTCCAATTCTCATCCACGGGAATGTTTTCCTGCACAAGCAGTGCGGTGTGATTCGCAGGAATCGCAGGAGCATCCACCAACCTTCCCGCCTGAAGCACCGTTGCCGCAACCAACGCCGCCAGCAACAACATGCTCCGTTTTTTTCGCGGCACCAGAAATGCCGCCGCCACTGCGACATTCACCAGCATAATCTCGAATGAGACCCCATACACTCCGGTCAAAGTGGTGATGCGGCTCAGCGAAATGTTGTCTACCTGCGCCGTGCCCAGCAGATCCCAGGGAAATCCCGTGACCCGCGTCCGCGCCAACTCCACAGCCACCCACAAAAACGGCAATGCGATCAGCGCCCGCCGGCTGTCCCGCCCCGGTTCCGCCGCCAATCCCACCAGCAGCCCAAACAGCCCGTGATAAAGTCCGAGATAAAGACAGAAGAGAAAAAGCGCCAGCGCAGCCGCCGACACGCTAAGCCCGCCATGCTCGTGCATCGTGTCATAAATCCAGTAACACGTGCCGGCGTACCAGAGAATTCCGGAGGCATACGCCAGCAAAAACGCCTGCCCCGGCGTCGCCGCCTGCAGATAGACGGAACCATCAATCTCCAGCGCTCCCGCCGGACGCGCCCGCAGCAGAGCGACAATCAGAGGAGCAAAGGCCACCCACGATAAGACATAGAGTCCGGGCAGAGGGAAAATCAGGACCTGCAACAGCGACGATAGACCCACCAACAACCACGCGCTGTAATGAATTTGCCGCACCGACAAGAATAACAAAAGCGTTTTGAGGCTATGAAAAAGCTTTGTCATTCCGAGCGGGCTTCAGCCGCGAGGAACCTGTTTCCTGCGCTTGCTCCACGGCCGCGCGCACGAACTCCACAATCTCCACCGTCACGTAAGGCGGAGGCGCAATCCGAAACACGGGGCGGCCCATCACCGGCTTCAACGAAACGCCGTGCCATGCCGCTCCACCATTCGTGCACTCATGCAAAATCACTGCGTCTGCCCGGTCCATATATTCCTGGGCCGACTTCTTAAAATCCTCCGTTGCCGGATCAAGCACTGTCATATACAAATCCGGCCGCAGAAATTTCAGCACGCTATTCGATTCCAGAATGACATTGCGCGACGATTCAATCCGCCGCCGCAGGGCAGGCATCGCCTCTGCCAATCGACCCTGCTCGGTCCGCACCCACAGCGCGTTTGCCGCGCCTGCAAGCAGAAAACGCGATGTATCTGACTCACCCCCACGATCCTTCTCTTCTGAAATCGCCCACGCATGATCGGCGGTCGCGCAGTCGCATATTTCTCCATTCGCCGAACAAATTCCATGCCCGTACTGCGTAATCTTCACCGCCGTCCATTCACATTCGCGCAAGGCGGTGATCAGACCCGCAACCACACTGGTCTTCCCCACGCTCCGCGAATGCCCGCCAATCACCAGGATTGCCATAAAGACCGCTCCCGGCCCCGCTTTCCGGCGGCCTAATTATCGCAGGCCGAAAGCCGAAAGCTGAAGCCGATCATTTCTTTTCTCTCCCAGAGAGCTTCGCCAGCGCGGCAAGCTGCTTCAGATACTGCCGCACTGGTTGTGCCGGAGTTCCCCAGAATGCCACGCCCTTACCGCGCAGAACTTTATTCGGCAACACGCCGCCCTGTCCGCCCAGCATCACTCCCTCTTCGATACGCGCATGCTCGCCAATGCCCACCTGCCCGCCGAGCACGACGTCGTTCTCGATCACAATGCTACCGGAAAGCCCGGTCTGCGCCGCAATCACCACATTCTCCCCGAGCCTGCAGTTGTGGCCGATGTGCACCAGATTGTCGATCTTCGTCCCACGCCCGATCCTCGTTTCATCCAGTGCGCCACGATCGATGGTGGTGTTCGCGCCAATCTCCACATCGTTTTCGACGATCAGCCTGCCCACCTGCGGAAACTTTTCATAGCGGCCGCTCTTCGCGTCGCGCACATATCCGAACCCATCGCTTCCCAGCACCGCCCCCGCATGCACGATTACAGAATTTCCCAGCTCCGTCCCGGCATAAATCGTCACGTTCGGATAAATCTTGCATTCGCTTCCAATCTTCACTCCGCTTCCAATCACGCATCCCGCACCGATTCGAGATCCGTCGCCAATCTTCGCGTCCTGCGCGATTACGACGCCCTCTTCCACCCCAACGCCGATGCCAAGCGTGACCGTAGGATGGACTACCGCGCTCGCGTGAACTCCAGCTTCGCACCGGGAAGGCTCTTTCTCATGCAATAACCGCGCCGCGCGCGCAAATGCCACCTTTGGGTGAAGACAGATCAGCAGGGGTTTCCCCGATGATCCAGCCGCAAATTCTCCCGAAATCACCGCCCCTGCGCCACTTTGCATTGCCTGCAACAAATGTTTTTCGTTTTCAACAAAAACAAGCTCCTCCGCGGATGCGGACGCGATGCTCGCCACACCTCCCACCCGCACAGTTCCATCTCCTTGCAGGCGGGCTCCAACTGCCTCGGCAATTGCTTGCAACGTCTGTTTCATCGCTCTCACTGTATCGCACAGCAATGATTAGACGGAAATCAAGTCGGCAATCAATGCCGAGCATAATCGAGCTACGAATTCAATCACGAGATGATGGGACACAGGATGACCAAAACGGAAGATAATTATGAAAGATAATTAAAAAGACGATAATCGAACAACCCTATGACTCGCCGCTTCACACTCTCTTATGGCGTTGTACTCGCCCTATTCCTTCCAATTGCCCTCAGTCTGCCATTACCCTCCTCAGCCCAACAAGCTGCCCATCGCCTCATCCTCAAAGACGGGTCTTACCAATCCGTCACGAAATATGAGGTCAAAGGCGATCGCGTCCGTTACTACAGCGCCGAGCGCGAAGAATGGGAGGAACTGCCTTCGTCACTCGTCGATTGGAAGGCCACCGAACAATACGAGAAAGATCGCGCCTCCGCGCCCGCCATTCCCGAAGGCGCGCTGATCGACAAGGAAACCGACGCCGACCGCAAAGCCGAAGAGGCGCGTCTTCCCGAAGTCGCTCCCGGCCTCCACTTGCCGGAATTTTCGGGGATGTATCTGCTCGAAAATTTCAAAGGCCAGCCGCAACTCGTCGAAGTCCAGCAGAACGAAGGCGACATTAATCGCAACAGCAAAGGCAACATCATCCGCGGAGCGTTGAACCCCGCCAATGCTAAAGCGACGATTGAACTCGACGGAGAGCACGCCGCGGTGTTCTCCCACGTCGCCGTACCTTCCATCTACATCAAGTTGGAAGATGAGGCCCCAACCCCAGAGCCGCCGCCCGGTGAAACCGCATCCGCCAAACCTTCGCAACCCAGTCTCGACGCTCCTCGCGCCGAGGCTCAGCGTCCCGACCAGCCCCAGCAACCCGAGCGCCCCATGGCTCCCACCGACCGCTTTCGAATCGTGCGTCTAAAAGTGAAGAGCGGCAAACGTATCGTCGGTGATCTCAAACGCACTACCACTGGCAAGCCAAACCAGGATCAAAATTACATCAAGACCACCATTGACCGCGTGAACGCCGGCTGGCTCAAGCTCACTCCCACCGAAGATCTGGCACCCGGGGAATACGCCATTGTGGAGACGCACGGATCGGACAGCATGAACCTCTACCTCTGGTCTTTCAGCGTCAACCCAAACGCCCCTGCCAATGCGAACCCTTGGACGCCGGATGTAAAAGAGGGACTGAAGGATAAGAATGAAGGCGACAAAAAATAAAGCCAATCGTCCACGCCGGCCGAGCGAGCCAAAACCTGGCAGCCGGAAGCTGCCCCGTCTACTTCGTCACTTACTTCATCACTTACTTCATCACCCCCCGCTGCGCGATCCCGATGTTGTCTCGCGAAGTGTTCTTCACGAGATACATCATCTCGTCGGCCTGCCGGATGATGTCGTGCGCGTCGCGCGCGTCGTGGGGATAAGTCGCCAGCCCGATGGAAGCTCGAATATTCAAATTCAATCCCTGGTCGCGGCAGAAACTGCTGACGCGCATCGCATCGCGCAAACGCTTGGCCACGACTAGAGCCTGGTCCTTGCTGGTCTGCGGCAACAAGACCACAAACTCATCCCCACCGTAACGAAACGCAAAGTCGATCAGTCGCAACTGGGCTTTAATCAAATATCCAATCTCCGCCAGCAAGCGGCTCCCAATCAAATGTCCATGCGTGTCATTGACCGACTTGAAGTGGTCCAGATCAATGAACAACACGCTGAACTCATAACCGAATCGCGACGAGCGGTAAACCTCCGTCTCCAGTGTCTTGTAGAGATGCCGGGCGTTATAAAGGCCGGTGCAGTCATCGGTGATGGTCAGTTCCTGGATCTTTTCCACCCAGCGCGCATTCTCAATCGCGATGGCGGCGTAGTCACACAAGGCCTGCAGGAAAAAAACCTCCTGCCCATTGAATTGCGACCGGTCCACATTCACCAATTGAATGACGCCCAGCACCCGCAATCTGGACCGGAGCGGCACGCAGATGATTGAGCGGGTGTCCCACTGCGTCACCTCGTCAATCCGCTTGGAAAACCGCTCATCCCCATGCACGTCGTTTGAGATCACCGGCTCGCCGTGCTTGGCTACCCACCCCGCGATTCCTTCACCTAGCTTCATTCGCACATTCTTCAGAACCTCCGCCTTGTCGCCCACAGCGATCGCGAAATATAGCTCCTGTTCTTGCTCGTCCACCATCAGCAGCGACCACGTATCCGGGCGGAAATATTC
>JBAVZU010000159.1:0-10255 GCA_049588915.1 Candidatus Sulfotelmatobacter sp.
CTGCAAGACCGATCTGCGTGCCAAGCTTGGCGTTGGCTCGAATGGCTTGCACGGCCATGCCGTGGCCCAGTATGCCGTTGTGGCGAATCTGGTTCACTTGTGCGTCGGGCAACTTCAGGCCGGGCGCGAACTGTCCCTTTTTGTAGCCGAGGTCGGTGAAGCAAACAAATTCGTTGGTGGTAAAGAAATGGCCAACACGGTCTGAAAGATGCTTTGAAATATAGGCTGCGTAATCGCCAAAGGCTTTCGATGTGTCGCGGGACTGCCAGCCGCCGGACAGTGCCTGCGGCAGGTCCCAGTGAAACAGCGTGATGTATGGAGAAATATTATTCTTAAGGAGCTCGTCGACGACGCGATTGTAATAGTCCAGGCCCCTCTCATTCGGTTGGCCCGTGCCGTCTGGAAAGATGCGTGACCAGGCAATGGAAAAGCGGTAGCCGGTGACGCCCAAGTTCTTCAGCAGCTTCGCGTCTTCTTTGTAGAGATGGTAGGAATCGTCAGCGACATCACCGGTTTCTCCTTGAAAAGTTTTGCCTGGAGTGTGGGAAAAAGTATCCCAGATGGATGGCTTGCGGCCATCTTCGTTCACCGCACCCTCAATCTGGTAAGCGGCGGTCGCGCAGCCCCAGACGAAGTTCTGCGGGAATTGTCGCAAAGCGGGTGAAGCCATTTGTGCGAGTGCAAAGCGTGGGAAAGAGGAGGTAGCAAAGGCAACGGCGGCGGTGCCGGCAAGAGTTTTTCCGAATCGGCGACGTGTGAGATTTTTCATAGGCGAAAGAAGATTAACACCACTGAAGGAGCAAGGAAAGTCGGGATAGGGAAGCGAGCCAACGTGCGATATTACGTCGCAAACAAGAGCTCAAAACCAGAGGCTCCATAACCAGTCGACGCTGGCGTGGGTGATTGTCGAGGCGGGCACGCGGCGATTCTCCCGCCAGGCGCGCCCATAGAAAATGCCGGCGATGGTCGCCAGCAGCACGTAGCGCCAATTGAAATGCGCAGAACGTTTGTTGAAGTGGGACAGACCAAACAGAATCGATGCGATTGCAAGGGCTGCCCGGCGGCCCAGGCGGCGCTCCAGCAAGTTCTGGACCCAGGAGCGGAAGAAGAGTTCTTCTGGCACGGCGGTAAAGAAAAATATCAGCACCCAGCGCAACAGAGCGCTTCCAAATCCCGGCAGATTGCGGTGAGGGTGAATAAAGCCAAGTGCCAGTCCGAGTACGATCACCAAGGGTGCGAAGAAGACTAGTTCCCGCAATCCGGTTTTCCAGTCGCTCCACTTCAGACAGAAATTGTATCCTGTGCCGCTTAGTTGGCGGATGGCGAGAAATCCATACAGGCCCATATCCACCAGAAGCAATTCGTTCAAGGCGCGAAGTCCGTTTGGCCACGCGCTTTCAAACCAGCGCAAATCCACGGCCAGGCCCAGCACTAACAAAGTGAACGCGTCGCGCCAGTCGCCCCGCTGCTCCGGATCCGCCACAGCGGCATGCATGAGCAGCCATGCCATGGCCACCGGCAGCGCTGCGTACAGCACAAACCAGGACCATTGGAATATATGAGCCGAGAGAGAGACCATCGCATACGGCACGACCGATAAAAGAGGGAGGTTCAGACGCAGAGCAACCGGTATGCGTTGAACAGCGCGCGCCGTGCGCTCTGCGGCTATGCCAAACAAGACTGCCGGAGTCAGCTCCAGAACCAAAGCAGCCATGGCGACCGGCGTCACATTCTGCATGGGTTTATCTTATAGCTTGCACCCGATGCACTCGCTTGCCTCACCGTCGGCTCCCGGATAGAATTTCCGTCGCATTCAGAGTCGCGTCGCGCGGGTGACGAAAGTCCTTGTCGAACGTCCTAATACGTTAAGGAGCATAAAATGAAACGCAGCTTTGTCACATTTCTCTTCGTTTCTGTGTGCGTCTTTGCCCTCGCTTCAGGACAAGCACAGACTGCGGCCCCGTCTTCCTCGGCGGCCATGGCAGCCCCGCAAGCTTCCGCACCCGTTAAAGATCCCGTCAGCGCATCGCTCCGCATCATGCTTCCGCGGTCCCAGAACAATATTCTGGGCGCGATTCAGTCCATGCCGGCGGACAAGTTCAGTTTCAAACCGACACCGGACCAGATGACTTTCGGACATCTGGTAACACACATCGCCGACACGAACTTCTTCCTATGCGCCAAGGCGGCGGATTCGCCCGCACCCAAACCGGAAGAGGTCAAGGACACCGATTCGAAAGACAAGCTCCTGGCCGCGGCAAAAGCTTCTTTCGATTTCTGCAATGACGTATTGAGCAAGATGGACGACTCGAAGCTTGGCGACAGCATTCAGCTCTTCGGGCCAAAACAGTTTCCGCGCGCCATGGCCGCACTGTACCTGGCCAACACCTGGGCTGACCATTACGCGGAAGCCGCCACGGATTTGCGTCTGAATGGAATTTTGCCGCCATCGGCGCAGCCGAAGAAGTAGATCCAGGCGAACTTCCCGGCTAATGCCCGATCTGGACCAGTTCCGTGTTTTGCGAGGGAAGACTCGGAGCAGGATGCTGCGGCGCACGCCAGCTATCGAAGATTGAAACCTGGTGCACACAGGAAACGGTGCAATGGGGTGCGCAGCTTTTTTCGGTGAGGTATTCACGGCGCATGTCATCGCGGGAATAAGTGGCGAGCGGAACGCCGGGGTATCCGCGCTGCTGCGAGCAATAGTGAACCAATCCGTCTTCGCAGATGTAGAGGTAGCGCGCGCCAGCGCGGCATCGCCAATCATTCGGCAGGCCTCGCGCAATGTTGTCCTGAAAGGCGTTAATGCGGGTAAAACTACTCTTCTCCCACGATTTCATTTCCTCATAGATGTGGCGCTCTTCTTCACCCAGCGGCTGCAACTGGCCGCTGCCATCGTGGATGATGCCGATGGTCGACGTAAATCCAAGTTCGATGGCGCGCTTGCCGATGACGAGCGCATCCTGCGGATGCTGAATGCCGCTGCCCACCACGGAATTGATGTTCACGTGAAAATCGGCGTGTTCGGCGAGCAGCTGCAGTTTCTTGTCGAGAACCTTCAGGCTCTTCTTGGAAACGTAGTCGGGGTTCACGTTGTCGATGGAGATCTGCAGCCACTCGAGCCCGGCGCGGTTGAGGCGCTTGATTCTCTCTTCGACTAACAGATAGCCATTGGTGATGAGGCCGGCGATCATGCCATTTGCGCGAATGCGACGGATGACGTCGTCGAGTTCGGGATGCAGAAGCGGCTCTCCGCCGGAAATTGTGACGACTGCTGTTCCGAGTGAGCCCAGCTTGTCGATGCGGAGAAACATCTCCTCAGTCGGAACGGGCTTCGAAAAATCATCAAACTCGTTGCAGTAGGTGCAACTCAGATTGCAGCGGCGGACGGGAATAATGTGCGCCAGCAAGGGATGATCGGTTGAAGCGAGAGCGCGGGCGACCATGGCGGTTCCGCGAAGGTTGCGGTGCAGAGCTTTTGCGCGACGGCGCAGGGATGTAAGGGCTGACGGCATGGATCGAATACCCTTATTACATCATGGATGCGGGACAAGTGTCAGTCGAAGGGACAGCGTTTGGGGAGATTGGAGGGGCGAATGGCGCCCCTGCACAGCATTGTGAAGATCCTCGTGAGTAACCGGCGGCAGGATTTGCTAGCGCCCGACGAGTTTGTGGCCGGCTTGATCAAGAGTTCGCAGAGCCTCGCTCCCGAACTCTTCCTCCACGAGAACATAGTGCGTGTCATAAGTGGAGATGGCACAGATGGGGATGGCGTTTTTCGAAAGCGGCGCCATGAAGGAGAGTAGGACTCCGGTTTGCGAAAAGGGGAACGGACCTTCGAGCTTGAGACAGATCCAGCGCGGGCCGGAGGCGAGTTCTTTCGGGATGCTATCTGGTGGGCAAACGATAGAGAGTTCGTCGGCGGTTCGGGTGATGGAGGCGAAGTCGCCTTGTGTGGCCCAGTCGGGTGTGAAAGCGTGGGGAGCCAGGCGGATGATGCCGTAGAAGCCGGGGAGTTGGCGGAATTTAAGGGCCTGACGCATCGTCTCGAGTGTAAACTCCGAAATCCTGTGGAAGCCGCAACCTCACTCGCTTTATATCAGTATCCACTCTTTCGCTTCGGACAGCGGAGGGCGGCTATCCATAAATGAATATTTAGCCCTCCACGGCTTTGCGGACTGCGGCCCTTGCCAGAATCCGCGTCGAATCCAGGGTGGGCACCGGCGAGGATTCGGGCGTAACCAGCAGAGGAATTTCGGTGCAGCCGAGCACCACTGCGTCGCAGCCCTCGTCTTTGAGTGCGCGGATCACCTCGACGTAGTAGGCGAGCGAACGCGGCAGGAATTGAGCGTTGACCAGTTCATCCATGATGATCTGGTTTAGATGTTCGCGCTGCTCGGCTCCGGGAATGCGGTGCTCGATGCCGGCCGTCGTCAGCGCTTCGCGGTACACGGGGCCCTCCATCAGATACCGCGTGCCGAGAATGGCGAGGCGCTTGAACTGGCGGCATTGCGCCTCTTTCGCAACCTCTCTAGCGATATGCAACCAGGGTCGAGGCGAGCGGTGCTCGATGAGATCAAAGGCCTGATGAATCGTGTTGTCCGGACAGATGAGAAAATCGGCGCCGGCCCGGGCGAGCTTTTCCGCAGAAGAAAGCATGAGTTCGGCTACGCCGGCCCAGTCGTGGGCGTAGACGCACTGCATGTATTTTGCCAGCGAGTGCGAGTGCAACGAGACTTCCGGGTGATCGTGTTTGCCCAGAAGCTGCGCGCCTTCGAGCGAGACGGTGCGGTAGCACAGCGCGGCTCCCTCGGTGCTGCAGGCAACGATGCCGATGTGTTGGGACATGCAGTTCTCAGTTCTCAAAGAAGGTACGTGACCTCCGATATGATCGCAAGGGCCTTCTAATTGAAAATTGGAATCGGAAATCGAAGATTATCTTGCGGCGGCCGCGTCGAACAGGTTCAGGAATTCTAACTTCTTTTCAGCGGGCAGGAACGAAGCCTCGAAAGAGTTACGCGCGAGTTCGCGGAGGTGCTCGTCGGAGAAACCGAAGGTTTGCTGGGCTAGCTGATACTCGCGCGCGAGCGTGGTGCCGAACATGGCGGGGTCGTCGCTGTTGAGAGTGATCATAACCCCCTGGTCGAAGTATCTTTTCGCCGGATGGTCGTTAGGATTAGGACACAGGCCGGTGCGCAGGTTGCTGGTCAGGCATATTTCAAGCGGAATCTGGCGCTGTGCAAGCTCTTCGACGAGATCGGGATCGTGGAAGGCGGTAAGACCGTGGCCGATGCGCTCGGCACGGAGGTTGAGCGCTCCCCAGACTGATTCGGGAGGGCCAGTCTCACCTGCGTGGGCGGTGAGGCGCATGCCGTGGTCGGCGGCCCAGGTGTAGGCGTCGCGAAAAAGTTCGGGCGGAGCTTTTTGCTCATCGCCTCCGATGCCGATGGCGACTACGTTTCGGTCGTGATATTGAACTGCTAGTTCGAATACTTTCTGCGCGGCTTCGGGGCCGAACTGGCGGACGGAGTCGAAGATCCAGAGCAGGGAGATGCCGAAGTCGCGCTCGCCGCGGGCGCGGCCGCGGTCGAGGCCTTCGAAGATCGCGGCGAAATCCTGCTTGCGCCAGAGGCAGACTCCGACCGAAACATTTACTTCGGCGTGGAGCACGCTTTCTTCTTTCAGGCGCTGCATCAAGCGGTAGGTGATGAGTTCGTAGTCTTCGGGCGTGCGCAGGTGCTCGGTGATGTTTTTGAAGGCGAGCAGGAAGCCGGGGAAATCTTCGTAGCGGTAGAAAGCGTTGACTTCGTTTTGCGTTACGCGTTCGCCGCGGCGCTGGCGGAGTTCGAGCAGCGTGGCGGGCTCGATTGCGCCTTCGAGATGCAGGTGGAGTTCGGCCTTGGGGAGTTGGCGGAGGAAGCCGCTTGGCGGACGGTCGAGTGCTGGGGACATTAGATTTGATTGTAGATTCTTGGGAGAAGATTTGCGAGACACTTCGCGCGGTTGCGGGACGCCCGGTCGTGGAAACGCCTCTCTGGTCTACCAGGTCGTTGACAAGAATCCCGAACTGTGGAACCGACCGCCACGCGAGGCGGTCGCGCTCGCAGTTCTGTGGAAGAGAAAAGAAGAAAGTTAGTCAAATCGTCTGCGTATACGTTCAAGCAAACCTGGCGGCTTGATGTCGAGGTATGCAATGTCAGTTAGTCGGGTTTTGATATCTTCCAGCCATGCGGACGGCGTGACCTTGAACAAGAGCTTTTTGCTCAGGTTCCTATTCTTCACAGACCACAAAAATGACTCCGCTACGGAAGAAGCTAGTATCACGTTACGCTCGTCGTCATTCCCGGCGATGATGTTGTCCATATCTCGGTAAATCAGTTCAATCCAGTAAGTCTCCTTGTGACCGAGACCGTAATATGTCGCAGGGTCGGACTGTACGAGTTGAAGGCTCGATTTCTTGAAAGTCATCTTAAATCGTTCACCGACACCAGTTTTCATTTCTGGGTCGCGCTCCGCAAAATCCACTTGTGCCTGCAGCGCTTCGTAGTTGCGAACCATTTCGTGATAGAGATAACGACGCAATTCACGCTTCTTGAGCCATCGCTGAGTCCAGACCTTCACGGGCTCAACTAAAAGAACAATTGTCAAGGACGTGAGTACCGATGTCGCGAGTGCGATGACAAGCGTTCTAACCCACTCTGGCGTTGAAGAGGGCTGCGTCACGAGTCCCAGCCTTGAACTCTAATCATTCAGGTCTGCAATACTCTGTGTCGCCAATGGTGACACTTCCGTTCGCACATGCTGGACGGACAGGGGTAAGTTCAGTCGGGTCTAACAGTCTAGCGGACGACCTCATGCTGTGCAGTTTCGCAAAGCTCACAGTGACGCCGTCGCTGTCGTGATAGTCCTTTCCGAAGTTCAAAACGATGTTGTCTCCGTTCCAGTTTGCGGGGATATAACGCCCGACCTTCGGAAGAGCAGGAGCCGCACATTCCCCTTCCTTGCACCCCCAGCCGAGGTTGAGCCAATAACCGCGCTTCCCACGGGGAACGACGCAGCCGTCAAAGTAGAAATGCTCAGATGAGGACCAGCCTGTGTCCCACTTCAAATGCCCGAGACAACTAACGTCATATTCTTCGCTGGCACCTATCAGGTGCATGAATAGTCTGTACTCCCCCGCGACAAGCAATTCCCGTTCGTTGAAACTGCCATTGCAGGCTTGACTGGCTCCCCAAATATCGCGTATGCCATTAGCGAGGAAACGCTGGGAGCGCTTGGGGCCACTGACCCAAGCCACGGCACAAGTACGGGTGACAAGAAGCGTGTTCGGGGGAGCAGGCACGGGGAGCGGCTTCGTCTGAGAAGTAGCAACGAGCGAAGAAAAAAGCAAAACCGATAAGAAGCGGCCTGCCATGCCCGAGCAGGATAGCATATTTCAATGGCGAACCAAAGGCGAAGGATGGGGTGTTTTTGCTGACGGCTGATTGCTGACGGCTGAAAGCTACTTCTTGGCGAACTCGCTTCTGTGCCGGCTGTAGAACACATAGATCAGCAGGCCGAGGCCAAGCCAGATTACAAACCGCAGCCAGGTAATCACGGTGAGGCCCATCATCAGGCCGCCGCAGAGCACGATCGAAATCAACGGAAACCACGGCACAAACGGAACTCGGAACGCGCGCTTGCGATCGGGCTGCCGGCGGCGCAGGAGGATCACTCCCAGGGAAACCAGAACGAAGGCAAAGAGCGTTCCGATGTTGGCGAGGTCGGCGGCATCTCCAATGTCCACGAGGCCGGCGGGAATTCCTACGGCGAAACAGGCGATCCAGGTAGAAATGTGCGGCGTCTTAAATCTCGGGTGCACCGCGGAGAACAGCTTCGGCAGCAAGCCGTCACGGGACATGGCGTACCAGATGCGTGCCTGCCCATACTGAAACACGAGCAACGAAGAAATCATGCCCGTCAGCGCTCCGATCACGATGACCGAACGGAAGAACGGGTGCACACCCAGATACTTCATCGCATAGGCCACGGGCGCTTCGGCGGCTGCACCGGAGACGAAGGTTGTGTACTTCATCATGCCCAGCAGTACAACGGCAACGCCCACATAGAGCAGTGTGCAAACCACCAGCGACATGATGATGCCGAAGGGCAAATCTTTTTGCGGGTTGCGCGATTCCTCGGCGGCGGTGGAGACCGAATCGAATCCGATGTAGGTGAAGAAAACGATGGCCCCTCCGGTAACGATTCCGGCGAAGCCAGAAGGGGCGAAGGGCTTCCAGTTCGCGGGCTTCACCAGCATTCCACCGACTATCAGGAAGGTCAGGATGGCCCCGATCTTGACCGCCACCATGATGTTATTGGTCTCCGCCGACTCCTTCACTCCGCGCACCAGCAGCAGCGTGAGAATGAAAACGATGAGGAATCCGGGAAGATTGAAGTAGGCGCCCGTCCACTGCCCGCCGGCCCAGACCGGACTCGCAAATTTTTCCGGCAAGTTGATGCCGAATACCGCCAGTTGCGCTTTGGTATAACCGGCAAAGCCAACCGCGACCGCTACGTTGGAGACCACGTATTCGAGGATAAGGTCCCAGCCGATGATCCAGGCAAAAATTTCGCCGAGCGTGGCGTAGGAGTAAGTGTAGGCGCTACCGGCGATGGGAATCATCGAGGCCAGTTCGGCATAGCACAATCCGGCAAAACTGCAGGCGATCGCGACCAGCAAAAAAGAAATCGCAATCGATGGACCGGCAGGCGGGCGTCCGTGCATGAGCGCCCCCGCCGTGCTGCCGGTGCGCACGAAGTTTACGATTACGTCGAGCGCCTGTGCATGCAGGAGGGATGGGACCTGGAAGTATTCGCCCGCGGCCGCGGTGCCGGTAAGGATGAAAATTCCCGAGCCGATGATGGCGCCGATGCCCAGCGCCGTCAGCGACCAGGGGCCGAGAGTCTTCTGCAGCCGTTGACCTGGAGCCTCGGACTCCGCGATTAGCTTGTCGATCGACTTGCAGCAGAAAAGTTGGTTGTCGGAGGTGCGCACCGTAGCCGCAGGTTCCATGGCTGGTTGTGACAAGTGGTAGTTGTCTCCTGAAAACAAAGCCTTCAGCAATTAGCACTTGGCATTAGCCCATCTGAGTTCCGTCAGATGTTGGAAACATTCCGGCCAAATACCAAGTGCTTGCTGCCAATTGCTGTCTTACCGCTTGGACTGGCCGCGAGCCAACTTCTTCACCTTGCGCTTCTTCGATCCGCGGGCGTAATCGCGGGGCTTCTTCGGTTTTTCCGCTTTTGCTTTTTTGCGAGCGGTACGTTTGGATTTTTTGCGCTCTTCTTTGCTTAATTCTGCCGTGTTTGCCATGAATCCTTTTGAATTACGTAATTTGGTAATTGAGCAATTGTGTAATTCTAAGGCGAGGGCGCCGTTAATTACCAAATTGCCCGATTACAAAATTACCAATCGCGCTCAGGCGCGCTCCAGTTGCGCGTATTTCTCCACCAGCTTTTTCAAGCCGAAGCGAGGAAATTGTACAGTAATCTTAGCTTCTTCGCCTTCTCCTTCTCGCTGATAGACCGTTCCCTCGCCGTATTTAGGATGCCGAACTTTCTGGCCGGGGCGAAATCCGCGTTTGCCGGTGGGCTCATCGAGGGGGATTTTCGGCACAGTGAATTTCTTGCCGCGGCTGGCGAAGAACTCCGCGATATTCTCAATGGAGTTGTAGGGCTTGGTGGTAACGGAGTCGCGGGGCTTCGCTCCGCCAGACAACCGGGGACGGCGGTCCCCACGTGAACCTTGCCAATTCGCGCTTTGGTCTTCATCTTCGTAAGAATAGTGCGTGCCTTCTGTGTCGTAGGCCGCAGGGCTTCGCCCCGCTGGACGGGCAGCCGTCCCTGCACGCGCCGTGGCAGTCCCCCGCGTACCCAGTTCTTCGATCAGCTGGGTCGGCACTTCTTCCAGAAATCTTGACGGCACGCTCGCTTCGGGCAGATCGGTTCCGTACCGGCGTCGATAAACAGCGCGGGTCAATATGAGCTGATCCATGGCGCGAGTCATACCCACGTAGCACAGACGCCGCTCCTCTTCCACGTCGTCAGGCTGCAGCATGGTGCGCGAGTGGGGAAATAATCCCTCTTCAAGGCCACTCAGAAAAACTAACGGAAACTCGAGGCCTTTGGCGGCATGCAGGCTCATGAGCGTGATCTGCGAGCGCTCGTCGTAGTCGTCGGCGTCGCTGATGAGGGCAGCATGGTCGAGGAACTG
>JBAVZU010000160.1:0-4470 GCA_049588915.1 Candidatus Sulfotelmatobacter sp.
TTCATCGTCCGCTCCATCGCGGCCTGTGTGTAAGAGAGCATGCCCTCCATGCTCTCCTACCCTCGCCGCCTGCAAAGCGGACAGATCACTTGCTATCTCAACCGGACATATCATGTGCTAACGACACCCCCGCGTTGCTGAACGCCAGCCGACCCCTGAGTCGATGGAAACTCAAGACGATTGCCGTAGCATAGGTATCATTGCCGCATTGGCCAAACGTGTCGTTGAGCCCTCGCATGAAATCTGACTGATCCCAGGCGTTGATGTTCTTGCGCATTAGCTTGCGCAGCGTCTGGGTCACGGCATTCACATCACGGCCATGCCCGCTCACGTCGGCCAGGGCCACACGTGAGATCAGGTCGTGATCGCAGACGGACATATAGTGAAGGTCGCCTCCCCCTTCTCTCTCATTGATCGGAACTGAGGCTACCCATGCGACCAGGCTAGCCAGCTTTATTGTGCGAATGACTTTTCGATTGCCGCCCCAAACCTCGTTGCATACCAAAGCATGAGGCTTTTCTAGATCATCGTACATAGAAGGTCCTTGGATACTGCGCAGTCAATTGAAGATGTATCCCAGCGGCGAAATCGGTGATAACTCCGATTACGGCGCTCAAAGATACGAATCGCTCCCCTACGGGCCGTCGGCGACGCCCTGATTCGCCCTGGGCGTGGTCCCTGCGCATTCCATCCCTGCAGCGACGGGCTTCGGGGCCGCGCTGAATATGGATCTCGGCTTGACCTTGCGCTGGAAAATTCATAATGACCCGTCGTTCATTCCGGCTGCACACCGTAGCTAGAAACTCGTCGTCAACCGGAGGGAGTAACTCCGCGGAGGGCCGATGGCGTTGCCGGAGAAAAGACCGCCGAAGTCGATTACGTCGAGGACGTTGGTCAAGTTCTGCCCGTCGATCTGAAAGCGCATATTCATGCGGTCGGACTTGTAGACATCCGCGCCCGCCGATGCATTGATCTGGAAGGACGGATAGATGCGGCCGCGGGCGAAGTTTATGCGATTCAATACCTGCTGGCCGTATTCGGCCAGCACCTCGGACGGGTCACCGTCGAACTCGAACGGGAGTCCAGTGTCGTATTGCATTCCTCCCGCAATCCAGAACCGCGGTTTGACTTGGTAACGCAAACGTCCACGAATCGTGTGGCGCTGATCCTGCGAATCGGGGAAATGTCCGGTGAGTTGATTTTCCCCAGTCGTGGCGTCGTTACCCAGAAACAGCCCTCCCGTCACCGGAAGCCAGGCATTACCGACGGTATAGGAATAGCTCACGAACCCCGAGAAGCGGCGCCAATCTCTCAGTTCGATTTTCGCCTCCGCACCATAGATGACGGATTTCCGGAATGCAATCGGGAAGCTGATGGTTGTGTTGTCGATCTGGCTGTCATCCGCATAGTTGGAAACACGCCTGCGGAAGTAGTTGGCGTCGAACTTGACTTTCCGTCGAACGCCTTTGTTATGCCCGCTTCGTAGTAGTTCCCTTGGGACGGTTCAACAGGCAGCCGCAGGAAATTCGTTGGTTCGATGGATTCAACTGCGGTGGAACTCGAAAGCAGAAGGTTCTCGAACGATGGGGTCTGAAAAACGCGGTCATAGGAGAAATGCACAACCAGATCGGCCGACGGAAAATATCGCGAAATCGCCAAGCGTGGAGCGAGAGCCTGCCGGTTCAGCAGAAGCTGATAGTGGTCCCAACGCAGGCCGGCATTGATGGTCCAATTCATTAGGCGAATCTGGTCTTGCACGAAGGCGGATTGCTCGAGATCTGGCCGGTTTCCCAGAAAACCGAAATCGATCGGAGTTCCGGGATCAAATTGACTTGACTTAGTAATGTTGTAGCTGAAATTTTCGTTCAGAAATATGTTGTCCGACTCGAACCCAAACTTCCATTCGTTGCGGCAGTGATCAATGGTTGCAGTTCCCTTAAAATATGCCTCGCGAAACCAATTGTGCTGAAAGACCTCAATGGGAGTCGAGTCCTGGTTGGAGTTGAAATCATTCGCATTTTCCCGGCCCATCGCGCGAAAATCAGCGATTGCATTGGATGAAAACGTGTGCTGATAGGAGGCGATTCCCATCGTCTCAATGTTATCGGCCGTCTGGCGCTGTCCCGCCGATTGCTGCACCTGTTCGTTCGGAATATCGTAGCGCGACAATTCGTGGCGAACGATGAATCGCAAGCGATCTTTCAACGTTAGGTCGCGCTCGTAGTTGACAGAGAAATCCCCAAGCGTTCCCGTATTCGAATAGTTTTGTGGAACCACTGGATTCAGATAGTGGTCCGTCATGCTGCCGCTTGCGCTGGCGCCGAAGACATTCTTGTCCCAGGCATATTGCCCCTGCGCGGAGGCTCCCGCCGTATCAAAGCTGCCGCCAGAGAGCACTACCTCGCCATGGAAACCTGGCTGTGAATCCTGCAGCGTGTTCACTTCGATCACGCCACCCAATTTTCGGCCATATTCCGCCGGAATGCCCGCGGTATAGATGCTCAGCGATTGCACGTCGTCCGCGTCAATCGCAGGTCCAAAGCTGGGTGAGCGATTATCCGTCAACGGGATGCCATCGACCACAAACTGGGTCTGATATTCCGAGCCGCGCGGATGCAAGACGGCATTGCCCTCGTACAACCAGCCGGACTGCGAATTTACCAAATCCTGCAGCGAACGGCCTGGAATGGAACCGAGCCTGTTTTGGATGATGTCGGAGCCAATCTGACTAACAGACCCAGCCTGATCAGGATCGATCAGCGTGTTGGTGCCACTGACGGTTACGGATTGATTCACCGAAGGTAGTTTGAGTCGGATTGCATATTCGGTGGGAATCGAGGAATGAATTTCGACCACTTCGGCTGCAACCGCAAACCCGGGCTGCCTGATTTCGAGCTGATACATGCCGTAAGGCAGGCGCTGGACGTTCAAATTACCCTCCTCGCCGGTCGCCAGGTTATTTCGATACTGATTCGCCGCGCTGACGATCTGAACGGTTGTTTTCACACCAAGACCGTCGGGATCGGCGACTTTAAGGCGCAACTCACCCATGTTGCTCTGTCCGAAAAGCGGGATCGCAAAGACAAAGAGAAGTAAGCAAGCCTGAACGAACCGGGCAGACGTGCTCGGCCCAGTGACCCGGCAAGTAAAGCAAGAGTGTCCGACGACAGCGGCGCCAAGTTTGAGGATCGGCTTCAAGGCGAACTCCCCTTTTCACTTGCGGTGATAGAACGGGTTGTAATAAGGTCCGCCGCTGCTGTCGGATAGGTTCTTCGCAACCGAGTGGTAGGGGTTCTCACCGGGAGTTCCATCCAAATGGATAGCCGAGAGGACCGCCGCGGCCACATGATCGCCGACTTGGTTGCCCGCAGTCATGTCACTGCGGTAATGAACTCCGGCCCACACCCGCGCGTTGTTCACTTCCTCTACTATCCCACCGTATTCGCTCTCATCCTCCGGGAAGTAGGCTCGCAGAACCGCAACGCCTGCGGCCGTGAATGTGGCGTGTCCTGCCGGATAAGAAGGATGCTTGGGCGTCAAAATGACGGTCGGCAGCGTGGGCTCCAAATGAGCGGGTCGAGGACGCATGAAATGATACTTGTCGTACCAGGTGCCCAATAAAGCGTCGTACATCGAGGTGAACAGTATGGCGGTAGCTCGCTCAGTGCGTGGTGCGGACCATCCATGGCGCTCCGCCAGCATGTCGAGAGCTTGGACCGCCCAGTGGCCAGGCTGGTCGACTCCATTCTTGAAAACGATGAAATCCGTATAGCAGGTCCGATTATTGACCGCCGTAACGATCTCTTCGATGTCGCGCTTCGTCTCTGGAGAGTTGTTCGCCGGAGGCGGGGGAACTGCCGCCAACTCGTTGACCTTCGCGCGGGTAAGGAAGAGCGGCTTCCAATCTCCAGCGGTGGGATCAACCGGCAGAAATTGATTCCAGGGCAGTGCATCACCGTACACCACTCCCACTTTTTGCTGCGGGGCCTTCCAGGTTATGTCGTTGCTGTAGTTGCTCGTGGTCCGCGTGAACCTCACACCCAGACGGACGGTCTCGTCCGCAAAGGGTTGTTCCCAAGGGATGTCTCTGCCAAAAACGAGCTGGTTAGGGCGTCCATCCTCCTCGATGGCCGCGATGACTCGTTCAGCAACTTTTTGCCCCAATTCTCTTCCCACATTCACGTCGCTCGGCAGGTTGAGTCCCCCAAGTACCTGTGCGGAGGTGGCTTCATCCGCAAGCGCTGAGACCCGATCTTCATAGCGCGGAAAGAAGTAGGCTAGGATTCGCTCTGCGGCGCCCGCGGCCGCAGCGCTATCGGAAGGATAGGCAGGGTTCTGCGGTTCCGGCACGAGCGGCTGGATCGAAGCATCCATCTGGGCCGGACGAGGACGAAGGTAATGCTCTTGATTATTCCAGGCAGCGAGGACCGCATCAGCCATGGCAATATGAAGCGCGGCATAGGCGCGCAG
>JBAVZU010000161.1:0-2100 GCA_049588915.1 Candidatus Sulfotelmatobacter sp.
ATCTTGCGGATGGTCGAACGGATCCCGCCTCGTCGCGGGTAACACTGCATGATCGCTTCAAAAGGAATGTCATCGAGGTCACGTCCCAGAAAACGCAAGTCTGATTTCCGCAGGATCCTCTGCCACAGAGTTCGGCTGATCTCCCAGCCTGGAGGCAAGCTTGTCGGCGGGAAGATGGAAATGTAGGAGCCGATGAGGTATACGATACCAGTCGTGCGCCACGTCCTGACAGTCGCACCGTCGACATCAGTGATTGCAACGCAAGAATATGCCAGAGACACTTCTCCTTAAACTAATGATAGGTCAATCCCTCGGCTGCCATCACCCGGCTGAGCGTTCCCTGGTTTAGCGTGACTGCTAATTGGTCGATTAGATAATGTGGACATCACCCTGCCTGCAGGAAACCCTCGCGCATTTTGCTGACCAACGCTTCACAACTGCGGACGTGTTCAGGATCATTGAGTCCGGAGGAGACGATTATTTGGTTCGTGAGTTCTTCCATCAGGGCATCGGACTCCAAGATTTCGCGAAGACGCTTTTGTGTGTCCGCCGAGACCACGCGAGCAGCGTCGCGGGCGATCAAGAGTGCTCCCGCGAGTTCAAAGTCGTAGCCCTCCGCTTCCAGAACACTCATGTCTTCGCCGTAGAGCCGATCTTCATTGCCGGCGTCGCCGTATTGCCGCAGCAGCGTGTATATATCCGGTGCGTCCCGCTTCTCGTATTTTCGATCCGTCCAGGCGAACAGTTTGAGGACAAGCAGGACCGGAAGGCTAACCACCGGGATGACGAGGTTCTGATCCAAGCGCACCGGAACGGCGGATTCGAGCCCGTCGCTAAAGCCAGTCACTCTCATTACGATGTCCTCTTCGGGTGGCCACGCGATGGTTCGTTCAGCAGTCTCCACGCCTCCAAACGGAATTAAATCCACTACGACGGAGGGCTTGGAGGGATAGGTGATTCGCTGCACCATACGTGCATGAGGTTGAAAGCCACCTTCCTCCACCAGGGCTGTTTTCAACAACTTGAAATGCTCCCAGTCGCGCACCGCGATGCCGAGATCGACGTCGAGAGTCCTGCGCCCTGGCGGCCGGCCAAAAACATGGCGAAGCATGATTTCCCGTGCCGTGGCTCCCGTGAGAAAGTACGCCGTTTCGTGCCGGCGCGCAATTTCGTCGATTTTCCGAATCGCTTCGAGGACGACCGGATCGATCTGATCATGCCGGATTTCTAAAGGCGGGTTCGATGTATTGGTCATAGATCATTTTTGCGGCCTCAAGATTTCGGCCGTCGGTGGTTGCCGTTAAGTCGGCATAGGCGAGAATCGGCGGAGCCACATCTCGGGTGGTCGGCACGTGGCCGTTCCAAAAGGCATCGAGAATCTCAACATCTCCGTTTATGTCCGCCCTCAGCTTGTGTTCGGCGATGAGTTGCTTGGGCGTTTCTTTGGCGTAAATGGTCGCGGTTTGCGGTACTAGATAATGAAGCAGCCGGTTGGCCGCCACCTCACCTCCCCAATACGCATGATACGGCTCCAGATTCACTCCCTCTGTCCAGCCAGGCCTTTGCGCTCTGAATCTTCTTATATTCAGCTTCGGCCTCAGGACTGTGGGATAAACGGCAACCCATTCCTGCACAAGCCGCTGCGCGTCGAGGAATCTTCGGCGCGCCCGCGCGCCCTCGGGGGCTGGCGTGATATGCCTGCGCGCTTCCAGTTCCTTGATGACTGGTCCCACCGTTCCGAGGGCTACGCGGGCCGCGGTCGCAATCTCTCGGTAAGTGGTATTCAGTAGTTGGGGGTTGCAGAGGAGGGCAAAAACCACACGAAGACCGGCGGGATTGGTGAGCTTGCCGGCCTGAGCATGAATGAGGTCGGCCGGCCTTTGTCTGCCTGTGACGTAAAGATGGAGTCCGGGCGTTTTGAGATAAATGTTTCCAGCGGTATCGGCGAAGTACAGATCCATGTCGCGGCAGCGCTCCGCGAGTTGCGCGGTAATATATGGGGCGGCAATGATGAGTGGCGGCTTGGCTTGCCTTGGCCAGAGGGCCCGCAATTGATTGAGAGTTTCGAATCGGTCAAGGTTCTTGATTTCGACTGCGAAT
>JBAVZU010000162.1:0-1772 GCA_049588915.1 Candidatus Sulfotelmatobacter sp.
AACCGCGAACTGTTAGAAGAACTGCTCACAACCCAGGGATTTAAGGTCATCACCGTTTCCGACGGTGCGGATGTGGTTGCAGAGTTGATCAAAACTCAAGTCGACCTGGTGCTGATGGATGTAATGATGCCTCGCCTCACGGGCTTTCAAGCCTGCGAGAAAATCAAGAACAACCCAGACACGTACTTGATACCCGTAATTTTGATTACGGCACTTTCTGACAAGCAGGACCGGATCGAGGGTATCAGGATCGGAGCGGATGATTTCTTGAGCCGTCCTGTCGATAGAACCGAACTGCTGGCTCGAGTAAGGTCCCTTATAAGGCTTAAACAGCGCACGGACGAGTTGGAGCGGGCCGAGTCTGTCCTGTTTTCGCTCGCGCGGAGCATTGAAGGCAAAGATCCCTACACACACGGTCACTGTGAACGCCTGGCAGAGTATTCGGCTCGCCTGGGTGAACAATTGGGGCTATCGGAGGATCAAATTACTGCACTGCGCCGGGCCGGAATCGTGCACGACGTTGGAAAGATCGCCGTACCGGATGCAATTCTGCTGAAGCCTGGCCGTTTGACCCCCGACGAATGGACAATTATCCGCGAGCATTCGGTAGTTGGTGAACGTATCTGTGCGCCGTTAAAGTCATTTCGTTTTGTACTTCCAATCATTCGGCACCACCATGAAAAGCTCGACGGCTCGGGGTACCCCGATGGGCTGCGGGGAGAGGCTATCCCGGTTACCGCACGGGTGCTGCAGATTGTCGATGTTTATGATGCGCTGACCACCGACAGACCGTATAAGAAAGCCTTTTCCATCACCGATGCGCTGCAGACGATGAAGGAAGAGGTGGCCAAAGGCTGGTGGGATCCGCACATCTTCGATCAATTCGAGCGGTTGGCCAGGACTGGAACGGCAGATTTCCTCTCTCGCGGAGCGGCGGCTGCAGGTGCGAACAGTTAAGAATAGGAGTGTTTTCAGAACATGAGGCCAGTCTTGAGCACGTCGCTATCTCGCGTCAGGCATGGCGCAATTGGAGTCACGCCTAACGCAGGGGCACGGCAGGCAGTGAGAGTTCAGCGTGTTGCTCTCATCGCTGTGTTCGTCCTCACAGGACTGCTCAATCAGAGTCTCGCCGCACCGCAAGAAGACCAAGCGAACGGGGCGCCCCTCAAACAATTGAGTCTGGCGGAACTCGGCAATGTCGAAGTAACGACGGCATCGAAGGAACCAGAGAAGATCTGGAAGACCTCAGCGGCAGTTTTCGTTCTCACTCAGGACGACATTCGCCGTTCCGGGGCCACCAGCATTCCGGACGTACTGCGTCTTGTACCGGGGGTGGAAGTAGCACGAATCAACTCCAATGAGTGGTCCGTGAATATCCGTGGACTTGGGAGTGGTTTCTCAAAAGCGGTGTTGGTATTGATCGATGGCCGAAGCGTCTATACACCTCTCTATGCCGGTGTGTACTGGGACGTACAGAATGTTTTGCTCGATGACGTCGAGCGTATTGAAGTGATTCGGGGTCCCGGGGGAACGATCTGGGGATCGAACGCGGTCAATGGCGTGATCAACATTATTACTAAGAACGCCAAGGATACTCGCGGAACCTACGCGTCCACGAGCGGTGGAAATATCGCTCAAAACGAAAGCGGAGTTCGCTACGGTGGAGCACATGGAAATAATCTTAATTATCGAGCGTATGCCATGGGATTTGGCCAAGCCCCGGAATTCCACCCCGGCGGCGGTAATTATGACGCCTGGCAACTAGGGCAAGC
>JBAVZU010000163.1:0-3221 GCA_049588915.1 Candidatus Sulfotelmatobacter sp.
GGGTATCAATCAACCTGCGGTAACGATCAAGCAAAACGAAAAAAGTATCGTTGAACGTGGATTTCGCGAAGGCTGGATTCGTCCCGAACCGCCGAAGCATCGTACCGGCAAAAAGGTCGCAATCGTAGGTTCCGGGCCGGCCGGACTGGCAGCGGCGCAACAGCTATGCCGAGCGGGACACGGCGTTGTCGTGTATGAAAAGGCGGACCGTGTCGGAGGATTGCTGCGCTATGGCATTCCTCAGTTCAAGCTGGAAAAGCACATCATAGATCGCCGCCTCGAGCAGATGTCGGGCGAAGGTGTGCAGTTCATCACTGGCGCGGAAGTTGGGAAAAATGTTTCGATCGAGGAACTGCGGCGGAACTTCCATGCGATCGTGCTCGCAGGTGGATCCGAACAGCCACGCGATCTTAAGATTCCGGGACGCGAACTGAAGGGAATCCATTTTGCGATGGAGTATTTACCGCAGCAGAACCGGCGTTGCCTCGGGGACGAAGTTGCAGCAGAAATTGCAATTCTGGCTGCAGGAAAGCGAGTAATCATTATTGGAGGGGGTGACACTGGCGCCGACTGCCTGGGCACATGCCATAGGCAAAAACCGCTGTCAGTGCACCAGTTCGAGATCATGCCAAAGCCGCCAGATGAGCGATCGCCGCTCACTCCTTGGCCGCTGTGGCCGATGCAACTCCGAACCGAAGCGGCGCATGAAGAAGGCGGCATTCGCGATTGGAGCATGGCGACTACGAAATTTACGGGCGAGGCTGGAATTGTTAAACAGTTACATGCCGTCCGCGTCGGCCCTCCGCCAAAGTTCGAACCGATTCCAGGCAGCGACTTCGCGATGGACGCAGACCTGGTGCTCATCGCGATGGGCTTTCTGGGTCCAGTTCGAAATGGAATGATTGAACAACTAGGCGTGGTTCTCGATCCGCGTGGGAATGTGGCGACAGATCAAAACTACATGTCTTCTGTGCCGGGGGTTTTTGCGGCAGGCGATATGCGGCGAGGTCAATCGCTCGTGGTATGGGCCATCTCCGAGGGACGCAAAGCCGCGGCAGCCGTCGACACCTACCTCAGATCCGCGTCCGTGCGTTCCACTACGTTGGCGTCAGCAGCCCAAGCAGTCGCCTCATGATTGTGACTATCGTCCACAGCGCGCACTCAGTAAGATAACTGCGCTCCTATGATTGGAATCCAGGATGTTCAGACGGCGATGGGCCGGATACGCGAAGCTATCCGCATTTCTCCCTGCACGCGCTCGGAATCTTTTTCGATCCTCACGAAGAACGAGATCTTCCTTAAACTCGACAATCAGCAGCGCACCGGAGCTTTCAAGGAGCGGGGCGCCCTAAACAAGTTGCTCACGCTTACTGCCGAGGAGCGGTCCAACGGTGTGATTGCTGCATCGGCTGGTAATCATGCGCAGGGAGTTGCCTATCATGCCGGGCGCCATGGAATCAAGGCTCTCATCTATATGCCCTTGCCCACGCCGCTCACCAAAGTGTCGGCGACGCGCGCTTATGGAGCGGAAGTCGTTCTACACGGCACGAACTACGATGAGGCATATGAAGAAGCAGTTAAGCAAAGCCGGCAGCACCATCTCACTCTCATCCACGCCTTCGACGACGATGAAGTTATCGCTGGACAAGGCACCTTGGGGCTGGAAATTCTGGCGCAGCAGCCTGACATCGAGGCGATCGTCGCACCCATCGGTGGAGGCGGTTTGATCGGCGGCATCGCTTGTGCAGTGAAGGAAACGAATCCGACGGTCCGGGTTTTTGGAGTGCAGCCTGCGAAACTCCCCTCCATGAAAGCGGCAGTGGCGCAAGGCAGCCCGGTCACTCTCAAGTCCGCCACAACGATCGCCGACGGCATCGCCGTGCGGCGAGCCGGCGAACGGACATTTCCGCTGGTTCAGAAATATGTGGACGACATTGTCACTGTCGAAGAAGAAGAGATCGCCAATGCCATTTTGCTGCTTTTGGAGCGGGAGAAAACACTGGCGGAAGGCGCTGGCGCAGCGTCCATCGCTGCATTGTTAAATCATAAACTGCCATTGGAAGGCAAGAAGGTTGCCGTGCTGGTTTGTGGAGGCAACATTGATGTCACCCTGCTCTCACGAATCATCGAGCGCGGCTTGGTGAAAGATGGCAGGCTCGTGCGTTTGCGTGTCCATCTGCCAGATTATCCCGGCGCGTTGCACCGGCTCACTGGAATTCTGGCAGACCTTCGCGCCAACATCGTGGAGACCGCCTATGACCGCGCCTATCACGGCGTCAACCTAGGCGACACCGCTATTGACATCACCATGGAAACCCGAGGGCCCGCGCATATTGCCGAATTGCTTACCACCTTATCGGCAGCCGGCTACGCCCACGAGAGAATTCTGTAGGCCTAACGCGGGGGTGTTGGAGCTGCTCGGAATCCTTAATTTGACACTTTGATGGGCGCTAGAAGAAATTTGAATTGGACTCATTGCATACCTCGATTTATCGTCTGCGGATTAGGGAGAGGACTGCGATGGAACGGAATGACGTTCATCGGAGCCGGCTCTTTCCTGGGTCAGCCCTTCCCTCCAAGATTCAGGAGTGCGGTCGCATTGCCATTTGCGAATCTTTTCCAGCAGGCTTACGGCCACCAAGAATTACTCACGCCTTCGAAACAGGAGCAAGCAAACATGAGAAAGCGAGTCGACGGGCACTCCCTGCGCCTGTCGTTGAGAACGGCTCTTGCAGCCATGATTCTAATCGTTGGAGTGGTGGCGGGACTAACAGCCTCGTGCTTTGGCGATGATGGGCCGAAACCCGATCCGTCTGGAACGGCAACGGGAGACAAGAGCGCCGTAGTGGATGCTGCCGGCAATCCCTTTGTGGTCCCTGAGCCAACGGACAAGACCGCTCCTGACTACGCCGCCAGTAAGAAGGCCTTCGATGAATACGAGGCCCAGGCGGCCAAAGAACCGCTTGCGGTAAAGCTCGCTGACGGCGTGGGCCATGTTCGCGTTGCGACGAATTTTGCCTGGACTCTGAACACCGGCTACCTGGTCCTGTTCATGCAGGCAGGTTTCGCCCTGCTCACTTGCGGGCTGGTGCGGAAGAAGAATGCCGCACATTTAATGATGCTGAATTTCGCGGCCTACGTCTTTGCTTTTCTGGCCTATTACGCGGTTGGATATGCGTTTCAGTTTGGAGCAGTCGCCATCAATGCAGCGCCCAGTAATC
>JBAVZU010000164.1:0-1714 GCA_049588915.1 Candidatus Sulfotelmatobacter sp.
GCGACGCTCAGATGGAGCGGCGGAGTCCGGACAAACCTTATGTGCCTCGAGCACGAATAGAAGCCTGTCCGCATCGCCGCCAAAAATACCTACGGACAGGTGCGCCCGTTTTCATAGAAGGATGACACTTCGAGAAACTTTACCGTGAAATATTCACCACAACCGCTGGACAACTATTTAGCCCCGACAATAAGACACGCGAGAATCGTGGCGCAATCCGCCTTCGACCATGAATTCTCGTCGGCGCACGACGATGCTGCACTCCAGGCTCTCCGTGTGCGCTGGCTCGGACGGGAGAATGGGATCGTCAACAAGCAGCTCGCGGATTTGTGGCTAAAAGCCGCGCCCAGGGAGGCGAAACGCCACGCTGGTCTGGCGGTCAATCGGCTTAAGAAGCACATCGAGGACTGTCTTGCTGAGGGGAGGAATTTTGCACCGGTGGCAAACGTTGGGACATCCCTCGCCGAGCACGTCGACATCTCCCTCCCTGGTGTCCGCCGTCCGATTGGCGCGGAACATCCTGTCATCAAGACGACGAACGAGATGGTTCGCGTTTTTCAGAAGCTGGGCTACTCGGTTGCCGAGGGGCCAGTCGTCGAAACGGACTACTACAACTTCGAAGCATTGAATTTTCCGCCAAACCATCCGGCGCGGGATACGCAGGATACATTGTTCCTCGCAGGGCAACAGGACAAATCACAGCGCGAGCGGTTGCTGCTGCGCACACATACTTCTCCGGTGCAGATTCGGACAATGGAGAAGATGCGGCCGCCGATTCGCATTGTGATTCCCGGGACGGTGCACCGCAACGACCCTCCGGACGCGAGCCATTCGCCGATGTTTCACCAGATCGAAGGCCTCGCGGTTGACACCAACATTACGTTCGGCGATTTAAAGGGAACGCTCGATCACGCGATGAAAGAATTTTTTGGCTCGAACGTGAAGACGAGTTTCCGTCCGTCGTTTTTTCCATTCACCGAGCCGAGCGCGGAGATGTATGTTTCGTGCTTCATTTGCGGTGGCAGCGGGAAGCGCGGCAGTGACCCCTGCCGTCCCTGCAAGCAGACTGGGTGGATCGAAATTCTGGGCTGCGGCATGGTCGATCCCAACGTGTTCGAGTTTGTGAAAGATAACGGCTATGACCCGCGAAAGGTTTCCGGATTCGCCTTTGGCGTGGGCGCAGACCGGATCGCGTTGCTGAAGTATGGCGTGGATGACATTCAGCTGTTCTTTCAGGGGGATGTTCGGTTCCTGCAGCAGTTTGCATAGAGGCTCTGGGCTATCAGCTCTTGTCATTTGGCTAAAGGCTAAGAGCAAAAGGGGAAACTGTTGTTTTATGAAACTTTCTCCACAATGGGTTCGGGAGTTTGTCGATCTCACCGTCGATGACCGGCGGTTGGCTGACGACCTGACTGCGGTTGGAATCGCGGTCGAGGGTATCAGCGGCTCTGGACCGGACACCGTGTTCGAGATGGAGATTGGCACCAATCGGCCGGACGCGATGAACCATTATGGCGTGGCCCGGGAGGCGGCGGCGATTTATGACCTACCTCTGAAACCAATTGATTCAAACCTGCCGCCGATCAAGGCCAACGCGGAGTTTCCCATCCAGGTAGAAGAGCCGCAGCTTTGTCCACGCTTCTCTGCGCGGGTTATACGCGGAGTGACGATCAAGCCGTCGCCTGAAAAAATCGCGCATCGCTTGCAGTTGCTC
>JBAVZU010000165.1:0-5869 GCA_049588915.1 Candidatus Sulfotelmatobacter sp.
CCAGGTCGCCGTGGGGATGATTGGCAGCGTCGTCGTTCACAGTAAACTTTGCGCTCTGGTAGCCGGCCAGCACGCCTTTCACGCCCTTTTCGTATTCATCCCAGCTGTTGTATTTCAAAGGTGCGATCTCAAAGAAAGTGTGAGGACCGGTAGCGTAGTACCTAGCTACGTTCGCCGGGTCGAGAGTCGACCAGCCGTCCCAGATTTTCTGCATATAGGCCTTGTCCGGTGCCAGACCGGCCGATGATTTGTTGGCCGCAGTCTTGGGCGGAGCTGCGACGCTGGAGAGTGCCAGGGTGAATAAGCACAAGAGTAGATTAAAGAGGGGTTTCATTCGTATCCTCCGAGTTCGCGGAATTCTCGCATAAGGATCTGGAATGCGCCAAGCGTGCATTGACCGTTCTCCATAACGCACGCTAAAATAGTTGAGTTTGCCTGTACTCGCCGACCCGTTCTGGGGACGCCTGCCTTGGCTGCTGAAGCGCCGCGGCGGAAAACACAGCAAGCACGGAATGTTCAATGGCACGGGCGTGATATTGTGCGCGCGGGAAGCGCGCCTGTTGAACCGACTTCACGATATCTTGATGGAGGCAGACGTATGTACGCGGTCATCCGCGCCGGTGGAAAGCAATACCGGGTGGCGCCCGGAGATGTGATTCGAGTAGAGAAGCTGGCTACGGGAACCGACGGTCACGTCAACTTTCCCGACGTACTGGCCGTGTCGGGCGGTGAAGGAAAGATCGGCAAACCTGAATCGGAAGCGAAGGTTGTCGGCGAGGTACTCGAAGAGGGCCGCAGCCCGAAAATTTTAGTTTTCCACTACAAGCGGAAGAAGCAGTATAAAAAGCTGCGAGGGCACCGGCAGTCCTACACGGCGGTGCGGATCACCGAGATTGCGTTCGACGGTCAAAGCTTTAAGGCTCCGGAAGTGCAGAAAAAGCAGCCGAAAGTGAAGAAGGCTGCGGCGGCTGACGAGCACGAGACTGACTCCGCGGCAGCCAGCGTTGCTGGACACGCGACTAAGCCGCACGCAAAGAAGAAAGCCGCTCCGAAAAAGAGCGCGGCCAAAAAGACTGCGGCAAAGAAGAAGAAATAATTTGTCAGGGTAGCAATCTCTGGCAACATCCGGCCAAACTGCCGGCGTTACTTTCAAAGAACTGAGAGCTGAGAGTTTATCCATGGCACATAAAAAAGGGCAGGGAACATCGCGAAACGGCCGCGACTCAAACGCGCAGCGGCTTGGATTCAAAGCATTCGGCGGGCAACTGGTGCCCGGCGGAACCATCATTGTGCGGCAGCGTGGGACACGGGTAAAACCCGGCCTTAACGTGGGCCGCGGCAAAGATGACACGCTTTTTGCCAAGGTTACGGGGCGGATCAAGTTCTTGAACAAGGGTTCGATGGGCAAGTTCGTAATGGTCGAACCGATGGAAGTGTTGGACTAAGCCGCGCCCATCTGCGGAACCGGCAAGGGTGCTTTAGCGGCCGCGATGAGCTGTGACGCGCCTTGAGCCTCGCCTTCGGGACGAGGCTTTTGTTTTGGTCTTTCTGGTCTTTCTGGCTTGAACATGTTTGTCGATGAAGCAAAAATTCGCGTGAAGGCGGGAGATGGCGGCAATGGGTGCATGGCCTTTCGCCGGGAGAAGTTTGTTCCACGAGGCGGACCCTCGGGCGGCGACGGCGGCAAGGGCGGCGATGTGATTATGGAATCCAGTGAGCGCCATAACACGCTGGTCCATTTCCGCTTCAATCCGGAGTACAAGGCGGAGCGCGGACGTCACGGTGAGGGATCGAATAAGACCGGACGCGAAGGGGAAGACGTAATCCTGAAAGTCCCTGTGGGAACGATCGTGTACGACGAAGAGACAGGAGAGAAAGTGTTTGATTTTTCCGGGCCCGATCAACGCATGGTGATCGCTCGTGGCGGTCTTGGTGGACGGGGCAATGCGCGCTTTGCTACTTCCGTGCACCAGGCTCCCCGCGAGCATGAGCCGGGACGCCCCGGAGAGGAACACAATTATCGCCTTGAGCTGAAATTGCTGGCGGATGTGGGGCTTGTGGGATATCCGAACGTCGGGAAATCAACGCTGATTTCACGAATTTCGGCGGCGCGCCCCAAGATTGCGGATTATCCGTTTACCACCCTCGAGCCCAATCTCGGCGTGGTCGCGGTGGGCGACCTGAACAATGAGATCAGCTTTGTGGTGGCGGATATTCCCGGCTTGATCGAAGGTGCGCACGTGGGCTCAGGACTGGGCACTCAGTTCTTGCGGCACATCGAGCGTACGCGTTTGCTGGTTCACCTGGTGGATGTATCCGACGCCAGTGGCCGTCCTGACATCGTGAAGGATGTGGAAGTGATTCTTGGGGAACTGAGGAGCTTCGGCGCTCACCTGGAAGACAAGCCGATGATCCTGGTGGCCTCAAAAATCGACGTCGCCAACAAAGACAAAGTGGCTGCGCTTAAACGCTATTGCAAGAAGCGCAAGCTGAAGCTTTACGAGATTTCAGCCGTGACCGGCAAAGGGATCGACGAGCTGAAGTACGCGATGGCCAAGGAAGTGGATGCTCTGCGCGGGCGAGCCGTGCAGAAGGCCCAGACCGCAGACAGCCAAGCCGTCTGATCGCGCCATTTCACTTTATGCCCTCGGCAATTGCGCTCCGTGCTGAAAGTGATATTGCAGAATCTTCGCCGCCAGGGCGGGCGGCAATTCTTCCGCGGCGGATTTCACCGTCCGCACAATTTGCCCACGACAAACTACTTCTGTGGGGGAAAGCCCGGCGATCTCGGCCGGCAGCACAAGATTGATTTCCAGTTGGATATTAGGTTGAAGAAAATCCTCCGCCTGGAACAACAATCCCGAGCGACTGATATTTCTGGTTTCGCCTTCGTGCCATTTCTGTTCGTCCAACCGGCGGTATTTCAGAGGCAGGTGCAATTGGAAGCGTGGTGCGCGCGATAGAGGCGTCTGTTCCCGTCCCTGCGCAGCTGAAGCGCGAACTGTACGAACCGGCATATTATCCTCCAGGCCACTCGGGCTTGAATCCAGTACTTCACGAACTTTGCTTTTGAGGTCACGCAAGGTGAAAGGTTTCTGGAGCAGGTGGACACCCGCGTCCAGCATGCCGTTATGGCCAATCACATTCTCTGTATAACCGGACATGTAAAGAATCTTCGTCTGGGGACGAATTTCGGAAATCCGCTGCGCGAGTTCGCGGCCATTCATCCCGGGCATAATCACATCGGTTAAAAGCAGATGAATAACGCCCGCGTGCGCGACCGCGATCTGCATGGCCACAGCTCCATCCGGCGCTTCGATCACGTTGTAACCTTGCTTCTCCATAAACTGGCGGGCCAGATTGCGCAGATTGACTTCGTCTTCGACCAGCAGAATGGTTTCGGTCCCCGGCTCAGTGAAAGCAAACTCTGCTGCTGTGGAGACGACGTGGGCGGCTTCCACTCGTTCCGCGACACGAGGAAAATATATTTTGAAAGTCGTGCCTTTGCCAGGTTCGCTGTACACCCAGATATAACCGCCGCTTTGCTTAATAATGCCGTAAACCGTCGACAAACCCAACCCGGTTCCTTTCGGGCCCTTGGTCGTGAAGAAGGGCTCAAAGATGTGGGACTGGGTTTCTGAGTCCATGCCAAGGCCGGTATCGCTGATAGACAACATTACATAGTCGCCCGGCCGGAGCGGAGCGTGGAACCGGGCATAATCCTCATCGAGGGAAACGTTTGACGTCTCGATCGTGAGCTTGCCACCGGCGGGCATGGCATCGCGTGCATTGACCGCCAGATTTATGATGACTTGATCAATTTGGCCGGCATCGGCTCGTACCGCCCCCAGTTTGGGTGCGGGCACCATTGCTAGATCAATATCCTCGCCGATTACGCGCGTAAGCATCTTCAAGTTTTCTGTGACGACTTCGTTCAGATCGAGAATCTTCGGGGCGAGCATCTGCTTGCGACTGAAGGCGAGAAGTTGGCGGGTGAGGGCTGATGCGCGTTGCGTTGCGCCGGCAATCTCCTGCGCCGGAGCGCGAAGCTCGGGGTCGGGGCCGAGACGATCGAGCAGAAATTCCGAATAGCCGGAGATCACCATTAGCAGATTGTTGAAATCGTGGGCGATGCCACCTGCAAGCCTTCCCACGGCCTCCATTTTTTGAGATTGCCGGAGTTGCTGCTCCAGCGCGCGCCGCTCGGTCACATCCTCGGCAAACAGCTCGAAGGCTCTTTCCTTGTCACTATAAGAGACGGCGCGGCCGGAAACTCGAACTTCCGCACTCAACCCGTCTTTGCGCTTCCATTGCGCAATCAAGCCGGTGAAGGGTGCGGCGCCGCGCAGGTAGTCGGCCAGTTCGAACCACTGATTTGTGTCTGTATAAAGTCCTCCCAGATGTTTTCCCACCAGATCGGCCGCAGAGGAGTATCCCAGCGTATCCAGTAGCGAAGGATTTACATCAAGCAGTTGGCCCGCGGAATCACAGCGGCAGATGCCGTATGGCGCGTTGGTGACCAGCGACCGAAAGTTCACCTCGGAGCGGCGCAGGCTCTCCTGAACCGCGCGAAGAGCGGCATTGAGCCAACAGATCAAAGCCGCCAGCACTACGAACAGTGCCAGCCGCATCATGGTGGAACGGAATTGTGCCGGGGTCTGCTCAGAATAAAATGAAAAGTACGCACTCACGGTTATCGCGAATGAGGTAGCGACGAGCCCCGGCTTCCACCCTCCGTACCAGGCACTCACCATCACGGCGACGGCGAAGACAGCCAGTCGGCTCTCCGTAATGTTGGGAAGCAATAACGCCGGGATCAGTGCCAGAGTTGTGCTGAGGAGGGCGACACCATAGCGCAAAATAGGCGCACGGGCCGGTTGGATGCGAAGTAGGGGGAGGGTTACTCGCATGTCAAGACCTTACTGGCGCGTTCTGTGCTGCGCCAGATTACATGAGTTCACCTTAAATGCTCAAGGCCGGATTTGTTTGGGAGATGAATTTTGGCCAAACAGACAGTGAACGGTTGGGCGGCATTCGCGAAGTTTTTTCATGCTAAAAGTTCGACTTGCCAACTGAGGCTGGAAACGAAGACACTAGCCGCGATGAATATTGGATTATTCGGCGGAACCTTCGATCCCACCCATCTCGGGCATTTGGCGCTGGCGCGCGCCGCGCGAGAGCGCTGCAAGCTTGGCCGGATTTTGTTTGTACCCGCGAATATTCCACCACACAAGCAGCGTCAGCCTTTATCGCCTTTTCCTCTGCGCTACGCGATGACTGCTCTCGCCACTGTGCAGGAGAAAGACTTCATCCCTTCGTTGTTGGAAGCGCCGGAAGATTTTGATCCTGACACTTTGCGAATCAAAAAGGGCAAAGGGCGAGAGCTGAAACCGAACTACACCATTGACACGGTCAGGCGAATCAAACAGTCGTTCAACAAAGCGGACAGGTTATTCCTGCTCATGGGCATCGACGCCTTCGCTGACATCGCCAAGTGGTATCAAGCCGAGGAGCTGTTTCGTGAGTGCATATTTCTGGTTGCGAGCCGGCCCGGTTATTCTTTGGCCGATGTCGCCAACGCTTTGCCAGCGAGCCTGCGTCCACGGGCCGAAGCTACTCGACCGTTTGAAAAGCAGGCAGCCAGCGGAGATTTGGTGTTAAATGGAGTGACCATTCATCTTTTGAGTGAGGTTTACCAGCCGATTTCTTCTACATCCATTCGCAAAGCCGCCGCTGCTGGCAAGTCGCTTCACCGCTTCGTGGAGCCCAGCGTGGCGGAATACATCAAGAAGATGGGGTTGTACAAAGAGAGCTTTTCACAAGAATGACCACGGTGGCCTGGCACCTTCCCATTTACAATGATTAAAAC